>JBCBZA010000240.1:0-3711 GCA_039815575.1 Bacteroidota bacterium | reverse complement strand
ATCCATTGATGGAAAAAATCTTCACTATTGCTTTCTGTTTGACCATCCTTCAATCCTTGCAGGGGCAAACAAAAGCCGATTCATTGGAAGTATTAGTAACAGTAACAAACTATAATGAAAGCTTCTATTTGACAAAGCCCGAAAAGGGACAGGGGAGCATTCATCGATTACTGGCCAAAAGAACAATACAAAAATTTTCAGATGGCTCAGAATACCTTCAAGGAATGAGCTATGAGGAAATGGCCAATTTGAGCAAGGTGTTCAATTCAAAAGGAAAATACGATGCCAATTCCAAAAAAGATATTTTCTTTTTGGATATGATGGATAAGACCGCTAATATCAAGTTGGTAGCTGAAGGGTGGGTCGATTATATGCATTTGGGGAAAATCAATGGAAAGTGGAAAATCATCAACACCTTATGGCAACTTAATAATTAGATAAATCACATGGCCAGTACAGAAGAAATGCAGAAAAAAATGCTCAAAAGCATTGAAGAAAAAACAGGATTAAATCCAGAAACTATCATTGCTGATATTAGGTCGCAGAATCTGGAAAAACACAATCTTAAAATAAAGTTCGTTAAAGAAAAATATGCCTTGTCACACGGCTTTGCAAATCTTTTAGCACTCAAAAGTAAGCTTACAGCCGATGAAAATTCTAAAGACGATCCCATTGAAAGTCAGTACAAGGGAAAGGAACATCTTTTTGAAATCTACAAAGAAATTTCAAGTTTTTTACTTTCCTTGGAAGGCACGGAACTTGTCCCCAAAAAGGCTTATGTAAGCGTTAAAACAAAAAAGCAGTATGCCATTGTCCAACCGTCTACAAAAACTCGAATAGATTTGGGTTTAAAATTCCCCAAAGACACATCAATAGATTTGGAACCTTCCGGCAGCTTTAATAGTATGGTGTCCCATAGGATTAGGATTGAGCAAGCTGAAGATTTTAATGCAACTGTAAAAAATCATTTGGAAAAGGCCTATGAACTGTCTCGCTAAAAAATACTGTTTTGCCTTTTTATTCTTGTTGGTTTTGTCTTGTAGTCCTGAAAAGGAAGAGGTCATGACCACAGATAAAATCGTAGGAAATTACCTTACGGCAATAGGAGGTTATGAAAACCTTCAAAAGGTAAATTCTTTAGTCAAAAATGGAAATTATATTGAGCCTGCTTACAATTTGGTCTTAGATGCGCAACAACTTAGAATGCGCCCTAATTATAGAAAGGTTGGTAACCTTGAGCGAGTAGATTTTGAAGAAGGTTTTGATGGAACCGCCTGGGAATACCACAGAGACAAAGGACTTATTATTAGTGAAGGGGAAGCTAAAGAAGCCATTGTAGTGGCAAGTGATTTTGATTTTCCCTTCATTGATGCGGAAAAAAAGGGATATCAAATAAAGCTGATAGGAACCAAAGAAATTGGAGGCCTTCAGGCATATGATATCTCGGTAACCATGCCTTTTGAAAATACGGAATACGTTACCAACTTCTATTTTGATACCAACTCCCATTTAATGATTGCCCAGCGCAAGGTGATGCCTATACATGCCAAAGGGGAAGATGTAGATTTTATTGTCCTTTATTCGGATTACAAAGCAGTAAACGGCGTCTTGTATCCGTTTACCCAAATTGAACGAAACGAAAAAACAGGACAATTTTTGAATGCTACCATTTGGAGCGAAATGATCCCGAATACCAACCTAACCCTACAAAATTTTAATCCCCCTAGCCCATGAGCATAATAAAATGTTCAAAATTGTGTGCACTCATAGGACTCTGCCTATTTCTCTTTGTGGGAAATTCTTTTGGCCAAGATTCTGCTATGGCAACAAAAATAGGAGCCTACCTGAATCCATTGATTGAAATGAATGCGTGGAGCGGAGCAATTGGAATATATAAAGATGGTGCCCCTATTTTTGAAAATTCCTATGGTCTGGCCAATCGAGAATGGAATATAAAGAATTCGATACATGGGAGGTTTCGAATCGCTTCTGTTTCTAAGGTTTTCACGGAAGTTGCCGTATTGAAGTTAGTTGAGGACGGAAAACTGAAAATTGATGATCCGCTTTCTCATTTCATAGCAGATTATCCAAGGGGTACTGAGATAACCATTGGTCATCTTATCAATCATACCTCGGGAATTCCTCATTTAAACAGTTATCCAAACTATAATGAACTCATAAAGTTTGATTATTCCTTGAATGAAATAATTGATCTTTTTAAGAACAAAAAACTCGATTTCAACCCAGGTAAGAAGTATAGTTATAGCAATTCTGGTTATGTTTTATTGGCCTATATCATAGAACGTATTTCTCAAAAATCATATGGCTCATACCTTAAAGAAACTATCCTTGATCCACTAAAAATGACAAATACCGGCGTTGATGATACGAGTGAGATACTTCCTAATCGCGTAAGTGGCTACATGTTTGATGCTAATGCGGAGCTTACGAATGCTGATTTTGTGAACATGGATATCAAAATTGGTGGAGGATCACTTTATTCATCATTGGTGGATTTGGCCTTATTTACCAATGCCTTGGTTTCTGAAAAACTACTGACCAAAACCAGCTTGGAGCTGCTCCCAAATATTGTAGGTAATGCCAGGGAAAAAATATTTTCCGCAAACGGTCGTGTGCAAGGTTTCTGTCATCAAATTACACACAAATATCATGATGGCGTAACGGTCATTGTACTTGGAAACCACTATTCAAATATTGCACTACCAATTTCTGATGCCGTGTATACCATTTTTAAGGGAGAGGAAGTTGCTGCTCCAGAAAATTATTTCAGTCAAAAAAAAGACATACATCCGGATGATCTAAAGAAATATGTTGGGATCTATGATTTTGGATTTGGGCCTATCGGGGAGGTTGAAGTTCGCGACAACAAATTGGCCTACGGCAATCCAAATAAAACGCAGCGGGATGTATTGATCCCTATTGGTGATAATCGATTCTTCTACCCACAAAGTTGGGTGATTTTGGAATTTGAAGATTTAAAAGGACAAGAATTTAAAACACTGAATTGGGTAATGGGTGAAAACAAATATCCTGCCGAAAAAATGAGTGATTGAAATAGGGAACCGTACTTCCATTTTTATTCTAGCATCTAAAATCTGTCTATTGTCTAGACAACGAATGGATTGCTTGGAGGAAATAAATATGATAAAGAGCTCACCGCGTGCCATTAGTAAAATCATATTAATAAAATTCGATTTATCTAAAAAAAAGGGTGGTTTCTTTATCGTTCAAGAACACCAAATAAGAGCGTAGCTTGGAATACTGGTTAACCGAATCAAAAAATAATAAATAAACATGAGAATTTCCTTCGCAATTGTATTTATACTGGTGCTATCCTCATGCACAAAATCGATTGAAAACACATCAGATCTAATCGATGCAAACCTAAAGGCGACCACCAAACACGGTGATTGGAATAATGCGTTGGGCATTAAATCCGAATTTAATTTAAAGACCATCATTGGTGATAATACAACAAGTGATGTAGAAAAAATTAAATCAATTCAAATGCCTTTTCAGCAGAAAACAGAAACTTTTACCAATGATACTTTGAGCGGAATCATCATTACTGAAAAGCGCCAGCTTCGAAATGGTTTGTAGCACCGAGTCCTCTTCTTGTGAGTATCCATTCCGCGCCTATCATAGGATTCCACATGTGCGGAGCTAGCGAAGGGGAATTGGTCTTGAACT
>JBCBZA010000099.1:0-14833 GCA_039815575.1 Bacteroidota bacterium | reverse complement strand
GGACATTGGAAGACTGTAGAAGTCGCAGACTTTAATGATGATGGTATCCCCGATTTGTTTGTTGGGAATTCCGGAGAAAATACAAGGTTAAAGGGATCGCCTGAGGAACCTCTCACCATGTATGTTGGCGATTTTGACGGAAATGGCAGATTGGAGCATATCACCTGCATATATGAAAACGGAAAGCAGGTTCCTATTCACCAAAGGCAGGATTTGATTAAGCAACTCCCCAATCTTGCCCGGAAATTCAATGACTACGCCTCTTACTCCAAAGCATCGATTTTTGACTTAATTGATAAATCAATTCTCGATACTGGTATCAAATTGGAAGCACAAACTTTATCATCAAAGCTTTATTTAAGTAACGGGCAGGGTACTTTTGAGCCCGTGAAAATGCCAATAGAACTGCAGTTTTCGAGTGTTTTTGCAGCAGATATTGTTGATGTCAATGCAGATGGATTAGTAGATTTGTTGGTCGGCGGTAATCAAAGTCGAATTAAGCCTGAATTTGGCGCTAACCTCGGAACTTACGGCCAGGTTTTTATAAACAGAGGGGCTGAAGGTTTTGAGTTTCTTGATGCCGAGAAATCGGGATTATTGGTTAAGGGTGAAGTACGGGATATAGAACATATAAAAGTAGGTGATCGCGTGATTGTCCTTTTTGCTTTAAATAATGATGTATTGAAAGCCTATGAGGTTGGTAATTTTTAAAGTTATTGCTGTAGCTATATTTATAAGCCTTTTTTTAAACGCTTGTCAAAAATCGGAGTACGCGCGCAAACTTGAAGCGGGACTATCAAGTGGCGAAAGATATGATTCACTTTTTTTGAATCTTCATTTTGGAACCGAAGTCAAAGATTTTTTCGACATATGTTGGCAAATGAATAAAGAAGGCCTGGTTATCCAGGGACCGAGCAACCTTTCTGTTGAGTATAAACTGGATTCTGGTGAGCTCAAGCATCAGGCAATTATGAGATTCTATCCTGAGTTCCATAACTCAAAGATCTATCAAATGCCGATTAACTTTCTTTATAAAGGCTGGGCGCCTTGGACTAAACACCTGGCGGTCGATAGTCTCGAACTAGACGTTAAAAACCTTATGGAGAGGTGGTATGGTCCTGGTTTTGTATTGGCTGAAAATGATGACAAATCGCAGAAGCTTTGGGTTAAAGTTGATGGTAATCGAAGGATACGAATCTTTAAGAAGAGCATCAAAGAGGTGCGGGTGGACATTACCGATATGACGATCCTGGATGAAGCCCTTGAAGCAAAGGCAAAGAAAAAGAAAGAACGTGATCAAAAAAACAACAGTTAATATACTCTTCATTTTAGTTTTATTTTGGGCTTGTCAAAGTGAGGAGGAGCCCATAAATACCCTTTTTACTAAGTTGGATGTCTCTTCTACCGGAGTGGATTTTGTTAACTCTTTAGAATTTGATTCAGCCTTTAATATCTACACTTACCGGAATTACTACAATGGAGGAGGTGTAGCGATAGGTGATATAAATAATGATGGGCTCGTAGACATTTATTTTTCAGCAAATCAAAAGTCCAACCGGTTATTTCTTAATAAGGGCAATCTCAGGTTTGAAGACATAAGTAGTTCATCCGGAGTGCAAGGGGATAAAGCCTGGAGTACTGGTGTGGCAATGGCTGATGTGAATGGCGATGGTTGGTTAGATATTTACGTTTGTAATTCCGGTGATGTACAAGGCGACAACAAGCAAAATGAACTATTCATAAATAATGGTGATCTAACCTTCACGGAACGGGCTGAAGAATACGGATTGGCAGACAAAGGATTAAGTACCCACATTGCCTTTTTCGATTACGATAAGGACGGAGACTTGGATGCTTACCTTCTTAATAATTCTTTTAAGGCGATTGGTACATTCAACCAAATGAACAATATTCGTGACGAAAGGGATAGCATTGGAGGCGATAAACTCTATAGAAATGATAACGGAAGCTTTACTGACGTCAGCGAATCTGCCGGGATTTACGGCAGTGTTATTGGTTTTGGACTTGGTGTAACTGTTGGGGATGTTAATCTGGATGGTTGGCAGGACATTTTTGTTTCTAATGATTTTTTTGAACGGGATTACCTGTACATAAATAATCAAGACGACACCTTTGATGAGGTCTTAGAGTCCAGAATGAATTCAATAAGCGCCGCTTCTATGGGGGCGGATATGGCAGATATTAACAACGATGGTTATCCTGAGATCTTTGTCACCGATATGCTGCCTGAGCCATTAAAACGACTCAAGCAGGTAACCACCTTTGAAAATTGGGATAAGATTACCTACAACGTAAAAAACGGCTATCACTACCAGTATAACCGAAACATGCTTCACCTGAATAATGGCGATGGTACGTTTAGTGAAATAGCACGGCTTGCAGGTGTTGAGGCTACAGACTGGAGTTGGGGAGCCTTGTTTTTCGATGCAGATAATGATGGACTTAAAGACATCTTTGTTGCGAATGGCATTTATCAGGACATCACTGACCTGGACTATTTGAATTTTATTGCTGATGATGAGACAAAAGCAAAGATCATAACTGTAAATGGAGTTGATTATAACGCGTTAATTGATCCTATCCCTATTACTCCTATTCCCAATTATTTTTTCAAAAATGAAGGGAATCTACGATTCAGCAACTTTGCGGATCAGTGGGGTTTGTCCGAACCTGTACACTCAAATGGATCAGCTTATGGTGATTTGGATAACGACGGTGATTTGGATTTGGTGATAAACAATTTAAATACGGCATCCAGTATCTATAAAAATAATAGCGATCTTTCAACCAGCAACTACTTACGAATAAAACTGAGAGGTGAAGGGAAAAATACCCATGCCATTGGTACGAAGATAAAGGTAGTCTCGGGTACGGAGGTAATTTATGCTGAACAAATGCCAATACGAGGTTTTCAGTCATCCATTGATCCTACCATACTCATTGGCCTTGGAGAAATTCAAACTATCGATTCTTTGATAGTTATATGGCCTTCCCTTAAAGAGTCGGTTTTCCCGAACGTCCGGATAAATCAGACATTAGATATAAAAGAGGGTGGGGATTCCGTTAGAATGAATAAAAAAGAGTATCACCCCCTTTTCAAGGCGGTACCACCTCCGGATTTTACGCACAAAGAAAATAGTTTTGTCGATTTCGACAGAGACAGATTAACCTATCATATGCTTTCGACCCAGGGCCCAAAATTTGCGATCGGAGATATCAATAATGATGGCATGCCGGATATGTACGTTGGTGGGGCAAAGGGGCAGCCAGGTGCACTTTTAGTGCAAAGTGATCAGGGGTTTGAAGTTGATAATCAGGCTTTTCTGGATTTCAAGAGACATGAAGATACAGATGCCATTTTCTTAGATGTGGACTCCGATGGTGATCAAGATTTATTCGTAACTAGCGGTGGTAATGAGTTTACGAGAGGAACTCCTGAGTTGCGAGACAGACTGTATATCAACGAAGGAGGTGGTGTTTTTTCATCCCGCGATTTGCCTTTCCTGAGATCAAATCTCTCCAACACCTCGACAGTTTCTGCTTCTGATATTGACGGAGATGGTGACTTGGATTTGTTTCTTGGATCAAGAACTAAGGTCTTCGAATATGGAATGTCTCCCGATAGTTACGTTTTGCTAAATGACGGCGCCGGTAACTTCGTTGACGGCACTGCGGATATTGCGCCTGGGTTAAAAGAGTTTGGGATGATAAGTGACTCAGAATTCGTAGACATTGACGGTGATAATGATCAGGACCTTGTCGTCTTGGGCGAGTGGTTGTCTCCTAAGGTTTTTCTTAATGAAAGTGGATCTTTTAAAGAGGCTTCAACTTCTTTTGATTCTTTAAGTGGTTGGTGGAATACCGTAAAGTCAGCCGATCTGGACAATGACGGAGATAGTGATCTGATTTTCTTAAATCATGGATTGAATTCTCGCTTTGACGCAAGTTTTGACAAGTCTTTGCGTCTTTATGTCAATGATTTTGATGGAAACGGGACCATTGAACATATATTCTGTCAAAAAGAAGCTGATAAATATTATCCACTAACCCTAAAGCACGAACTAGTGGCTCAACTTCCCCAACTTAAAAAGACTTATCTCAAGTATCAGAGTTATAACGACAGAAGCATTGATCAAATATTTAAGCCGGAATTACTAGATCAGTCGGTAAAACACGAAGTTAATTTCCTGAGATCGGTTGTTGCCATAAACAATGGCGATAGTTTTGAAATTAAAGAGTTGCCAATAGAAGCGCAGATGGCGCCCATGTTCGGTGTGGCGATTAATGATTTTGACAGAGACGATATTATGGACCTATTAATCGGTGGAAATTTTTTTGAAGCGAAACCCGAAGCCGGCAGATATGATGCATCTTATGGCCATTTATTAAAAGGCTTGGGCGATGGCTCGTTCGTTTCCATTGGTGCAAAACAATCGGGGTTTCAAGTTACTGGCCAGGTTCGTGACATCGCTGTAATTGGTCAAAAAGTTTTTGTTGCCAGAAACAACAACACCATGTTGTCATTTGCCTATTAGAATGCGTATTTCTGTTCTTTTTCTGACCGTCCTTGCACTATCATGCACTCGAGAGGAAACTGAGATAAAGACCAAGCTTTTTTCAGAAGTGAAGCCCATCGACTCGGGTATTGATTTTTCTAACGATCTCCAATCTAGTGCCGACTTCAACATACTGGAGTACCTTTATTTTTATAATGGCGCAGGTGTTGCTGTTGGTGATTTAAATAACGACAGCTTACCGGATATCTATTTTACAGCAAATCAAAAACCAAATAAACTGTATTTGAACCTGGGAGGTTTCCAGTTCAAAGACGTTACGGAAGAAGCCAATGTGGCAGGTAAAGGCAACTGGTCTACGGGCGTGACCATGGCTGACGTTAATGGAGATGGCCTTTTAGATATCTACGTCTGCAATGTTTCGGGATATAAGGGCGCCCGAGGGCATAATGAGCTTTTCATAAATAACGGTGATCTAAGTTTTACGGAGTCATCTAAGGATTATGGATTAAACTTTTCAGGTTTTGCCACACAGGCTGTTTTTTTTGATTACGACCGCGACTCGGATTTGGATGTTTATCTTTTGAACCACTCGGTACATTCGGTTGACTCTTACGGAAGTGCTGAGAGGCGAGAATTCAAGGATGCCAGAGCAGGCGATCTGTTGCTTCAGAGTCAGGTAGCCCAAAGCGTTTTAAAATTTAAAGATGTAACCGCAACTTCAGGCATTTACAATAGTAAAATTGGTTACGGTTTAGGAGTTTCAGCAGCAGATGTCAATAATGATGGCTGGCCGGATATCTATGTTTCAAACGACTTCCATGAGAATGACTATCTCTACATCAATAACAAGGACGGTACATTTATCGAATCGCTTGAGAAAATGATGGGACACAGCAGTCGCTACTCTATGGGTAACGATATCGCAGATGTCAATAATGATGGCTGGATGGATATATTCACTACCGACATGTTACCGGCGAATTCAGAAATATTGATGAAATCCGGAGGTGAGGACAAATCAGAGATAAATGAAATAAAACTTAGTTATGGTTATGGTCATCAGCTTGCCAGAAATACACTCCAGTTGAATAGGGGCAATGATGTTTTTTCTGATATTGCTTTGCAAGCCGGTCTGTCAGCAACCGACTGGAGCTGGTCACCACTTTTAGCTGATTTTGATAACGATGGTTTTAAAGACCTCTTTATATCCAATGGTATTGTTAAACGACCCAACGACCTCGATTATATTCAGTACATTTCTAACCTTTCGGACTTCCGGTATACAGTAAATAACAAAGACAGTATAGATGCCGAGATGATCAAGCGCATGCCAGAACTCGAAATCCCCAATGAAGCTTTTAAAAATATTGATGGAATTACCTGGCAGTCGGTAAATGATGAATGGGGATTAAATCAGCCCTCGTACTCTAATGGAGCGGCATATGCTGACCTTGATAATGATGGAGATCTTGACCTTATCATAAACAATATAAATGCTGTAGCTTTTGTCTACAAGAATAACACTGAATCCAATGGCAATAATTATTTAAAGCTGTCCTTAATGGGAAACGGATATAATGTTCATTCAGTAGGAGCTAAAGTGGTGATTAAGAATGAAGAGGGCCAAATCACCTATCGGATCGGAGCTAGTAAAGGGTTTCAATCATCAGTTTCTCCTGATTTGACCATAGGATTAGGCGCCTGCAAGCTCATTGATACACTTGAGATTTATTGGCCCAATGGCCAATATCAGCTACTGGAAAATATAGAGGTTAATCAATGGCTGAGCATAAAAGAGCCAACGACGAGTAGTCCAAAGAACAATGAGTCGGCTAAAACCTATTTTGCCAGATCCGTATCTCCACTGGAATGGAAACATGAAGAAAATAACTATAATGATTTCAATGTAGATTATTTAAGGCCTTACAAATTATCAACTGGTGGTCCTGCGCTATCCGTTGGAGATGTGGATGAGAACGGATTAGATGATGTTTTTTTAGGTGGTGCAAAAGGACAATTATCCTCGTTTTTTCTTCAAAAAGGAAGTTACTTCGAACGTAAAGAGCTGGAATCAAGTCAAAGATTCGAAGATGTGGCTTCACTGCTACTGGATGTAGACAGAGATAACGACTTGGATTTAATTGTACTAAGTGCAGGTCATGAATACCCTTCGGGCCACCCATTACTTCAGGATCGATTATATCTGAATGAGGACGGTAATTTCATTTTAAATAATACATTTCCCGAGATAAGAGAGAATTCTACCTGTGTGGCGCCTTATGACTTTGATGACGATGGTGATCTTGACATTTTCATAGGATATGAGGGACCTTTCGGTGCATATGGTCAAAATGGAGGTGGCGTTCTATTACAGAATGATGGCAAAGGTGGCTTCAAAGATATAACCAATCAAATAGCCCCTGAATTAGCGGGTATTGGAATGGTTAAATCAGCTACCTGGATTGACTTCGACAACGACGGTGATTCAGATCTGATCTTGGCCGGACACTGGATGCCCATTACAACTTTTATCAATGACTCCGGCGCTTTCAGCGACCAGACTATAATAGCCAATAGCTCAGGGTTTTGGAATACGTTGCAAGCCTATGATCTTGATCAAGACGGAGATAAAGATCTGCTAGCAGGTAACATAGGCTCGAATAATAAGTTCTCGGCTTCACCGGAGTATCCATTAAAAATGTATGTGGATGATTTCGATAAAAACGGGACTAAAGAGTCCATTATCATGCATCATATTGATGGCAGATATATTCCTTTATTTACCAAAGATGAATTAGAAAAGCAATTGGTGTCTATTAAACGTCGCTACACGAGCTATCAAAAGTTTGCCACAGATGTAATTGGAATATCTTCGCTGGTCAAACAAAGCGCAGAAACCATTGAAAAATCTGTTGAAGAGCTGCAGTCAATGATCTTCTTCAATGATTCTACTCAATATACAAGGGTACCCCTCCCGACGCAAATGCAATACTCAAATATCAACTCTATCTTGTTGACAGATCTTAATAAGGATGATTGGGTAGATATGATTACAATTGGTAATAATACCAATACTCATATTAACCTAGGTCGGTATGATGCGGATTTTGGTTCTACTGCTTTTTCAGTAGCGGGTAAGAGCTTTAATTACATTGATAATAATACCTCTGGCTTGTCCATAGTTGGGCAGGTAAGTAACTTTGATACTTTGACTATCAGCAAAGAAAAGTATCTTATTTTTACTTTGAACAACGATTCCATTCAACTGTACAAAATGAATTGATATGAGGAATAGTATATTTCTGATCCTTTTATTTAAAACGTTAACGACTGCCAGTCAAAGTAAAGACTGGGAAATCTCAGCAACCAATATCGATCCAAATAACTACTTCGGAATTACCGTGGCCAACGGAATGGTAGGGTTAGTTTCTTCTCCTGAACCCAAATCAAAACAGATAGTCATGATTAACCTAGCCAAATTGGTGCTTACATTAATTCTTTCTTTGATAATGATCTTATTCTAATTCCATTATCCTACAAGGAAAACCATCAATCAAAAAATTGTTTCATCAACAATCAATCGAAAAAAGCCTAATCAGCAATCAATCAAAAAATTGCCTAATCAGCAAAAGTGGAAACCAAGGCGGGAAGTCCTTACCTAAAATCCCGCCGGAAGTTTTCGGGTGAATTTCCAAAAAAATAATTGTCCAACCCCTGTCTGCCGTTAAGGCAGGCTTTAAATTTACAAGCCTATATTAACATTCTTTGGAGTACTTCTTGCTGTCTTTGGTTTGGCCACTTTAGCGCTCAAACCAATTTTTAAAAATTTGGGCCTTTTAAAAGGGTTCCGCACCACAAAGAGCATGCAGAGTGGGAATATAAGACCGCTGTTGGTGTGGCAGGTCTACTAAAAAGTAAGCCACCTGAAATTTACATCGAATGAAGTGGGGACAAATCCGAGAAAAGCAATTTAATGGGGTCATTGATTGGTGCCGAACCCGCCAAGAAAATGATTGGAGGTAATTCCAACAAGTAACCAAAAACGAAACCCGGTCTTTGACCGGGTTTTTTAACTACCAATACTAGGTTGATCATCCTTACGCACCAACTTTTTGTAAAAAATCCATGTCTTCTTCTATGGTCAACAGCAGTAGGCTGGTAGCCGTGCAAAATACAGGACTGGTAATGCAATGATGCCCATTCCAGCTGCCATCCGAATTTTGAATTTTTAAAATACGCCCGCTCATATCGTCGTACCATTTTTTCCAGTCGTCATCCTTATTGACCAAGAGGGATTCCCCTGTTTGTAGGTAACTTAAAAACTCTTCTCCCCCATTATTTCCAAAACCGTCCAAAACCTCATCTTGTTGTGCGGTTGCCTTTGCTGATTCATATACCTGATATGCCGTCCCGTATTTTTGTGCTTCGCCCCGTACATATCCTATTTCTTCAAGGGTTTCGGCATTTATAGCAGCATCCTCGGCTAGCTTCCCTTCAGCTTTTGCTTTGTTGATATCAGCTTTCACTTTGCGAGCCTCTTTGGCCGTGGCCCTAACACTGCCGCTTACTGCATACAGAATGATACCGGCTCCATCATCCGTTTTAACTGAACCATCTTCATGATAGTTTTCCTTTTGGTATTTTCTTGACCTTTCCAAAACTTCCCTATCCACAGGAGCACCCACCGCTAGGGCAGATTCCAGCGCGCTATTGGCCATACCACTCTGCAAAACACCGGCCCACCCGGCTCCTTTTTGCTTTCCATTGACATCGGTTCCTTCTTGGATACGGGCAATACAACTATCCAAACAACGTATAATTCTTTTTTTATCCATCCCCTGCAAATCCTTATCCACAAGATTGGAAAGAAACTGTGCGGCCAAAACAGCATCAATATTTTCACCTAATTTGGTCTGTATCTGGGTATTTCTGGTCTTTGTAATATACCTATCCCCATTTTCAACCTTTTCAATGGTCTCCAACAAGTAACCGACTAACTTTTTAAGATTTTGGGCGTGAGGCCCTTTTTTTAAAGTTGTACCGCTTCTTAAGAGTGCCATTCCCACCATGGCCGTAGTGGCGGGGTCCGCACCTACGTCATGGGGATCTCTGATATGCTGTGCGCTATGGCTACCAGCACCATAACCGCCATTAGCCAATTGGGCTCGGGATAACCATAAAAAGCCGTCCCTAACGGACAATTGTATATTCCGGTCAGACTTATAAAGATGGAACCCTTGGGTGGGTTGTTCCCCCATAACCGTCATGAATACACAACCTTTTTCGGATTCTAATGTTCTTTTTGGCTTTGAGGTGGGTATTGTAGTAAAAAAGGGTATTACAACCAATACCATCAAAGGTGCTAAGAGAAATCGCATCGTTGTTTTCATCTTGAAAATTTTTAAATTCCTTGTAAAGCTACCTTGAATGGTCTATACCTAAAATAGCCATTTAGTGCCCTAAACCTACCAATGCGTATACGATAGGGTTGACTGAGGGAAATGGGCCATATAGATTTTGGTTACCTTTAGGCAGAAGAACCGATTGGATATCCACCCATGAAAAAAACCTTTTTTACCGCTCTGGCTAAGCTTAATAAAGTTATACTCCCTTCATTCACCAAACGAAGATTGGATTTGACCCAAGCAAAAAAATGGCAGTTGGCCATCATTGGATGGCGAGCCTATGTAACCAAAAATGCTTTGAATTAGTAGGTTAATAAGGACTTCACGGAATACCCATTCAGTTTTTCCCTTCCTTTTAAAAAACTGAGATGTATGATAAAGTTACATTGAACGACTTCACCACCTAACCGCTCAACCAGTTTGCATACCGCTTCAGCTGTGCCGCCCGTTGCCAATACATCGTCATGCACCAAAATGCGTTCGCCTTTATGTATGGCATCAGCATGGATTTCCAATATGTCGGTACCATATTCCAAATCATAGGATTCCGAGAGTTTGTCAGATGGAAGCTTGTCCTTCTTACGTATGGGCACAAAACCGGCATCCAGTTTATAGGCCAATAGTGGGGCAAATATAAAGCCCCTACTATCTACGCCCACAACTTTGTCAATAGGTTGATTGTCAATAAAGCCATAAAGTACCTCAGAAGCTTTCTTGAGTGCTTCGGCGTCCTGAAGAAGGGGTGTAATATCCTTAAAAAGAATCCCTGGTTTTGGAAAGTCCTTTACATCGCGTATATATTCACTGAAATCCATTGGTTTTTTGATTGCCTCGTTTTGCCATAAATTTAAAAAGAAATATATTTGCACCCCCTATTTAAAAGGCCTCGTGCCCACCCGTACCGAACGGCACGTTCGGGCGGGGCGCATAGAACAGAGAATATGTTTTATGTTTACGTTCTTTATAGTTCAAAAAGTGATTCCAGTTATGTTGGAATGACCCAAAATTTAAAACGAAGACTGGGCGAGCATAATACTGGTAAAACAAAATCTACCCAGAGAAATATTCCGTGGGTGATTGTTCATCAAGAAGTTTTTGATACCAGAACAGCAGCAAGAAAAAGGGAAAAATACTTAAAATCTGTGGCTGGGAGAAGATGGAGAAAACAAAATATTAGGCCTCGTGGCGCAACTGAATAGCGCATCTGATTACGGCTCAGAAGGTTGCAGGTTTGAATCCTGCCGAGGTCACATCAAGCAGGAAACCACGCCCTACACGGCGTGGTTCTTTATTTTATGGAAAAACCAGACACAGTTGAAGTTTTGAAGTAAACGAAAAACTGCTATATACCATAATGGAAAATATACAGTCCCCAGCCTAAATTGAACAGATTATTCCGGCCAATAATCCAGCACCAATGCATCTTCGATATATGCGGAAGCTAAATCAACAAATGCTTTATGGTCTGGGTGGGGCAAATAAATTTCCCGGCCTTTTTCGTTTTCAAAGCTTACAAAAAAACAATGGGTAAATCCTTTGTTCTTGCCTAGGGAGCTATTGTTGGTACCCCACTCAAAAGCCACAATTTCAGGAATTTTTGACGGTAATGCCGCGAAGGCACTTTCCATGGTTTTTAGATTTTCTTCCGTAATTCCATCCTTAAATTTGAACAACACCAGATGGCGCAAGGTCTTGGTCTTTTCCCCTATCGGGCTAATTGTAGTATTGGTCTTAAACCCTGAAATAACGCTCATAGCAAATACTATCACCAAACCTATTCCCAAAATACCCAAATAGGTCAAAAAGTTGTTGTGACTAACGCTCAACCTCATGTTTTTGTTTTGAAAGTACAAAAATATGTTTTGAAATTTATGTTTTTCTAAATACCGGATACTACTTCTTTGGACTTAATTCTTTCTATTATGTAATTAGACTTAAATTTGATAGCGGCTATGGTTCCTGACTTTTTATGATCTGTCTGAAAAAACTTCGATAATAAAAACTAAGAAATAAGACAATGACCCTTAAAGAAACCTCGATGATAATAGCAGTAATATTATTGTCAGGATGTTCAGCTATTCCTAAAGATAAAGGCTGGCAATCCTTATTTAATGGTAAAGACCTGTCCCAATGGACGGTAAAATGCCACGAAGAGGATAAGGATAAAAAGGCCTGGTTTGTTGAAGAAGGTGTGGTTGTGGGCCAAACCTTTGATACGACACACCAAAAAATATGGTTATACTCAGATAAGACATATTATAATTTTAAGCTTAGGTTTAAATATCAGGTTGAGGAAGGAAACCCATGCAATAGTGGTGTGGTCCTACGGGGCTTGTGGGATCCAACAGCACATGATGGTAAAGGTGTTTTGAATGGACCACAAGTAGATATTTCTTCAAGGGGTTGGGATGGAGCAATATATGATGAAACCATTGGGTCACGGGAATGGTTAGTCAAAGAGACTTCCAAAGAATGGACATACTGGGCTCCCCAATGGAATGAAATGCTTATTGAATTTGTGGATACGCGCTTGACCGTTTGGATAAATGGATCAAAGGTAACCGAATACAATGGCAGTGGATGGTTTGATGACCTTAACCACAAGAATAAAAATGTGGCCTGTGTTGCTGGACATATTGGCCTACAGATCCACGCACCAGAAATTATGAAAATCAGTTACAAGGATATAGAAATTAAAGAGCTGGTAAACTAAAATGGGCTCAGCTGAACTCTTACTAAAAGAAATCATCAATTCTGACATTTGTGAAGGATGCGATCCACCTAATTCAAAACCACTTTTAAATTTTTCGTCAAAATCCAAAATTTTGGTTGTTGGCCAGGCACCGGGTATCAAGGCAATAGAATCGGGAATACCATGGAACGACCCCAGTGGGAGAAGGCTAAGGGAATGGATGGATATTTCAGACAAAGATTTTTATGACCAGGATAGGGTGGCTATAGTCCCAATGGATTTTTGTTTTCCCGGAAAGGGAAAGTCAGGGGATCTTCCCCCCCGACCCAAATGTGCCCAAACATGGATGGATAGGATCCTGAAGGAATTGAAGCATGTGGAGATGACCATTTTAATAGGGCAGTATGCCCAGAAATACTTCCTTAGAGATCTAAGAAAGAAAAATTTAACAGCAACGGTAAGGAATTGGAAGGACTACTATCCAAAATATTTTGTGCTGCCACACCCCTCACCCAGAAACAACATATGGCTCAAAAAAAATGAGTGGTTTGAAACTGAGGTGCTCCCTATTTTAAAAAGAAACGTAAAGAACGCTTGCCAGCAAAATTAGTCACATGAACGTTGTACTTGAGCTGTTTACGTCACTTTTCTGTTTCGTAAATAAAATCTGTATTTATGAGCAATCACTGCCCTAAATTTTCAATAGAATGAATACCAAGTGACGTATTGTCAACTTTCAATCTCAATTTAGAAAATTACATAAGACTTTAGCTAAGCTCCAGCAGATTATGTTGCAGCTCAAAGACTTTTATCACCACTGCAGCACCATATATTTCAGCGGCACGGATTGCTCAGATATGGATAAATAATCCTCCTAAAAGCTGATTTAAATTCTTGTTATAGCTAATGGAAAAAAAGCCCGTTAGGAGTTTGTCATTCGGAAAATGCCTCCTAAGGCCCCACTCGCCAAAAACAAATTTTCCAAGCCGATCATCATACCCCATATCCAAATACAAGCGGTAACGCGAAGAAATTCGAATACTAACGGATAAAGCAGTATTACCATCATATCGTGTCATAATAAAATCATTGTTTTTATAGCGCCATTTTGCCGCAAGAAAAAATTTACCATCCTTAAAGAAAGAGGATAGTGCAAATGCCTTGTATTGGATTTTGAAATGCTGTACTAGGCTATTGTCCTGGTTGTGGATTCCATAGGCAATTTTCAGGTTTTCATTCAAACGATAACTTATTTTAATGCCGGGTTTTCCTCCAGGAATTTTACGTTCTGCGTTGGTTTCCACCTGACTTTCCCATGTAATTGGGTTTGGTCTGAGCTCCGTGGTGGGAGTGGCCATGACCCCCACGGCAATTTCCATATCCCTTAAAAGCGAGAAAATGGCCTCATAACTCTTGATATAGTTGGTTGTGCGATTTTCGTTGAATTTTAATGCACCAAAAGATCTGACCCGTATCATTTTTGGAATTAACCAAACACTGGCCCGCAGACCTAATTGAAAGGAGCTATTTGAACTATTGTTTGTACCCCCTTGTAAAAGGGACGTATTGGCAAGAAGGCCAACATAAAGCCTATCAATGTTGAGATTCCCGCCAATTGGAATGTTTTTTAGCTGTGCGGTGCTGTCGATGGTTATCAAAATGAACAGGGATAACACCCACTTTCGAAAAAATTGAATAGCTTTTTTAGAATACATTTGACACGGACTTTACTTTCTGTTCGTAGTCAAAGTATACTTTCCCCCTCCAGTGAAAAAAATAGCAATAGCACCAAAAAAGTAGAACGCCTGTAGTTCTATGGCCCAACCACCAAATTGATTGAGGGCAAATATTTCACTTGCATGTGTTGTAAGTATCGCTACGACTATGGTTGCGGCCACAAATAAACTGGCAAGTCGCTCTTTATACCCAAGCATAATGAACAATGGGGCAACTATTTCACCAATAAAAGCCCCATAGGAAAAAAATTCGGGCAATCCCGATTGCATCATCATACTTTTAATAAATGTGTATCCGCTTGTGAGATTTCCAAATCCGTGTAATAGCAGTAAACCGGAAACTATGACCCGAAGGATTAAAATCCCCAGGTCTAGGTTTTTTTTGATTGTCTTCATCCTTTTTAGTTTTAAATTGATACCACAAAGTTGGGATGAAACAAATGCTTAGATATGGACTTAAGT
>JBCBZA010000251.1:0-3442 GCA_039815575.1 Bacteroidota bacterium | reverse complement strand
ATTATTTTTCTTTTTCTTTTTTATTAGTTTCATAACTACCGCGCAATTCAACACGGTTTACACTTCTACTGAGGTGGTTAGACTGCAAACCATAGAAAAAACACTTGTGGGTTCTAACACATATGAAGACCTTACAGAACCAGTTATTAGAATGTATTCTTTCGTCCTTCCGCTTGACACTATACGAATTAACAGCCATTTTGGGATGCGGCTCCATCCTATTTATGGCAAGCTTAAGCAGCACAATGGAATTGATTTGTATTCCAAGCAATCCAAGGTTTATTCGGTTACATCTTCTTTTGTGAAGGATGTAGGCTACTCTAACAGTTATGGGAGCTATATTCGATTGGTGGCTGGAGATATGGAGTTTGTATATGCCCACCTATCACATGTCTATGTGACCAAAGGAAGTTTTATCAAATCCGGGGCGTTAATTGGTAGGACTGGTAATACAGGCTCTTCAACGAAGGATCACTTACATTTTGAAGTGTTGTTCAAGGGAAAACATTTAAATCCAATGGCTTTTATTAGAGATCTTCTTCAGATTCACGAATTGAACCCTTGATTTCTTCCAGCTTCTTAATCATGTCAGACTGAAAGTATTCTAATTGCTTTAAGGTAATTGCATTGTTAAGACTTGCCCTTTCTTCTTCTTCTCCAATTTCTGTGACCACAAAGTTTTCGGAAAGTAGGTTTTCTATGTAAAAATGTTTTGAGAAGAAATTTACCAAACTCAACAATGTTTCTACAGAAAATTGGCCTTTTTTCTCAAGGAAAGATATTGTGTTTTGCCCAGGGAGGTCACATTCTTTGGCCAGGTCGGATTGACTAAGACCCAAGGTTTTCCTGTAATGGAGCATTCTTTGCGCTATCTTATCCCTGTCTATTGGCATATTTTTCCTTTCTATATTGCCTCACAATATAGTCAACTTCTGATTTTATTTTTAGCATATTCGTCATTAATATCCTGTTTTTTGAGTCCTTGTCCTCAAATGTGTAGTACTTGGGAAGTGGTGGGTATGCGCGTTCTTCTTGCTTTACTTTCTCTTGGTCAATAAGAATTTTGCACCGGTAGGTGTTGGGATTTTCATTGGTTTTAGATTGCGTTGCAAAACCGAAAGCAAGCTTGGCAACTATTTCACCGGTCCGTAGATCCGCAACTTTACTGGAGGGTATTAGGTTGTCCATTTGTTCCCTAACGCTGGTAGTTGTTTCGCGTCTTGAAATGTTTACCCCTTTGGCCAATTGTCTGCTTTTCCCAAATAGCCTTTCAAGCCACATAAGGGTGTCTTTGCTCTTCACGCTACCGGAAACCACATTGCCAACAACGCTGGTAATTGTGTCCGCGATCTGTTTCCCATAACCTTCAACCAATTGAGGAAGTTCTTGAAAACCTAACATTACAGCAACCTTATTGCTTCTGGCAGTAGCTATCAAGTTTTGAATTTTATAGAAGAAAATAGTGGAAAGCTCATCAACGACAACTGCACAAGGATGGTTGCCCTTGGTGTTTATTTGTTTGGTGAGTGTATTGAGCAAAAGGGAGTTGATCGTAGAATTCGTTGCTTCGGTTTTTGGCGAATTTGCAATCACGAATATGCTAGGACACCTTGGGTTTGATATTCTTAAGTCAACATCGTTGGCCGAAAACACCCAAGCAGCTTCTTTGGTGTTTAGCTTGCCCAGATGAACTCTTAACGTACCCAATTGACCCTCTAACTGCGCATAGGTTTCTGTTTGGTGTGCCGATATAAAGGGGGACAGTAACGACTCTAGTTCCGGTTCCGACAGAAGCACATCAAAGATATCGTCGTATCCCTTGTTCAAAAATGACAATACATGCGGAAGGGTGGAATAAATCCCATCTTTATATCTTGAAAAAAAGAAAAGTGTTGCTGCCAAGAAATTGATTGCCGATTGAGAAAAGAACTGTTGTGAACCCCCTTCAGCGGCCTCGGACCTTTTTTGTAGAGAGTTTACCAACGCGGCGGCCGTCTCGATAGCTGCTGCAAGCGAATCAATGTACTTTGGCATAAGAGGATTGACCCTTCGGCTGTACTCTACCCTATCTAGATTTACTACGTGGAATTTTAAGTTCTTGATTCCCCCTGCTTTGCCCTTGTTCAATCTGTAATGAAAATAAGACAGCTCCGTAAGGTCAGGATATTTGTAGTCGTAAATCAACGCGGTAAAATTCTTCTTTTGCCATTGTCTAATAGAAGGCATAATTATAGAATAGGACTTCCCTGACTCTGGTGTACCTATAACTATTGTTCCCCTGAAAGGATTTGTGAGGTTGAACCAGCCTTTTCTATGCTTTCCTTTAAAGTAATATTCCATCGGTAGATTGACGGAATATTGGTTTTGCTCAAGAGTTCTGTTTTGTTTGAAGGATTCGTTTTCGTCATTGAATTTGTCCCCTCCGAGTTTAAAGCTGATAATTTTACTAAAATTATCAAATCCAATATGCATCAGAAGAATCCCAATAATTGAGGAAAAGAAATAAAGATAGGTCCAGTTGGTAAGTGTTGAAACACCTACTGAAATATCCATCCCAAATGCAATAACACTTGAAAACAGAATTAGCCCACCGAATATAACGGGCCAGAGTATATGTTTGCCCACCTTGAGGTCCAGGTCCTTTTTAGGTTTTGACCCAATACAGGTGATTCCTAACAATACTAATGTGAACCCCTTTGAGTAAAGTATGTTCTCGTAAACCAACAAACCTTCCATTTTGTACAAAACCGTATTTATAGGTCCTAGAAATGTGCTTCCAAGAAAAATGAATATGGCAAACTCTATTAGGATTGAAAGGTATACGAACCCTTGGAATAAGGCGAACAATTTATATAGGGCCTTGTTGTCCTCCATTAAATCGGAATCTTTAGTGCCAATAGGACTCCATGGCGGAAATTTCTATCCGCCCCAAAGACCAGTTTTGTGTCCTGTTGTATTGAAAGTATGATGTTTCCTCGAAGAACAAATGAGAGTTCAATTCCTCCTCCGGTTGCTATGGCAATTTGTTGTTGCTGGCTTCCACCCAACACTCCAAATCTTAAATTTGAGAGCACATCACGATTTCTGAATAATAGAGGTTCAAAATAAATACCTCCTAAATAGGCCTCTTCATTGCTCCCGTTGTTCTCCAAGGTCGCTTCAAAGACGATTTCCCAACCTTCATAATACCTGTTATTGTATTCAATGCCAAATCTTACCATTCCGGACTCCTGTAAGGTTACACCAGCAGATGGTACGATATATGTATACCCGGATTGTGCCGCCCCTATGAATGGAATCATTAGGAGCAAAAGAATAATTGTTCTTTTCATCTTTTTAGCTTTTAAATGCATCCGCGTTTAGAAGGTCGGAATACGCTATGTCCAATCTTATTTCCCTTCCTGAAATCTGGTCTTCGGCTACGTTGATGGTGAGGGTTTTT
>JBCBZA010000293.1:0-1600 GCA_039815575.1 Bacteroidota bacterium | reverse complement strand
TTCTTCCCTTACTGAAACCAAATCCTTCTTTGAGGAATCCAGAATGGTCTTGTAGATATAAGATAATTTGTGAACAAATTCCTTGCTTTTCTCCTTGTCCTTATCAATGAGGTACACCAAGGTATTTAAACTATTAAAAAGGAAATGGGGACTAATTTGGTTTCTAAGGTTGGCAAGCTGTGTGGTTACGTTCTCCTTTTTTAGCTTTTCCTCCCGGATTTTGGTATTTTTTAGTTCCACAAACAGATGGAGTGCCTCATAAAGCCCTATGTCCAGGAAAAATATAACGGCCCCGGTAGCAATCTGTACACTGACTTCTGGATCTTGGTATTGGGCATATGGCCAATCAAAATACGGTTGGATGTATAGAATGAACCAAATACTTATTAAAAAATAGGGAATCAAGAAAGTAGGGATAATACATAATCGGGTCCTCATATTTTTAAGCCCACTTCTCCGTTTCAGCAGTTCCAAATACAGCCATCGGATAATTATCCATAAAAGGAGTACCACAGTGAATTCTCCAAACCATTTTAATACATAGATGCCAAAATCAACATTGAAAAACGCCCCTGTATAGTAAATGGCCATAACACTATGGGTATTTATGAAAACACCAGTTAGCGCTAATAACCGATCATCAAAACCTAAGATTTTTGTGGGATTGGAGAACATTGGATTGCGTTAATCCTGGTAATTTAACAAATCAAGGGAATAAAATGCGACTTTCATGCCTCAAGATAGCATTATTCACAATGCGTTGGGTCTCCAATGTGTCCCTTTGCGGGATGAGAAAGGCCTTGAGGTCTTCTTTGGAACGTACCTCTTGTTGTGCATCGATAAAACCGTATCCCCGATAGCTACCGTTTTCAATCCAGATAAATGCTTCTTCCTGGGGATGTCTCCCCTTTTGTTTTAGGATGACTTCTTCATTGGAAATTGTCAGGGAAGCCTGTGCCTCTTTAACGCGAAGATTATAGGTAGGGATATTTTCATCGTCCCTGCAGATACCTCTACATAAATTTCCTTGGCATGAAGTAGTGAGGGAAGGTTCAGGTAAAAGTTGACAATATTTAGGGCAAAGCGAGAAATCGTTACATAGGCGTCGCAAAAATAGCCTGCAATCCGTGGGATTGCCAAAAATGGCCAAAGGACGGGGTACTTGTTTGGTATTGGCGAAACCGAGGTGGAGAATACCATTTCGGTCTTCATAGCTAAAGATACCATAGCGCGCTGTACTCTTTTTTTGGGCACGGTTGAATTTGGGAAAGTGTGCTTTTATTGCTGCAGATTCCATAAGCAATGCAATGAGTTCGCTCCCGGACAATTCAAAATTGATATGGGCCACTTCACGACAAAGTCTAATTTCATGTTCCGATTTGTCATAAAAGTGTCCCAACACCCTTTTTTTTAGGTTCTTGGCCTTACCTACATAGATGATGGTCTTTTTCTGGTCCAAGAAATAATAAACCCCCGGTTTTGCGGGGATGGCGTCCACGGTTTTTCTATCCAACTGGGGCGGTAGGGTGGCCTCTTGACTTCTTGAATTAAGAAATTTTTTGATGATGGTTTCAGCTTCTGATTTTTGCAAAAGCTGTAT
>JBCBZA010000130.1:0-11649 GCA_039815575.1 Bacteroidota bacterium | reverse complement strand
CAACAATACCTCTACTGAAATACTAGGTCTTTATGAGTTCAATTTTAAAAATCGGTTGGAGCTTGGTCTTAATTTATTTACAGAAGATTACGAATATATTTCTGGAGCAACGGACCCTGCGGTTCCCCAAGATTTGGTAGTGGATAAGTTCTTGGTGAAATTGTTATACAACTATGATGGGATAACGTACTACTATCATTATTTGGATGGTTTTCGGAGTAATTTAAATTTGCAATATGTTACCAGTACAAGTGATGCCCTTCCAGATTTTTTAATAGGCTTCAATGATTTTTCCTATTTTAAACGGATAGGGAAAAGGGGAAATTGGGCTTCGAGATTGCGTCTGGGATTGGCAAGTAACATCGATACACCTTTTGCGCCTTTTGCCGTAGATAATAATTTAAACGTAAGAGGGGTGGGAAATACAATCGATAGAGGCACAGGGGCTATAGTTTTAAACACTGAATATAGACATTCTTTAGTTGAAAAGGATTGGTTTGTACTGCAAGGAAACGTATTTTTGGATGGAGGAAGTTGGCGGAATCCCGGTGGGGATTTCGGAGACTTTGCGGATAGTCAGAATGTAAGGATTTATCCAGGCATAGGTATACGACTAATCCATAAACGAATTTTCAATGCCATTTTTCGTATAGATTATGGCCATGGTATCACTGAAGATGCCACTAGGGGAGTGGTATTCGGTATAGGCCAATATTTTTAGGATGCATTTCATCGATATTTTTTGCATTTCATCGATTAGATATTATATTTGTTGGGATTACAGATGGTTACTATTATGAGATTAATGCTATTTACTTTAGTTCTTAGTAACTGTTTCTTTGTATCGGCACAAACCACAAAGGTGAAAGCAGAACGGGGAGACGGCATTTTTTCCCTATTGAGAAAGCAGGGTTTGGACCCTTCAAAGTATTATGCAGAGTTTGTTGGGCTAAATGAAGCAAACATAAAAAATGGAAGCGAACTTTTTTTAGGAAGGGAATATTTGATTCCAGATGCACCCGATTCCTTTAAAAAAATGGCTCTTAACGTGACGGAAGATGTAAAGGAAGACCTTCCTATTTTCGATAAGGAGCTTGCCCAAATTTCCCCTAAAAGTGATAAGTTGCAGAATGCTGTTCTTTATTTGTTACCCGGTGTTAATGGTATAAAGGAATCCAAGCAACTTGAGAATACCAGAAATCAAATTATGAGGGACGCTGCCAAAGAACTAATGGTACATGGAGCCAAAGTTTATTTGGTAGAAGAACTGGAGGAAGACAACGAAATTTTGCTTGGAGAATCGAATTTAGGAGCTGAAGGGGCCATTGCTGATAGAAACCAAATGCAACATTTTGTAGGGACCATCAATAAACACTATTTGCAGAATGCCGGGAAATATCAAAGGGTTGTAGTATTGAACTTTAATGAGAATGCAGAAAGCAGCAAGTACTATGAAGTGGCCATCTTTCATCATGGGAAAAGTCCGGAAGGCGGGCGTTTTGCCCAAACCCTTCAGGGAATTTTCGCTAAAAACAGTATTAGAAAGTCCGAGGAAAATCCGATTGAAATTTTTGAAAACACCAATAATTTATATCTGGCCAAGAACGTACTTCCCCCTGTAACTATGATTGATATTTATGGTTCCAACAAAGTCAATAGAACAGAGAGAATTTCCATAAGTCCGCGAGAAAAGGTGTTGACCAATATCATCACTAACGGCGTTCTTACGGATTTCGCCAATTTATCCATTGAGGAATAGACTGACCTATTTTTTGCAAATTCCCCCAAATCGCCCTTGGTAGACGTACCGAGGGCTTTTTAATGTTGGAAGAGGACCTTTAACGGAGTAAATTTCGTTCATAATACTTGTAAAGCGCATCTGGTTTTGCCCCCAGGTAGTCTTTCAGGTGAATCATTCCAAAGTGAAACTGTACTTTTAGCCAACCTTTCTCTCGGTATTTTCGAGCGGAGGTAATTACATTTTCAGGTAAAACTTTGAATTTTAAGTTTTTGTAAAGTCTTTTTATGAATTCCGAGTCTTCATAGATAAAATAACTCTCATTAAAGCCATCATTTCTTAAAAACCCCTTTCTGGTGATAAAAAGGGATTGATCTCCACCCCTGCATAACAAATGGTTAATTCTGGATAAATAGGCAAAAAAGCGCAAAACTGGATTTTGGGTGTCAAACTTCATCCTAAAACATCCGGCTTCATACCCGTTATCTACAGCTTTAGCGATTAGTTTTTCAAAACCTTTTGGAGGGAAGGTGTCTGCGTGTAGAAAATACAATATTTCTTCTTTGGCAAGATGGGCACCAAAGTTCATTTGTTTCGCACGCCCTTTAGGCGATTCCAGTACTATGGCCCTGTGTAGCTGAGCAATTTTTTTAGTGGCATCCGTACTATGTCCATCTACCACAATGATTTCCCTAACCAAATTTTTATCCACAATATCGTCCAAGTAGGACAAAAGATTACCTAGACCTTCGGCTTCATTGTAAGCAGGAATAATGATGCTGATTCCAGTGATGTTATTCATAGAAAAACAATCCTTTTCCAAATAGAGTAGTGAAACTTAAAGTATCCTTACAGATCTTAAAATTAAAGTTGATGGATCAGTTCCTTAAATAGCCTTACCATTTTAGGTTCTGTTTTTCCAGCTATTTCAATAATTTCTTGGATGTTTATGGGCTGCAGATTGTCTGGATCGCACTCATCCGTAAGAACGGACACGGCCACAACGGGTAGTTTTAGATGGTTGGCTACAATAACTTCAGGTACGGTACTCATGCCTACGGCATCCGCCCCCATAATTTTAAGCATACGATACTCTGCTTTCGTTTCCAGTTGTGGGCCTACGACTGAAACATAAATCCCTTTTTGCAGGGTAATTTTCTCCTTCTTGGCGATTTCCTCAATCTTTTTTCGCATTCCTAGGTCATAGGGCTCCATCATATCCACAAACCGATCACCGAACTCCGCCACATTTTTAAACGCCAGTGGAGACCCTCCCTGAAGATTAATATGATCTTCTATCAACATGATATCCCCTTTTTTGAAATCAAGATTTATAGCGCCGGCCGCATTGGAAACAAACAATTTCTTTATTCCGAGTAGGCGCATGACCCGAACAGGGTAGGTTACATCCAAAAGGTCATAACCTTCATAAAGGTGAAAACGCCCTTGCATTACCACAACCTTTTTGTTAGCAATAGTACCATATATCAGCTTTCCTGTATGGAACTCCACGGTGGCCAGTGGAAAGTAGGGAATGTGGTTATAGTGGGCTTCAATTGAATCTTCGATTTCATTGACCAACTGCCCTAGGCCCGTCCCTAAAACTATCCCGATATCGGGATGGTCAAACCCTTTGTTTTTTAGGTAGGCAACGGACTCGTCTAATTGTTTTTTAGTCATCTTTTATGTGTTTTAAAAAGGGTTGAAACGCTTCAAGATGTTGAATATCTTCATAATGATCCACGTCATTCCTTAAAGGCAAAAGAGCGTATTTCTCATCGGTTAGGTCGTTTAATGTTGCTTTTAACACACTTGGGGTACCCCAATCCTTATTTTGAAAAACGGCGACGTTCAATTCCTTCATTCCCAATAAATAGTAGCCTCCATCTTCTGCTGGACCAAGTACAAAATCATGAGTATCCAATTTAGAAAAGGCCCCCTCCAGATCAACTTTAGAAAGGTCATACATATCACTACCAATAACAACTATTTTTTGGTACCCATTTTTAAATCCGTCTACAAAAGCGTTCATCATTCGTTGTCCCAAATCTGTCCCGTTTTGAATCTTTTTGCCATACACGTTATTTTGCCATATATCATTTTCCCATATCTCCTCAGAATAATAGACATTCCTATCCATGGTTAGGTGCTGCGTAATACTCACTGTATGTTCGAGCAAAAAATTATAAATATCCAAGGCCGCTAAATCCCCAACTTTAGTTGCAAGGCGCGTTTTGCATTTTCCTAATTCTGGGTTTCGGGTAAAGATGAGCAGAAGGTCAGTGCTGGATTTCAAACTTTTCTTTTTTTAACGAATATATCTTATCGCCCTTGGTCAGTAGCTTACCCCAATGCTTACTAAAAGCGTGTATTCTTTCTGTAGGTTGCCTGGTTGAATCCACTACGGTGTTGCCCTGGTTTTTCCATTCAAAAATTCCCCCATAGAGGTTTTTAATATTGGTATACCCAGCTTTTTGCAATCTTTCCCCAATCTCCTCCGATCGCACCCCAATAGAACAATACACTACTAAGGATGTTGAGGTATCCGGAATTTCCTTTTGGATTTTCTTAGGGTCAAATCGCTGGAAACCAACCCATATGGCCTCTTCCAGATGGCTTACTTGAAATTCCTCCTTCTTTCGGGTATCCAATAGGATAAAATCCGAACCTTGCTTTAGTTCATCAATGGTAATGTAGGGTATGCTACCAGTATTGAAGCGTTGTAGGGTCTTTTCAATCGTTTCTTGTGATGTGGAAGATAGGGAAAACAGATAAGCAAAAGCAATAAGAGCGTACTGCCACATGAAGAAGCTTTAGAGTTCAAAGATATTAAAATGAACGTGAAAAATGAACATTTTAGCTATCTTGTAATTTCTCAAAATAAAGGCCATGCGAACTTTTATTTTCCTGCTTATCGTACTAATTTCTTGCAAAAACGAAGTCAAGGAAATACCCTTTCAAGAAACAGAATCAACCCTTGATCCCGATGAAAGCTTGAGACCACGATACCACTTTACACCGGATAGTGGATGGATGAACGACCCCAATGGGTTGGTCTATAATGATGGGGTGTACCACTTGTTCTATCAGTACTATCCTTATGCCACCGTTTGGGGCCCTATGCATTGGGGACATGCTGTGAGCAGCGATATGGTGCGTTGGGACCATAAACCAATCGCATTGTTTCCCGATGGGAAAGGAATGATTTTTTCCGGGAGTGCTGTGGTGGATGCAAGGAATACCTCTGGCTTTGGCAGGGATGGTAAAGTACCTTTGGTAGCCATCTATACCTACCATAATATGGAAGGTGAAAAGAGCGGTGGGAATACATTTCAAACCCAGGGAATTGCCTATAGTTTGGACAATGGGGATACGTGGAAAAAATACGATGGAAACCCAGTGATTGATAATGCCGGTGTTAGGGATTTAAGGGACCCTAAAGTGTTTTGGCATGAGGATTCCCAAAGCTGGATTATGGCCTTGGTGGCAGGGGATTTTGTAAAGTTTTATCGTTCCAAAAACTTAAAACAATGGGACCACTTAAGCGATTTCGGAAAAAATCAAGGGGCAAAAGGAGGGGTTTGGGAGTGCCCAGATTTGTTCAAAATCAAGGTGGAAGGCTCGGACGAGGAAAAATGGGTGCTTATCATAAGTATTGGCAGTGGTGCCCCAAATGGTGGGAGCGGAACCCAGTATTTTGTGGGAAACTTTGATGGTACCACCTTTACTAGCGATCAATTGGATTATAAATGGTTGGATTGGGGTACCGATAATTATGCCGGAGTAACCTACAATAACACACCAAACGGGGAAAGAATATTCATTGGATGGATGAGCAATTGGCAGTATGCCCTAAAAACGCCTGCCACAACATGGCGTAGTACGATGACTTTACCTAGGGAATTATCGTTAAAAAAAGTAAATGGCGATTATATGCTATATAATTATCCCCTGCCATCCGTTAAAAATTTGATGAAACCCTCCAAAGGAGAAACTCTTTCTATTCCGGCGAAGGAGAAGTATACGATATCAAATTCAAGTTTAGGGGAATCAAACATATCATTTTCGGTACCTGCCAAAGATTTTAAATTGACGTTTTCCAATGATGCGGGTGAAAAAACAGTGCTGATTTTGGATGCGGCCAGTTCCCTATTGATGTTGGATAGGACTACCTCCGGAAGAACTGATTTTAATTATGAATTTGGAAATAAGTTGCACTATGCAACGCTGAAGCATGGCCTAAAAAATCTGGATTTTTCCATTTATTTGGATCGGTCTTCCATTGAAATATTTCTAAATCAAGGACAGTACGCGATAACCGATCAGCTATTTCCAACGAAGCCGTATACGAGGTTAACATTCGAAAACTTATCCACGGCGGAAGTATTGATCAGTAATTTAAGGGTGAGTGCAGTGAAATCCATATGGTAGCTATCTACCACAATAAACACCTTTATGAGCGGTTAGATTATAAGGTTGTTTCCAAAACATAATGGTATGAATCGAAGGTTACATTTATTTTTTACGTTTTGCATATTCTGTTTATCGTGTTCTGAGGATGCTACCATGGACGAAATTGATGATATGGTGGTCCCGGAACCGGTACTTCAAGTAGCCGATTTAACCTTAAGCATAGATGAAAATCTTGATTCCGGTAGCCTTTTAGGAGTCTTTATGACCACTAGGGAAAATCTTGCCGAAACAGTAATTTTTTCCATTACAGAGGTGTCAGCTTCTGGTTCGGTACAAATTGACAATGATGGCAGGCTGACTATTGCGGATGAGACCGCTTTTGATTTTGAAGCCCGCTCCTCCATAGCGGGTACGATAAGAGCTACTGCCGGAAACGTTAGTGACAGTGCGCAATTCACCATCACCATTAACGATGTAAATGAACCTATTGTTTTTATATCCCAATGGAATCTTCCCGATGATAACCTAACTGTTCAACTACCAATCTATGAGGGCAATTCTGAAGATGGGACCGATTATAACTTTAGTGTGGACTGGGGTGATGGAACTATTACCGAGGTCACTTCTTTCGATGACGAAGACGCCATGCATACGTATGGGGATTCAGGTATTAAAACCGTCACCATAAGTGGTTTTATTACAGGGTTCAATTTTGGACAAACTCAAGATTCCAGAGATTTGTTTTATGATGTGCTTCAATGGGGTGGATTAAACTTGGGCAATGCAGAGCGACATTTTGAGCTCTGTAGAAACTTAATAGGTTTTACGGCAACCGATAGCCCAAATTTAAGAGCAATGACCAGTATGGAATTTATGTTCAGTTCGGCTTTGATGTTCAACGGGGATATATCCCATTGGGATGTCAGTAATATTATTGACATGACGGGTGTTTTTGTCATTGCCAGCTCGTTTGACCAAGATATTTCAAATTGGGATGTCTCTAAAGTCACTTTAATGAGGGGTATGTTTGCGGATGCTGCGGCATTTAATCAAGATATTTCTGGCTGGGATGTAAGGAACGTCACTGATATGGAAGCCATGTTTGCCTCCACTACGGTCTTCAATCAGGATATTTCGAGTTGGGATGTCGGAAGGGTCACTGAATTTCGGGCTATGTTTAGGGATGCCGTAGCCTTCAATCAAGATATTTCCACATGGGATATGGACAGCGCCTTGGATTTAGGGCTGATGTTCTCAGGGGCCTCTTCTTTTAACCAAAACCTTTCCACTTGGAACGTATCAAATGTCATCCAAATGGACTGGATGTTTCAAGATGCGGAATCCTTCAATCAAGATATTTCAAATTGGGATGTGGGCCAAGTTACCGATATGCGGGAAATGTTTGGAAATGCCGTAGTTTTTAATCAAGACCTTTCAAACTGGGATACCACTAATGTGACTGTTTGCAATGATTTTTCAACAGGATCGGCGTTGGAAATGGAGCATTTACCTATTCTGGGCTGTTTTGCCCCCTAAAAAGGTTAACACTCCTTGGTCAGTTGTTGAAATACATAAAAAGGTTGGAAAGTAATAGTGCTATTGACAGCCCCAAAACCAAATACCAACAAAAATAACCGAGTCTTTCTCCTGTAGTGTTCATCGTTCAATAGGTTGATTGATGAAATGAAAGTAAAAAAAACCCCAGTTTAATTGGGGTTAATCTTTATAATTGGTATGGAATTCTTTATAAATGGTAATTGGATCTACTATAACAGAAATGCTAACCTTTTGGTAAAGTGAAAATGGTTAAGAATGCAAGGTTTCTTGTAATTTTTGAGTGTCCAAAAAGACTAAACCACTCATAAAACTAATCCTTATAATACAAAGTAATGCGCATAGCAATTAACGGAATGGGACGCATAGGAAGGGCAGCCCTCAAAGTAATAAACGATACGCCGGGCCTTGAGGTGGTGGCAGTAAACGATATTGTATCCATAGATAATACGGCTTACTTGTTAAAGTATGACACGGTCTATGGGATTTATGAAAAAGAAGTTTACTCCAAGGAAGATGTCCTTGTAGTGGATGGACAGTCAATAAAGTATACTTCTATTCGCAAGCCCGAGGATTTGCCTTGGAAAGAAAATGAGGTGGAATTAGTCATAGAAAGTACAGGGGTTTTTACTAAAGGTGAGGATGCTGAAAGGCACTTGAAAGCGGGCGCAAAAACAGTGGTCATCTCTGCTCCGACCAAGAGCGCGGATACCCCTACTGTGGTTCATGGGGTAAATTCAGAAGATGGCAATGTAAGTGTATTTTCCTGCGCCAGTTGTACGACCAATAATATTAGTCCTGTTGTGGAAATATTGGGTCGCCGTGTTGGTATCAAAAAAGCGATAATGACCACGGTTCATGCCTACACTGCTTCCCAAGGCATAGTGGATGCCCCTTCAAAAAAGAATTTTCGGATGGGCCGGGCCGGGGCGCAAAACCTTATCCCGACCACTACCGGAGCTGCTATTGCTACGACCAAGGCTTTGCCCGAATATGCGGGCAAATTTGATGGGGTGGCCATACGCGTTCCTGTTCCTGTAGGATCCATTTCAGATATGACTTTTGTAATGGAAAAAGAAGTTGCCCCAGAAGAAATCAATCAAATTCTTACTGAAGAGTCACAAACGGAACGTTATAGCGAAGTTTTGGCGGTGACGGATGAACCTATTGTATCCTCCGATATTATCAAAAGCCCCTACGCATCTACCGTTGATTTGGGGATGACCCGTGTTGTAGATGGTGATTTATTAAAAGTGATGACGTGGTATGATAATGAATGGGGCTTTACCAATCAAATGATCCGACAGATTTTGGAGATAAAAGGATAAGTGTCTAATTAAATAAAAAAAGACCCGGCCAATTGGTCGGGTCTTTTTTTATTTAATACATCGAATGAAATTACAGTCAATCAATTTTTTTCTTGAGGGGTATCATCATGATTTAAACTTTATTCATGTTCTCAAAATAAGACTCCCATTTTTATATCTATTTCTAAAATAGGATGCTTAACTTGAGACAACGGTTTCAAAAAAAATGATATACAATATAAAAATTGACGGTCCTTTATGATTTCTCAAAAGAAGCTGGTTTTTGAAGTAATTTTAATTGTGTTCACTACAATGGGCTTTAGCCTTATCAGTGAAGGGCCCTCTGTTTGGGAAGAACTGTCTATCTCCAGTATATATAACACCGTTTTTACTTTTTTTATGGTTGTTAGTTCGTGGTGGGGGCTAAAAAAAATACATCAAAATTTGGATAGGACAGCTGTAGAAAATGGAACGAATACCATTACACTTTTGGTTATCACCACATTAGTACTCAGTGGGTATGCCATTATTGCAAATTGGATATATATTGAACTGATTTGGCGTGAAAAACTGATAAATACACATTTCTATTCTATGGTTTTGCCGTTGGCTATTCTGACTTTCATTTCATGGAATCTGCTATACTTGAATAGATTTATTTTTGAATTTCCCAATGACTTTAATGGGGGGAAACACCTCACTAAAGAAGATGGGAAATTGATTGTAGACAAAGTAATTGTGTCCAACGGAAGAAGAAAACTGGTTTTTCAAATTTCCGATATCGCTTTTTTTGGGATTGAAAACGATGTGACATTTGCGTTCACCTTTAAGGGCCAACAATACTTGATTGAAAATTCCTTAAGCGAGTTGGAAAGGAAAATGGGTCCGGATAAATTTTTTAGAATCAATCGTCAGTATATCGTCTCAAAAAATGCCGTAATTGATTTCAATCCTTTAACCAATCAAAGAATAAGGGTACGTTTTTCTGCTCAACAGGACAGTGATTTAAGTGCGGAAATAAGTCGTTATAAATCGGCAAAATTTAAAAAATGGATCTATTCTTAAGCAAAGTAGACCATTCCCCTTCCTCATTTATACCATTCCCCTTTTTTGTTAGGGGTAGGATTGCTTTTCAGACATTATGTTGATTTACTTTAACCTTACTTTTTAAAAATAGTATGTCAATCAAAATCAACAGGAATGAAAAAAATTTGTGGTTTACCAGAAGCTGTTTCAGCGCTTAAAAAACAATTCTTAATTGTCCTTGCTTTGGGTATTGCAAGTGTTTCTTGCTCTCAGAGCCCAAAAGAAAAGGTAGATTTAACGCATCAATTAAAGCAACTGACAAATGAATATTTAGCACTAAATGAAGAAGCAAGTGGTGCCATGCTTAGGGTGCATCAACCGGGGAAACTGGATCTGGGTTATTCGGTAGGTTTTAAGGGTATTCAAAAAAAAGAAAGATTATCGGGCAAGGAACCTTTTATAGCAGCGAGCATTACAAAAACCTTTATTGCGGTATGTTTATTAAAATTGGTGGAAGAGGGTCGTTTACATCTCGAAGATAAAGTAATCAAATACATTGATGGTTCGATTATTGAGAAGTTAACGAAATACGAAGGCAAGTCTTACGAGCATCAATTGACCATAGAACATTTGCTTAGACATAGAAGTGGAATTCATGATTACCTAAATAAGGGTCAAGTTCATCTAGATGGGTACAAAGAAAGACCCCATAAAAACTACTCTTTGGAAGATCGTTTAGACATTGCCCTTTCAAATGGTACCGCAGTCAATAAGATAAATACCTATTTCTATTCCAATACAAATTACATTCTTTTGGGAATGATTATAGAAAAGATAGAAAAAAGGGCAATTGATGAGGTTGTTAAGACAAGAATTTGTGATCCCTTGGGATTGGATAATACCACCTTGAACCCTTCGAGTACTGTTGTTCAAACTATGTGGAGGGGATATTATACGGACTGGGATTTAACTTCATTTACGCTTGAGTTCAACAAAGGAAACCCAGCTGGGGGCATTCTCACTACTGCCGATGACTTGATTAAATTTGGACAAGGCCTGTTCAATGGAATACTATTTCAAGATAGAGACAGTTTGAAGCTCATGTTGGACTTTCAAAAAGGTTATGGCTTGGGCCTCATGTTATTTGATAAATCAAGAAAAACGGGAAAAATAGTTGGCCATAGCGGATTTGACCCTGGGTATACCTGCTATCTTATTCATTTAGAGACTCCAAATATTACGTTGGTTACGGCAATCAATCAATCTGAACTAAAAGTAAAAATGCCTGCGTTTTTACCGGTTAAGGCAGTTGCGGCCATAAAAAAAGCAATGTAATTAGTGATGATGGCAATGGTATTCCTATCCATTTAAAATTTGCTTTTTGAAATGGTAGACATAGGGTTTTCTATAAGGTACGGTTTTGTTCAAAACATGGAGACGTTCAAAAACACCATACCCAAACATTTTTTTTTGAAATCGGCTCCGATCCAATTTTTTGTCATGGATGGTCTCAAAAACAGCATGGAGCTCCGGCATGGTAAACTCCTTGTCCAGAAGATGAAAGGGTATTGGGAAATCTTGTGTATCCCTCTGCAAACTTTCAAGGGCCAT
>JBCBZA010000275.1:0-2596 GCA_039815575.1 Bacteroidota bacterium | reverse complement strand
TTTTTGAATCAGGTTCCCGAAGTATTGAAAGTAGGCGGTAGGCTTAGTGTAATAAGTTACCATTCTTTAGAGGATAGATTGGTGAAGCGATTTATACGGGATGGAAAGTTTGAAGGGGAGGCGGAGAAGGATTTTTACGGGAACATCCAGGTGCCACTCAAAAAAGTGGGTGGATTGATCACTCCATCGGCAACGGAAGTTGCAGGGAACAATAGGGCACGGAGTGCTAAGCTTCGCATAGCAGAGCGGATTTAGTTTAGAAATAGGGGACAATTGAACAGAAAATGAAAAAAGGGTTGTTGGATATTTTAAAAGGTAAGTTTTTAGTGAGCGGAGATGCTCCCAAAAACTGGCTTTTTCTTCTTTTTGCCTCTTTCTTGGCCGCTTTGATGATTTCCAGTAGTCATCAGGCTGATAAAAAGGTGACTCAAATTTCATCGCTTACTGAAGAGGTTCGTGCCTTGCGAAGTGAGTTTGTGGGCAAACGACAAAAACTTCAGCAAATTCGATTGGAATCGACCTTGCGGCAGGAGGTTGTGGACAATGGACTTATTCCCGCAGCCATGCCACCACAAAAGATTATTGTAAAGACCAAGGAATAGTGGCTATCAGTGAAAAAAATATCATGAATAGATTGTACCTCGTTGCCGGGGGATTATTTGTTTTTGCTATTGCCGTAGTTGTGAAACTGGTAGACATTCAAATGGTTAAGGGAGAGGCCTATAAAGCTATGGCAGTTCAGAAAACGGAACAAATGTTTACCATTGAACCGAATCGTGGGAATATCTATGCGGATGATGGCAGTCTTCTTGCGGCCTCTGTAGCCAAATATGAAATCCGTTTCGATGCGAATACGGTAAAACCAAAGGTTTGGGAAGAAAATATAGGACAGTTGTGTGATTCTTTGGGAAAATTGTTTAACAAGCCTTCTTCCCACTATAGACAGCTTCTGCGGAAAGCGCGAGCCAATAGAAATGGCTACAAGCTTATAGCTAGAAACGTTTCCTACTTGGATTACGCAAGAATGCGAAGATTTCCCATGTTCAGATTGGGGCCCAATAAAGGGGGGTTCATTGAAAAACATAAGGTAGTCAGGGAGTACCCGTTAGGCAAAATGGCGGCAAGAAGCATTGGTTATGAGCGCGTTGACGAAAAAGGTTATTATACCCGCGTTGGTCTGGATGGAGCCTTTGGGGGGTCCTTTCTGCGAGGACAGGAAGGAAAACGGTTAAAACAAAAAAGTGCTGGAAGTCAATGGAAACCCGTGGGGTTCGACAATATCATTGAGCCTAAGGATGGACAGGATATTGTAACTACGATCAACACCAATATCCAGGACATTGCCCATCATGCCCTATTGGCCCAATTGGAGAAGTATAAAGCAGATCATGGATGCGTTGTGGTCATGGAAACCAAGACTGGTGAAATCAAGGCGATTTCCAATTTAGGCAGAACCGAGGAGGATACGTACTATGAAAAGTTGAATTACGCGGTGGGAGAGTCCCATGAGCCAGGGTCTACTTTTAAATTGATGAGCCTGGTAGCCGCTTTGGAAGATAGGGTAGTTGATACCAGTACCGTCGTGGATACTGAAAAAGGAAGGTGGCGGGTGTATGATCGTATGGTAAGGGATTCAAGATGGGGTGGTTATGGAAAAATTTCTGTCTCTGAGGCTTTTGCTGTTTCGTCCAATACGGCCTTTGCGAAGATCATTCATGAAAATTACAAAGACCATCCCGAAAAGTTTGTCAACCGATTGATGAATATGGGACTTCATCAAGACTTGGAGCTTCCTATAGTTGGGGAAGGCCAACCCATACTTCGTTATCCTGGTGATAAAGGTTGGTCAGGTATTTCGCTTGCTTGGATGTCACACGGTTATGAAGTATCAATGACACCCATTCAAACTTTGGCTTTTTATAATGCCATCGCCAATGATGGTGAAATGGTACGCCCACGTTTCTTAAAGGAAGCCCGTGTAGGGGGTAAAGTGATAGAGCGATTTACAAAGGAAGTGATCAATCCCTCCATATGCTCCAAGGAAACAGTAAAAAAGACCCAGCGTTTGTTGAAGGATGTGGTTGAAAAAGACTTTGGGACAGGAAGCGGACTTTACTCCAAAAACTTTTCAATGGCAGGTAAAACAGGGACCTGTCAAAAAAATTATGTTGCGCGGGATCCCGATAAACTGGCGTATATCTCATCTTTTGTAGGGTACTTTCCAGCTGATAACCCTAAATATTCTTGCATTGTGGTCATTCATGAACCGGATAAAAGTGTAGGATATTATGGTGCTGACGTTTCAGGCCCTGTCTTTAAATCAATGGCGCAAAAAATATATTCCAACTCACCTGTTGTGGACAAGGTGGTTCCAAAAAAATCAATTCATAAAGAGTTGGATGAGAAATACGACACCTTTTATGCCAAATCGCAGCTAGACTACCATGGTATTCCCGATTTGAAAGGGATGAGCGGCATGGATGCCATTTCTATCCTTGAGAATATGGGCATTCAAGTTGAGGTGATAGGCAACGGTAAGGTGAGAAGTCAGTCGATTAAGATTGGGAAAGAAATTAAGAATGTAAAAAAAGTGGTG
>JBCBZA010000207.1:0-5764 GCA_039815575.1 Bacteroidota bacterium | reverse complement strand
GATTTGAAAGGGATGAGCGGCATGGATGCCATTTCTATCCTTGAGAATATGGGCATTCAAGTTGAGGTGATAGGCAACGGTAAGGTGAGAAGTCAGTCGATTAAGATTGGGAAAGAAATTAAGAATGTAAAAAAAGTGGTGCTGGAACTTTCATGAAGTTGTTAAAGGACATATTGTATAAGGTTGGGCTTACAGCTGTGAGTGGGGACACCAATGTCATGATCAATGAGATTCATTTTGATTCGAGAAAGGTGGCCATGGATGATGTTTTTGTGGCGATTTCCGGTACCCAAATGGATGGTCATGAATTTGTTCCAAAAGCTGTAAATGCTGGAGCTAAGGCCGTGGTCTGCGAAGTGATGCCCGATGTGATGGTCAATGGGGTAACCTATTTGCAAGTAGTTGATAGCCAAAAGGCATTGGCCATAATGGCAGCCAATTTTTATGATAATCCCTCCAAAAATTTAAAGCTTATAGGAGTAACGGGCACCAACGGCAAAACAACGGTAACAACATTATTGTATAACCTTTTTAAGAAAGCGGGATATAAGGTAGGATTGCTATCAACCATTAAGATATTGGTCGATAATCAAGAATACCCAGCGAGTCATACCACCCCAGATTCATTGACAATCAATAGGTTCTTGGATTTAATGTGCCAAGAGGGAGTAGAGTGCTGTTTTATGGAGGTAAGTTCGCACGGCATCCATCAAAAAAGGGCGGAAGGCTTACATTTTGAAGGGGCGGTGTTCACTAACCTATCCCATGACCACCTCGATTACCATAAGACGTTTGCCGCATATAGGGATACCAAGAAATTGCTGTTTGATGGGCTGTCAAAAACAGCATTTGCACTGACCAACGCAGATGATAAAAACGGTATGATAATGCTCCAAAATACTAAGGCAGCTAAAAAGACATATGCCCTTAAGTCGTATGCGGATTACAGAGGGCAGATTTTGGAAAGACAATTAAATGGTCAGTTGTTAAAAATTGATGACAATGAACTGTGGTCCAAACTAATTGGGGATTTCAATGCCTATAACCTATTGGCCATTTATGCCACTGCTGACATTTTGGGATTGGAAAAATTGGAAATCTTAAGGCTTTTAAGTGAATTGGAAACAGTAGATGGGCGTTTCCAATACTTCATATCGAAAAAGAAAATTACGGCAATTGTTGATTATGCCCATACACCGGATGCACTAAAAAATGTATTGATTACCATCAATGCATTGAGGACTGGAAATGAAAACGTCATCACCGTAGTGGGGTGTGGTGGTGATCGTGACAAGTCGAAGCGTCCGGTTATGGGTCATATCGCATCGGAAATGAGCAATCAGGCCATTTTTACATCTGACAATCCACGCTCAGAGCCTCCCGCCACAATTATAGAGGAAATGGAGAAAGGGGTGGAAGCACAAAATGCACGAAAGGTTTTAGCCATTGAAAATAGAAAGCAAGCCATAAGAACGGCCTGTAAGCTGGCGGAAATGAATGACATTATTCTTGTTGCAGGCAAGGGTCATGAAAACTATCAGGAAACCAATGGGCTTCGAACGGAATTCGATGACTTCAAGGAAGTGAAATCGGCTCTTAAAGAACTAAACAAATAAAGGAGGATGCTTTACTATCTTTTTCAATACTTGGAGCAGCGCTATCAATTTCCTGGCGCATCCTTATTTGAGTTCCTGACCTTCAGGGCCGCGTTTGCGGCTATACTCTCCCTTCTTATTGCCATGGTCTATGGTAAAAGGATCATTCTTTTCCTTCAGAAGCAACAGATTGGGGAAACCATTAGGGACCTTGGTCTTGAAGGGCAAAAACAAAAAGCGGGAACACCAACCATGGGAGGTATTATTATTATCATTTCCACGCTAATTCCTGTGCTGTTAGTGGGCGATTTAAAAAACATATACGTGGTGCTGCTCATTACAACTATGGTTTGGATGGGAATCATCGGCTTTATTGACGATTACATCAAGATATTCAAGAAAAACAAGAAAGGGCTTAAAGGACGTTTTAAGGTGATGGGCCAGATTGTATTGGGGCTTATTGTAGGTGCGGTACTCTATTTCCATCCCATGGTGACCATGAAGGAAAAGGACACCATGACCATAACACAGGATTTTAAAGTAGAACAGATTTATGGAAAGGAAATTAAGTCTGTTAGGACCAATGTTCCATTCTTTAAAAACAATGAACTGGACTATGCGGAATTTATTTCTTGGATGGGAGAAGGTGTTGCGGACTATGCCTGGTTGATTTTTATTCCTGTGGTGATTTTGATTGTAACGGCAGTTTCCAATGGGGCTAACCTCACGGACGGTATCGATGGTTTGGCCGCTGGTTCATCGGCAATTATAGTGCTGACCTTGGGGATATTCGCTTGGGTTTCCGGTAATATTCAGTTCTCTGATTATTTAGACATTTTTTATATCCCTAGAGTGGGAGAATTGGTGGTATTTATAGCGGCATTCGTTGGGGGATTGGTAGGATTCCTCTGGTACAATGCCTATCCCGCACAGGTTTTCATGGGAGATACGGGAAGTTTGGCCATAGGAGGGGTCATTGCTGTCATCGCTATAATGGTCCGAAAGGAATTGTTAATTCCACTGTTGTGTGGAATCTTCTTTGCCGAATCCATTTCAGTGATGTTGCAGGTGGGTTATTTCAAGCATACCAAGAGAAAATATGGCGAAGGAAAACGAATTTTTTTAATGGCCCCTTTGCACCATCACTATCAAAAGAAGATGTACCATGAAAGTAAGATTGTGACCCGATTTTGGGTCATAGGCATTTTACTGGCCATTTTGAGCATTGTTACGCTGAAGATACGATAGACCATCCCTAACCCTTCCCAAAATGAAGGGAAAAAGGAAAAGAATGAATGAAAAAAAGAAAGCTAAAAGAGAAGATGTAAAAATACTTTCCCTCCTTGGGGGAAAAGAAGGGGGTCGCTTAGTGGTTCTTGGAGGTGGAGAAAGTGGGGTAGGAACGGCCCTTCTAGGCAAGAAAAAAGGATTTGATGTTTTTGTTTCTGATAAAGGTCAAATCAAAGAAAAATATAAAAAAGTTCTTGAACATATTGAGATTGAATGGGAAGAAAGTGATCATACTATTTCAAAAATCGTAAATGCTGATGTGGTCATGAAAAGCCCTGGGATTCCAGATAAGGCACCCTTGGTACGCCAACTTGTGGAGAAGGGTATTCCAGTGCTATCGGAAATAGAATTCGCTTCAAAATATACTGATGCAACCATCATCGGGATTACAGGGACCAATGGGAAGACCACGACAACAAGTCTGACCTATCATCTCGTTAAGGAAGCTGGTTTAGCTGTTGGATGTGCAGGAAATATTGGGGACAGTTTTGCCAAAATGGTTGCCGAAAGTGATTTTGAAAACTATGTTTTGGAAATCAGCAGTTTTCAATTGGATGGCATTGTGGATTTTAAACCCAAGGTGGCGATTATCACCAATATCACTCCAGATCACTTGGACCGCTATGAATACAACTTTGAAAAGTATATCACTTCAAAGTTTCAGATAGCCAAGAACCAAGATGCCAGTGACTACTTGGTTTATGATGCAGATGATGAAGTGATAACGGCCTGGTTGGAAGAACATCCCGTTCAATCGAGACTGGTTCCATTTTCGCTAAGAAATAAGCAAGAATTTGGAGCGTGGTTGGACAAGAAGAACATAAGAATTAATGTAGAACCTAATACCCTGGAAATGAGTACAGACTTTTTAACCTTAGATGGTCAGCATAACGTAAAAAATGCCATGGCGGCGGGCTTGGCATCTATGCTGGTAGGTGTCCGTAAGGAAGCCATCAAACAGAGTATTCAAACGTTTCAGGGCGTACCGCATCGTCTGGAAAAAGTATTGAAAATCAACCATGTGGAATACATCAATGATTCCAAGGCAACCAATGTCAATGCTACTTATTATGCGTTGGATGGAATCAAAAAACCAATTGTATGGATTGTGGGCGGTGTGGATAAGGGCAATGAGTATTCTGAACTAATGCCAATGGTACGGGAAAAGGTGAAAGGCATCATTTGTCTAGGAATGGACAATTCAAAGCTATTTGGGACTTTTGAAAATGTGGTGGCCCCTATGGTTGAAACCACATCCATGGAAGAAGCAGTGAAAATTGCTTATAAAATTGCCTCCCGAGGGGACGCCGTATTGCTGTCTCCTGCTTGCGCCAGCTTTGATTTATTCAATAATTATGAAGACAGGGGAAACCAATTTAAAGCAGCAATAAGAAAATTATAAAAGTAATGAAGGCACTTTTACAGCAATTAAAAGGAGATAAGGCCATTTGGGCTATTGTTGCCCTATTGGCACTATTTTCTTTTTTGCCTGTATATAGTGCCAGTACCAATTTGGTATATGTAAAAGATACTGGAACCACGATAAGTCACTTGGTAAAACACGGCGTTTTGCTGTTCCTTGGTTTTATGATCATTTATGCGGTGCATAGAATCCCTACGCACTACTTTAAAGGGCTTTCGTTAATGGCGATGCCCATTGTTATTCCATTATTGGCCTACACATTGACCGTCGAGACCCAAATTGGGGAGGCAACGGCCAACCGATGGATTCGTATACCAGTTATAGGTGTCAATTTTCAAACATCAACCCTTGCTTCAGTGGTGCTGATGATATGGATTGCACGTTATCTGTCAAAAATCAAGGATAAGGCAATACGTTTTAAGGATAGCGTTTTACCCTTATGGCTCCCCACCGCCTTAGTCATTGTACTTATTCTTCCAGAGAACTTCTCAACCGCAGCCATTCTGGGATTCTTAGTATTGGTACTTTGTTTTCTTGGAGGATATCCCTTAAAATATTTGTTCAGCATGGTGGGAGTAGGTATGTTGATAGCCGGCATGTTTATTACGGTTTTGTTGGCAGCCCCAGATAAGATTCCATCACAAAGGGCTTTGACCTGGAAAAATAGGATAGAAACATTTATCTACCCAGAAAAAGCCTCAGCTGATGCTTCCAGACAGGTAGAATACGCTAAGATGGCCGTAGCAGAGGGAGGCTTGGTGGGAAAAGGAGCAGGAAAAAGTGTGATGAAGAATCTATTGTCCCAAAGTACCTCCGATTTCATCTTTGCCATCATTATTGAAGAATACGGACTTGTCGGTGGCCTGGGGTTATTGTTCTTCTATCTGTTATTGCTTTTTAGGATTGTAGTAGTGGCCAATTCCGCCAAATCCATATTTGCCAAACTATTGGTCATTGGCGTTGGCTTGCCCATAGTGTTTCAGGCATTTATAAATATGGCGGTAGTGGTGGAACTTTTTCCAACAACCGGGCAACCACTGCCACTTATTAGTATGGGGGGGACATCTATTTGGATGACCTGCCTGGCCATTGGAATAGTACTAAGTGCAAGCGATAAAAAACAAGTGGAAATGGATTCCACTGTAATTGATGATAACAACCCTTTGGAAGTGTTGAGTGGGCAGTTATAGGTTCATATTATCCGGAGGGGGTACGGGCGGTCATATTTATCCAGCCATTGCAATTGCCAATGAATTGAAAAAACGATTCAAAGACGCGGATTTTCTTTTTGTTGGAGCTAAGGATAAAATGGAAATGGAAAAGGTCCCGCAGGCTGGATATCCCATAAAAGGCCTTTGGATAAGTGGACTGCAACGGAAACTTACATGGAAGAATGTGCTGTTTCCTTTAAAACTGATTAAAAGTTTGTTGAGCGCAAGAAAAATAGTCAAACAAT
>JBCBZA010000229.1:0-4222 GCA_039815575.1 Bacteroidota bacterium | reverse complement strand
TTTGGCAACACCACCAATTCTATTGGCCCCAGCCCTAATGGCAAGATTAATGTCAACAGGTTCTGAGTTATTAAAAAGAAAAACATTTTCCGAAAAGCTGGCGGTGGCCTTTGGCAAAACGACGAAAGGCTCATAGACCTCCCCAAAATCTGGTTTTGAGTATCTATAAACCAGGGGCTTTTCAAATGAAATTTCCACTCCTTCAATATCAAGCGTAAAGCTCGTTTTAAAAGCTACTGGGGTTTCCGGCTGCCCAATTAAATCACTGCGATTTACGGTATACATGCCTAAACTGCCCTGTTCCCTAAGCCAATATGGGGAAGTATAATCACTCTCCTTAGGAACTTCAAAGCTTAGTTCCAAATTTTCTTTGGTGTTTTGGGCTAGGGTAATTTCTTTTTGGGAAATATTGCCCAAGTTGTTGATATGAATTGCTTTGAGTTGGATGACTGAATTTCCCCTGTTAAGGGCTTCAACGGTAACCGTTACACTTTCCCCCGGAATTGCGGAAGCAGCTTTGGAACTTGCTTCCAAGTAAATTCCTCCACAGGCCAAGATGATCTCTTTCAAATGTGAGGATTTAATCTTTTTCCAGTGTTCATCCTCAATTTGTTGTAACAAAGCATATGCCTTCACAAGTTCAGGAAGGTGACTGGAGGGGTTATTAAAATCAAAATTGGATTCAATTTCATAAAGTAGGTCACCTATTGCCTCACCACCCTTAACCCTGGACCAGGTAGTGTCGATTCCATCAAAGATATCATTGGGATTGATGGGCTTTTCCCCTTTCAATAATTCAATATATTCCGGTTGTGAGCCCCTGACCAACAATCGACCAAAACCTTGGCACTTATGTTGGCTGCTTGCCATGGAAGCAATCTCATTATTGGACAAACCAAGTTGAGGGTAATATTCACCAACATCTACCATGGCCATGTTGGATTTATCCGCCTTTTCAAAGTTTTCCCTACCCCCATAGAACCACCACGAGGTATTGAAATAAAGTCGTTTGGGCTGCCATACTTCGGTTTCATTGAGTTGCTCTGGATGGATGTTGGGATTGTTGACCAAATCAAAGGCTTCAAACCCCAACATGGCTGATGCCGTATGATGTCCATGGGTGGTGCCAGGGCTTCGATGGTCAAACCGATTAATAATAACATCCGGTTTTAACTGCCTTATGTTCCAAATGACATCGGCGAGTACCTTTTCCTTATCCCAAATAGAAAATGTCTCGTTTGGATGTTTTGAATACCCAAAATCGTTAGCCCTTGAAAAACGTTGTTCCCCACCATCAACACTTCTGGCACCTAAGAGTTCTTGTGTACGGAGTACGCCAAGCAATTCGCGTAACTCAGGTCCTATGAGGTTTTGTCCACCATCTCCCCGGGTCAGGGATAAATAGACAGTGCGCGCTTTTATCTTGTTGGAGAGGTAAGCTATGAGCCTTGTGTTTTCATCATCGGGGTGGGCCGCCAAATACAGCGCGGTACCTAAAAAATTAAGTTTTTGAACCTCATGATGTATTTCCGCTGAAGTATATTTCTTTGGAGCTTGGCTGCTTAAAAAAAAAGGGAACACTGTGAGGACAACGCACAGAACCTTTGGAAATCGCATAGTTGGTGAATTAGATGAAATCAAAGATAGGAAGTTTAGCTGCGGGGCATTCGTTTTTAGAACTTCTTTAACAAGCCAGGACTTCTACTCCAAATCACTCCGGATTTCTACTTGTTTCTTTATGAGTACCACTCCCTTTTGAAGTAGAAGACTATTTGGATAGGTCAATAATTCGCCATCATCTTTTAATAGGTGAATCGTAAAGGATTGGATATCCATAATTATGGCTTCATCCGGGAAATCTTTATCCTGAATACGTATTCTATCACCAATTTTATAGGGGAAATAGAAGAATAGGATAATTCCAGCGGTAATGTTGCTCAATATGGACCAAGTGGCGAATAACGCAACACCAATAACCGCAAATACAGATGAGATGATGAGCCCCAATTCCCTCATATTCACTCCCCATATGAGCACCAAGGCAACGACTAGGATTGCAAATAAGGCAAAAGTCACGTATCTAATGACCAACCGCGTCCTAATTCGGTTGATATTGCTCATCCTACCGATTCTTCTAATGGTTTTGACCAAAAGGAACCGAATTAGGGAAAAAACACTTAGGCCTATAAGTGTTCCCAATAGTTCGGTTGAATAATCACTTAAAAAACCGTCCATGGATTATAGGGCCAAGCTGTCCCTCAAACCAATAAATTTATTTGAATTTTGTCTCCAATAGGGTGTCTTCAACGTTTTTAATTTTGTTCCCTTGGAAACAAAGTTCTTTGCATTTTCGCCAAACCCGCTTTTAAACTCTTCTTCCCAACTTAGGATCTGATAAGGGAATTCAGAAGAAAATTTTAAAGTAAGTTTTCTTTTTGTGTCTTTGTAATCGATGACATAGCTGCTAATGCCATCATTGGTTTGAAGCGATGCCGTGGCGGAATACGCTTGAACCGGATGATGTTGCACTCTAAAGTATTCCAAAGAAGGAATAATGGAAATCTCACCTTGGGGAAGGCCTTCTGGATGAATACGGACCTTATTCCAAATTTCGTCTTCTAGGATGGCCTTGTCCAGATTCAACTTTTGGTCCGCTTCACCCTCAAAATAACTGTGTGAAGTAAATTCAAACGTTTCCCTATTGTTCAATTGGGAATATACATGACCGCACCATTCTTGAACGGACAAGCTTGTCTTTAGGGCGTGCTGATTATCATGAACGGGATAAAAGGTGCTACCCATAATGGAGTAAGGGTATATCCCTGTAAGATACTTTTTTGTTTTGTTCAACTTTAATACCGGGATGTTGGAAGGATTGCTTCGATTTGCTTTTACCTGGACTTCTGGTAAAAAAGGTTCCGTTACGTAAATTAACACTGCTTTCCCTTCCCTAATTTCGCCATAGCGGGCCTGTTCCAATTTGTAAGAGGTTATTTCTGCGTCTCCTGCGTACCAATAGGACCTGAATTCTTTAGACAATGGTTGTCTAGGCAACTTTTCATTTGTCGACCCTTCTTCGGTTACCGTATTGACAGCAAGTGTCTTCGCTTGATTTCTGTTCTCAGTACATGCCTCTATGGCAACAATGAGCAAGGCAAATAGGACGATACCCGACTCAAATTTTAACCACTTTTTCATTTTTAAGGATTTTAGGCAAAGTTAATGAAGCACAGCCGAAAACCGAGGGTTTGAATTGCTGTTACCTTTATTGTTTTTTAGGACCAAGCTTTTTGCGGATCCATTTCCATCGCCAAATGAAAATACCACTTATCAAGAGCAATGGCCAAATATTGATCAATACTAGAATTAGTGTAGTTATCATGCTCCAACCATTTTTCAGCGCTTGGAGACTTTTGCTTGCAAATGATTTTTCATAGGAATTGGGTTCGTCCCGGAATGTAACGGTTTCATACATTCTTAAGCTAATGGTACTGTACTTTATTTTATCCTCTAAATACCGCAGTTGCCCTTCCTTGGCTTCAATTTCTTCCGTAATTTTTCGGATGGCTTCTTCTGCCTCGAGGACTTCTGATATTTTTCCGGTTTTATTCTTCAAGATGTCGATATAGCGTTCCCTTACTTCTTTTTTTGTTTTTAACCTACTACTGACATCGATATATTCTTCTGTTACATCATTGGAGGAAACAGAAACGTTTTTAACATATTCACCTTGTCCCTTTAGGTCTTCCATAAGGGAAGTGAAGTGTTCACTGCCAACACGGATGGTAACTTTATTGGAAAGCTCATAACTGGTATTATTCAAATCCATGTTGGATACAAAGGCATTATATTTTTTGCACAGTTCGTTGATTCTTGTGGTGGTCTCATCAACACTTTGCACCTTTATTTCCAAACTCCCCGTCCAAATTATTTTGCGATTATTCTGGCGACGGGCATTGGCGCCTACCTCTCCCGGAACCGGTTCGCCGCGCCGACGCGCGCCATCTGGTGGGTCCCTCTGGGGCTGGCGGTCTCGCTCGGTGCGCTCAGCCTCTTCGACTCCGAGCTCGTGCGAGCGGTCGCGCCGCTTCCCACGGCGGTACGCTTCGCCATCGCCGCGGCGATCGTCTCGCCCGTCGGACTGGCCGTGGGAGTCCCCTTCTCCCACGGACTGAGCCTCCTGGAGCGGAGCGCGCCCCAGCTCGTTCCCTGGGCCTGGGCG
>JBCBZA010000150.1:0-9438 GCA_039815575.1 Bacteroidota bacterium | reverse complement strand
TACTTACCTATGGGCTATTGCCGCTAGAAAATATGTTTGATACTTTCTACCGTTCTATCCAAATCGGAATTACTAAGGGCATCGTTTAAAAAGTAGCTTTCAAAGGCGGAAGGCGGTAAATAAATGCCTTGTTCCAGCATGCCATGAAAGTATCTTTTGAAGGAGTCGTTATTGCCTTTGGTCGAAGAGGCAAAGTCCACCACCGGATCCTCGCAAAAGTGTACGGAGATCATACTGCCAAAACGGTTGATTTGATGGGGCACCCCTTTTTCCGTCAATAGCTCAGCAATACCTTGGTGGAGCAGTGCTGTTTTTTTGGCCAAACTATCAAAGATCTTCGGGTGTTGGTCAATTTCGGTGAGCATGGCCAATCCCGCACTCATCGCCAAGGGATTGCCACTTAAGGTTCCTGCTTGGTACACCGGTCCATCCGGTGCCAAGTGTGCCATGATTTCGGAACGCGCGGCAAAGGCTCCTACGGGAAGCCCTCCCCCAATCACCTTTCCGAACATGACCATATCGGCGTCAACGCCCAAAGCTTCTTGGGCACCCCCCCTTGCCAATCGGAACCCGGTCATGACCTCATCAAATAACAACAAGATCCCTTCTTGGGTACAGAGCTCACGAAGTCCTTTGATAAATGCATCTTTTGGAATAATACAGCCCATATTTCCCGCCACAGGTTCCAGAATAATGGCGGCGATTTCTCCTTGATTCGCCTTGACCAAGGCTTTTACCCCTTCCAAATCATTGTAGTTGGCCAACAAGGTGTCTTTAGCGGTACCTTGGGTCACCCCGGGACTATTGGGACTCCCAAAGGTCACGGCACCACTACCGGCTTGGATCAAAAAAGCATCGGAATGCCCATGGTAGCAGCCCGCAAACTTGATGATCTTGTCCTTCCCGGTATAGCCACGTGCCAATCGAACAGCACTCATACAGGCTTCGGTACCAGAATTTACAAAGCGGATCTTGTCGATATTGGGTACCATGGAGACGGCCAACTTGGCCAGCTCCGTTTCAATTTCGGTAGGAATACCGAATGAGGTTCCCTTTTTCGCCTTTTCAATGACCGCTTGAAGCACCGGTTCATGGGCATGGCCAAAGAGCAAGGGGCCCCAGGAGGAGATATAATCGATATATTGGTGACCGTCTTCATCATACAAATAGGCACCCTTCGCCGCTTTCACAAATATGGGTTCCCCACCTACCGCTTTAAAAGCGCGAACGGGAGAGTTGACACCACCTGGGATATACTTTTTGGCCTCGGCAAAGAGGGCACTGCTTCGTTGGTATCTCATAAAATCATTTTATGTCAGTTCGAGCGCAGTCGAGAACATTTTTGACGCTCCTTGGAAACCATCTCGACTGTGCTCGATGTGACATTTTTACTTTGTCTTTATCTTGCGGAGGTTCAATACCTGTCCAATGGCCAAATTGGTGCTCGCCAAATTGTTCAATCGCATAATTTCTTCCACGGGAACGGCGTACTTTTTTGAAATGGCGTAGAGCGTATCCCCCTTTACCACCACATGGGTAAACACATCATAACGCTTGGGTTGGCGAACGGTTTCCAATCCTCCATCCACCACTTCCTCATCATATTGGTCCAAATCATAGCGATCGATCAATGCGATCAATTTTTGGGGATACTTTTTATCGGTAGCATACCCAGCCTTTTTTAGGCCATAGGCCCATTTTTTGTAGTCGTCCCTTCGATAATTGAACAAGAACCGGTATCGGCTTCGAGAAGCAAGAAAAATACTGTGGTCCCGAAACGAGAACATGGGGTGGTTGTATTTTCTAAAACATTCGCCTTTGGCATCATCATCATGGAAATCATAATCGCCTTGCCAACCGGTATGGCATTTGATACCGAAGTGATTGTTCGTTTTTTGCGTCAGTTGCCCCCTTCCTGAGCCGCTTTCCAAAATACCCTGTGCTAAGGTGATGCTCGCGGGAATGCCAAAGGCCCGCATTTCGTATTGGGCGATCTGTGCAAACTCATTAATATATTCCCGAGTGTCCGTAATGGGGAATTTCTTAAAATAACCGGGGTCCGCAGGCAGTGGATAGAGTTTTGATTTGTCAAATTTGGTCGTCTCAATTCCAGAATTGGGTTGGTACACCCCCTTTTTTTGGGGCTGGGTTCTTACGGTACGGGCCGACCTTTTCTTTGCCCCACAACCTACAAGCATTAGCAATAAAACAAGTCCTAAAAAACGCGTGATCATAAATCGATTAATGGTAAGTTCTTATTTTTCAATACACGGTTCATGCCAAATATACCTTGTAGCCCCCCTGTATGGATGGCCAAAATTCGGGTATTTGCCTTCATCTTTCCTTTTTTTACCATATCCAGAATGCCAAATACCATCTTTCCGGTGTAAATGGGATCCAAAGGGATACCCGTGTGTTTTTTGAAATCATTGATGAATTCCACCAGTGCTACGTTTACTTTGGCATATCCCCCAAAATGGTAGTCGGTAACCATCTCCCAATTGGATTTGTTTGCGAATTTACGAATGTCTTTTTTTAGGAAATCCCCTTTAAGTGCAGAAAATCCCAAAACCTGTTGATGCGACCTTGATCCATTGATAAGTCCGGCTAGGGTTCCCCCTGTCCCCGTAGCGGCAGCGATAACATTAAATTCTGCATCAGCATCCGTGAGTATTTCTTCACAGCCCTTTATGGCTAGGGAATTGGTTCCCCCCTCGGGTAAAAGATAAAAGGGTCCAAATTTTTCCCGAAATCCCTTTAAAAAAGCTGCCCCATCTTTATTGCGATAGCTATTCCGGTCCAAAAAATGGAAGTGCATGCCATATGCTGCAGCCAACTTTAAGGTAGGATTTTGCTCCCAGGTATGCTCCAGTTCATCGCCACGGATAACGCCAATGGTTCTAAAACCCCCTTCCTTTCCTACGCAAGCAGTCGCTGCAATGTGATTGGAGAAAGCCCCACCAAAGGTCAGTAAGGCCGTATGATGTAAGCGCTTTGCCTCAAGAATAGTATACTTTAGTTTACGATATTTATTCCCAGAGATTATTGGATGTATTTCATCTTCACGCTTTATTGTAAGTGAAACACCATTCGTTTCCAAGATAGGCAATCGTACTTCTTGGTTACGCGTTCTCAAAGGCTAGGGACGAAAAATAAAGTTTAAAAAGCTGTAGGGTTTTCTTCTATCAGGATATCCTAGGTCCTTTTCATGGGCATAGGCCTCCCGTTCAAAACTAATGTTTTGATACGCCCTGTAGCTATTCATATACAGGACGGTGCGGACCAACCATTCTCCAATATACCATAGATAGAACGGGATAACCAGCAATTCCAATTGCTGTCTTAAGTGGATTTTTTCATGGTTGATCAATATGGAATCCTCTTTGTACGCCGAATCCTTAACAAAAATAAAAGGCCAAAGGGTGAGCCCCACATAGTTCTTTCGAAAGAAATGTTTAAAAACCAATATCATACTTCAGTTCTTTTTGAAGCTGTTTTGATGGTGGGGTTAACAAATATACTTCTTTCTACTATTGAAAATAGTCATGGGCGATTAAACACCTATTTTTTGGATAAAAACCTAATAACTCCTTAAAATCCTTTAAAAACTAAGGTTTCAGATGTAATTTTGAGAGAAGCAAGCGTAGCGTGGTATGAAAAAATACATACCCATTGAAGATGGGGACTACTATCTTTCACCAGAAGGTTATAAGGTCTTCACACGGCAATATCATTTAAAGAGAGGCCATTGTTGCGAAAGTGGCTGTAGACATTGTCCCTACGGTTACAATAAAAACACCAACCGCCAAGAATAAGGTGTTTTTCGGCATAATATTTGATACAATAATTCAAAGTTTGCCTTCAATTATAACTCAAAAGTTGTGTATTATGAAAAAGATAAAAGTATTCGTCCTTCCCCTTCTCGTTCTGTTTTTGTTAAGCTCCTGTGTTTCCGTAAAAGTCGTATCCGATTATGACCGTGAAGCCAACTTTAATGGGTATAAAACCTATGCTTTTTATAAAACCGGAATTGACAAGGCGCAAATATCCGATTTGGACAAAAAACGTATTCTCAAGGCCATTGAAGCTGAAATGGCCAGTCGCGGTTTTACCAAATCAGAAAATCCCGATGTTTTGGTAAGCATTTTTACCAAGGAAAGGGAACAAGTGGATGTCTACAACAACAACTTTGGTTGGGGTGGCTTTGGATGGGGTGGCTTTGGCCGTTTTGGATTTGGTTATGGTGGCTTCTATAACCCTTGGTTTTGGGGTCCCGGTTGGGGCGGAGCATGGGGACCCAATGTTTCTACCCGCACCGAAGGTTCCCTCTATATTGACCTTATCGACGCCAATGACAAGGAACTGGTTTGGCAAGGCAGGGGCGTAGGGACCCTGAACAACATAAAAAATATTGAGAAAAAAGAGGAGCGCATACGCCATTTTGTATCCGAAATTCTTTCCGAATATCCACCCAATCAAATCGCTTCAAATTAGGATAGTACCCGTAAAAAATCTAAACGAAGAATCTGCGCATATATAGTTTGAGTGTTTATTTTAGCGACCAGCAGATTCTTCGTTTCCTGTTTTAGCCTTTGCCGCCCATGCAAGCAATTTTAGTTCACCAGTACTACTTTTGCACGCAATCTTTTTATCTTTAGGGGAACCATTTTATAGGCAATGGGTTATTATTTAGCACAAGCAAATATTGCAAAGTTCAGGGCCAAATTGGACGACCCCAGTATGAAGGAATTTGTGGATTTTTTGGAGCCTGTCAATCGATTTGCTGAGGAAAGCGAGGGTTTTGTTTGGAGGTTGAAAGACGATGAAGGCCGATCCGCCTCTTATATTGAATCCCCCTTTAAAGATGAAATGATGGCCATTAACATGAGTGTTTGGGAGAATTTGGAGTCGTTAAAAAACTTTGTTTATGGCTCGGTCCACCATTACTTTCTAAGGAACAAGAAAAAGTGGTTTGATACAAAAGCGCCCTCGCAATTTGTGATATGGTGGATGCCCAAAGGGACGGTTCCCTCTTTGGATATGGCCAAGGAAAAATTTAATCTTCTTGAAGCAAACGGTCCTTCACCACAGGCCTTTACATTAAAGGAGTTTTATGATTACAAGGGCAATAAAGTGGCTGCCGCCCAACGTTAATGACAATACCTATGGAAAAAGCATACGAAAGTAATCCCGTACTGGATAAGCTTCCCGAGCATTTAAAACAATACATAAAACCTCAAAATTATGAGGAGTACACCCCGATCGACCAAGCGGTGTGGCGTTATGTGATGCGAAAAAATATTGATTATTTGAGCAAGGTGGCCCATACGACCTATGTTGAAGGTTTGGAAAAAACAGGGATTTCCATCGACCAGATTCCCAATATGTATGGTATGAACCGCATCCTCAAGGAAATTGGGTGGGCAGCGGTAGCTGTGGACGGTTTTATTCCCCCATCGGCCTTTATGGAATTCCAGGCCTATAATGTATTGGTGATTGCCTCAGATATTCGACAATTGGAAAATATTGAATACACACCAGCTCCGGATATTATACATGAAGGTGCAGGCCATGCCCCTATTATTGCCAATCCAGAGTATGCCGAATATCTAAGACGGTTCGGGGAAATTGGCGCTAAGGCCATTTCGAGTTCCAAGGACTATGAACTTTATGACGCCGTACGCCATCTTTCCATTATCAAAGAAGCCGAGGGAACCCCCAAGGAGGATATCGAAAAGGCCGAAAAACGTATTGAATATCTCCAAGAAAACATGGGTAAACCCAGTGAAATGGCCCTTATCCGAAACTTGCACTGGTGGACGGTGGAGTATGGCCTTATTGGTACATTGGACAACCCCAAAATTTATGGTGCAGGCCTACTATCCTCCATTGGGGAAAGTGCCTGGTGCATGACGGATAAGGTCAAAAAACTTTTGTATACCCTTGAAGCGGCACACACCTCATTTGATATTACAAAACCCCAGCCCCAACTTTTTGTTACGCCCAACTTTGCACATTTAAGTCAGGTCTTGGAAGACTTTGCCAACACCATGGCATTGCGCACTGGAGGGTTAAAAGGAGTGGATAAACTGGTTGATTCAAAAGCACTGGGTACCGTAGAGCTCAGCACAGGCCTTCAGGTTTCAGGCTGTTTTGGGGATATTATCTCCCATGAGGGCAAACCCATTTATCTAAGGACCATAGGACCAACGGCCCTATCCTATCGGGAAAAGGAATTGGTAGGACATGGCGTGGAAGAACACCCGGAAGGGTTTGGCTCACCAGTTGGTAAACTTAAGGGCATCAATCTGGCCATAGAAGACATGAGCCCCAGGGATTTAAAAGCCTACAATATTTTTGAGGGCGAACGGGTAACGCTAGAATTCGAGGGTGGTGTAAAAGTAGAGGGTGAAATTGTGACAGGAACCCGAAACCTTAAGGGAGAAATTATCCTTATTACGTTTAAGGACTGTAAAGTAACCTATGATGATACTTTTTTGTTTTTACCGGAATGGGGGTTATACCATATGGCCGTAGGTGAGAAGGTGGTTTCGGCCTTCAATGGACCTGCCGACCTTAAAAGTTTTGACCTTATTTCACATGAGCTAGCAGATGTCACCATTAAAAAAAACAGGGATACTGATATTTTAAGGTTGGAAGGGTATTACCAACAGGTACGCCATTATAGAGAAGGCAAGAACGCTTATATTTCAAGGGGGAAATTATTTGACGAATTCAAGGAACAATTTCCACAAGATTGGTTGCTCCCCATAGAACTTTATGAATTGGCCATAAAGGGCAACCGTATGGATTTGGCAAAGGATATTAAAGCCCACCTTGAAACCATAAAACAAAACCGACCTAAAGTAGGCCATTTGATTGATGATGGGCTCGACCTTGCAGAAAAAAGTCTAGCGAAGCAATCGTAACCCTTCAACGTTTTCGATAGGGTTTTCCGCATAGACCAACGTCCATCCCATGCTGTTGGTCAATACCAACAGTTGTGATAGTTCAGAAATCAAGCGGTTCTGGGCATTGGAAGTCAACCTTGAGGCCTTTACCTTTTTCATTAATGAAGCATTGACATTTTTCTTGATCACATTATAGTCTTTGGCTTCAAAAGGATTGAGGTAATCAGCAGAAACGTCATAATATTCAAAATCCGGGTTGACCTTAATTTCCGGTTCAGGAATCCGTTTAATGAACAAGGTTTTGTTGACCTCATCAATTTCATAATCGATTCCTTTTAAATCGTAAGTGATCGCAACCTCCGCATTCACCACAACCAAGGCTTTTTTATTGGCGGTAATCAGGGGACCAAACAATTCCTTGGAATCCGCATAGGTATAGACCTCGGCAAAGTGCCCTTCCGTTACAATGAGCTTAGCAACATGGTCTATTTGTTGTTGGATGAGCATGGAGTTTTCCTGAAGTATCCTCTCATCCTTCTTTTGATCCGTACACGATTTGTATACCAATACAGACGCTAAAGCAATAAGGGCTCCTGCCAATACTTTTTTCATAATTGTCAGAATAGTAAGTACTCCTTCCCTTGGATAAGGGAAGGTGTCCAGGCGCAGTCTGGACGGAAGGGATTGACTTATTTATGACCCTTTCCGTCATCCCAAATTTTAGGATGCCACCTTTCCCTAAGTAGGGAAAAGAGTTTTCAAAAATTATTTTTCTTTCTTCCTTTTTCCCATTAGCTATGGGAGTAGGGAAGGGAGCTTTTACTTCAAGTACTCCTTAACTTTCTCCAAGGCCTCCGGAATTCCTGCTGGATTTTTACCTCCTGCGGTGGCAAAGAAGGGTTGACCGCCACCGCCACCTTGAATGTACTTTCCCAACTCGCGAACGATGCTTCCCGCATTCAATCCCTTTTCAAAAGCCATATCCTTTGAAATATAGCAGGCCAATAATGCCTTGCCTTCCTTTTCAGAGGCAAGCAAAGCGAACAAATTGGTCTTATTATTTCCCATTTCAAAAAGCAAATCCTTCATTCCTCCAGCATCCAAATCCACTTTCTTGGCCAAAAACTTAACACCATTGACCTCAGATAAGGTATTCATCAACTCGGTTTTGAGCCCTCTTGCTTTTTCTTTCAACAACTGTTCCACCTTTTTTTTGAGCTGGTTGTTCTCCTCTTGTAAGGAACTAACGGCTTTTACCGGGTCTTTGGCATTATTGAGTAGGTCTTTGATTTCATATAATTGTCGGTTGTTGTTGAAATAAAAGTCCTTAACCGCATCAGAGGTAATGGCCTCTATACGGCGTATTCCCGCTGCAACGGCCCCTTCAGAGACAATTTTAAAATGCCAAATATCACCTGTGTTTGCAACATGGGTCCCCCCACAGAGTTCTATGGACTTACCAAAACGGATGGTACGTACGGCATCTCCATATTTTTCACCAAACAAAGCCATGGCTCCCTCTTCCAGCGCTTGGGACATGGGGATGTTCCGTTGCTCTTCCAAGGGCAAATGCCCCTCAATACGGGCATTCACAAAATTCTCAACCTCCCTAAGTTCCTCCACCGTCAACTTTGAAAAGTGGGAAAAATCAAACCGTAGGTATTTGGAATGCACCGCAGAGCCCTTTTGTTCCACATGTTCCCCCAGTACTTCCCGTAGTGCTTGATGTAACAAATGCGTTGCGGTATGGTTACTGGCAGTGCGTTGGCGTTGTTTTTGATCAACGGAAGCCTTAAACGTTGCCTTTACATCTTTTGGTAGGTTTTCCGAAAAGTGTACAATTTCGTTGTTCTCCTTTTTGGTATCAATGATATAAGTGACATCACCGTTGGGGGCCTCTAGATACCCCTTATCCCCTACCTGTCCACCCCCTTCGGCGTAAAAAGGGGTACTATTGAAGACCAATTGATACCGATCCCCCTCCTTCTTTGAAGTTATCTTTCGGTACTTGACCAATTTTACTTCGGTTTCCAAAATATCGTACCCCACAAACTCTTGCCCATTATCGGGTTGCAGTACGGTCCAGTCGTCCTTGCTGGTTTCCGAAGCGGCCCTGGAGCGGTCTTTTTGGGCCTTCAAGGCCTTCTCAAAACCATCTGTATCCAAGCGATAGCCTTTCTCTTCAAGAATCAGGGCAGTAAGGTCTATGGGAAAGCCAAAGGTATCATACAGCTCAAAGGCCTTTTCGCCATCTACCGTCTTTTCGGTGGTAGCCTTAATAACGGAATCCAACAAAACCAATCCCTGTTCCAAGGTGCTCAAAAATGAACTTTCCTCTTCCTTGATCACATTTTCAATAAGCTGTCTCTGGCTCCTGAGTTCTGGAAATGCTTTGCCCATTTGTTCGCCCAGCACCTTGACCAAACGATGGATAAAAGGGGTTTTGGTGTCCAAAAAGGTAAATCCATATCGAATGGCCCGTCGCAATATCCTTCGAATCACGTAACCCGCTCCCGTATTACTGGGC
>JBCBZA010000136.1:0-10720 GCA_039815575.1 Bacteroidota bacterium | reverse complement strand
TTGGATCGGTAAAAACTTTGCTTAATCTGACTTATTATTTCAAAATCTCCGAGAATCTGACTATCCAAGCCCGTGCCCACTTTATATAAATGGGCAATGGCATCATAATTTTTGTAAACATAGGCGGATTGCTGAAATTCCTCGACCGTGCCCTGGGTATGTTCGCACAACATCTTGATCAATTGATACGGATGTTGGGCAAAACCATAAATCTCAGTTCGATTGCAGGTGGAAATAACCAACAAGCCGTCCAAACCTTCGGATTTTGCCATTAAGGTCAAGGCGTCTATGCCGGGAACGTCAAGACTGAATTTGCCACGTACTTCCGCATCAGCTTTCCTATAACTGAGGCCAACGGCATAAAATGATGGATATTTGGATAAGTGGTAATTCTTCATTTTTCGCTACCGACTACAAAATTACGTCCGCAAAGGATGTTAAAATAACGCTAGCGGTTCAATTTGTATCAAAAGGATGATTATTGAAGTGCTTTTAGGGTTATTTTTGGAATGGCTTGATTTTATTTGGTTTAACCAGAATCTTATTCTAATTTAGACTGATTTTAAATAAGAAAAAGACAAACAATTTTTTAAAGCGAAACAATGGAAAATGTCGGTATCGGTTCTTACGAACAGCTTTATGTGGATGATGAAGTATATGTCCTTAAAATTCAAAATGATACGGAACAACGCAAGGAGGTGGTCCATCCAATTGACAGAAATTACATCCAATTCCATTTTTCCTTAAAGGGAGGGGCACAATTTTTATTTAACAACGGAAATTATCACTTGGATGTTTCTGAAGAAAATTCCCTTCTTCTATATAATACTCAAAAGGATTTGCCACTCCATCTTATGGTACATCCCCATACCTGGGTAATGTCAGTGGTAGTATCCATAAAACGATTTCATGCACTTTTTTCTGACGACGCTGAAGAAATCCCTTTTTTAAGTGGTTCTTTCAGTGAAAAGAAATATTATGCCCAAGAAGTGCTCACCCCTTCCATGGCAGTTGTCTTAAGTCAATTGATAGGATCCAATCTTCACCCTTCCATTCAAAAATTGTATACCAAAGGAAAGATTTATGAGTTGATTGCCCTGTACTTCAATAAAACGAGCGATGCTGATTTAGAGCAATGCCCTTTTCTCGCAGATGAGGATAATGTTCGAAAGATAAAACATGCCAAAGACATTATTTTGGAACGTATGGCGGAACCACCCACACTGCACGAATTATCTGATGAAATAGGGTTAAGTCTAAAGAAGTTAAAAGAGGGGTTCAAACAGATTTATGGGGATTCCGTTTATGGCTATCTTTTGGACCATAAAATGGATCTTGCACGAAAATTATTGGAATCGGGAAAGTACAATGTCAATGAAATAGCTCTAAAGTTAGGTTATAGTACTGCCAGTCATTTCATTGCGTCATTTAAAAAGAAGTACGGCACGACCCCAAAAAAATATGTAACTTCATTAGCCTAAGATTGCAATCATGAATAGAATTTTCAACCTACTTATTGTCTTGTTTTTTGGAGCTTATCTAGGATTTGCACAATACGCCAAAACCCCTAAAATTATGGAGGATGCCATTCCAGAATTGGTTTTGGTCTATACAAAAACCGAGGGTTATCGACATAAAAACATTGAAAAGGGAGTAAAGACCCTAAGGGAATTGGGTAGGGAGAATGGATTTATCGTATTGCAGACACAAACTGCGGAAGATTTCAATACTAATAATCTGAAGAACTTTAGGTTGGTGGTTTTTTTGAGCACTACTGGAGACGTTTTGAATGGGGAACAAGAACGGGCATTCGAAAATTATTTGAAAAGTGGTGGTGCATTCATGGGGATTCATGCGGCATCGGATACGGAGTATGATTGGCCCTGGTATGGAAAATTGGTAGGGGCTTATTTTGAGAGCCATCCGAAAGGTACACCGACGGCAAAAATTAATGTGGTGGACAAGTCGCATCCTTCCACTGTCCACCTTCCCGATGTCTGGGAACGAACTGACGAATGGTATAACTTTAAAAATATCAATCCCAATGTAACCGTTCTCTTGAATTTAGATGAATCCAGCTATGAAGGAGGAACCAATGGTGGGAACCACCCCATTGCCTGGTATCATGAATTTGATGGCGCGCGCTCCTTTTTCACCGGAGGCGGACATACCGAAGCTTCTTTTGATGAGCCTGAATTTCGTCAACACCTATTGGGGGGCATGGAATGGTGTTTGGGCAGAAAGTAGCTTTTTAATTTGTGGGTCAAATGAAAGTCTTCTGCCATAAACTTTGGACACAACCCTTAAAAGCGAGAAGTTATTGCCGTTTTTTCCCTAAGTATTCCTTTGCATAGGCATGCTTACCCATTAAAAATCGTTGTGGGCTATCACCGATCAGTCTTTTAAAATCGTGTATAAAATGGGATTGATCATAGTACCCATATTCAAGAGCAAGCTGCAGAATTTTATCGTTATCCGAGGAATTAATTGCCTCAAACAAACCGTTTAGTTGCACCACCTTGCAAAAATATTTTGGGGGCACTCCCACGATTTCATGAAAAACCCTGCTAAAATGTCGACTGCTTAAACCTGACAAGGCTACCATTTCATTCACGGAAATCATCCCGTTCTTTTGATAAATAGTTGCTATGCAATTGTCTAGCCAAGGAATGGGCGGCAATCGCTGTGTCTCTAGTTTGGTCAACATATGCGCCAACAGTTCAACCCTTTTAATAGGTTCAGTACATTTTTCTAACTCTTCTGATAATGCCGTCAAATCAAAATCCGTATTTTTTTCCAAAGCGATCCATTCATTGACAAAGTGCTTGCCCTTTAAGTGAAATAAGTAGTATGGTGCCAAAGGGTGTAGTAAAAAGCCATTTTGTCCAAAACGGCCATCAATTTCCATTTTAGGAATGGTACCATGTATTTGGCCGGCCAAATTAAGATAGGAAGGAGCTAGCATAGAGCGGTCTTCTACATGCAATAAAGGCAAATCGCCATAAACGTGGATAAGCACGGCGAATCCATTGGGAAACACTGGAAAAGTAACTTGGATTTTTTCACGGGTTTCTCCATAAATAGCGGCTATTACATACGGTTTTAACACCTCTGGAATTTCATAATCCAGTGTTAAGGCAAATTTTTTGATCATTGGTATGGAAAGTGTTTAAATTCAAGATAGGTAATTATGTCCTATTTGTACAATACAATAAAAAAGTGATGTCCTATATTTTGAACGTTAATACTTCCAAAGAATTAATGGCCCGCGGTTATTGTCTTGTACTGATACTATTTTGTCACTTGGGAATATATGCCCAAAAACAATTCAGTTTTCGACAGTTGACGGTAAAAGAAGGACTGTCCCAAAATAGTGTGGTCTCTGTGGCCCAAGATGGCCTGGGGGTTTTATGGCTTGCGACGCAAGACGGACTAAACAGGTATGATGGCAGATCTTTTAAGCAATATCCTTTTCAATTTACGGATGTCACCAGACCAACTTTCAGCAGACTGGGAAAAGTTTATGTGAATAGGGATGGGAATGTTCTCATTATTCCTTCAGATCATAACATGTATTGCTATGATAGGGAGAAGGACAGCTTTTTTAGGGCAAGTGACCTTTCAGATGTCACGGTGGTTTGGCAGGATATTGAAAAAGATTATTGGGTGGGTACTGCAAAGGGCGAAATTCATAGGTTGGATCAAGACTTTGTGCCTCTTCCCCTTGAACATGAAGTAAGATTACAAGGTCAAGTAAAAAAGATTGGGGAGAGGTCAGAAAAAGGGCTATTTATTCTTTCAGAAAAGTCCTTGATTTTAAGTTCGCACAAGGGCGAAGCGTTCAAAGAGATTTCTCTTGAAACCCTTCTCGGTGAACAGGTATCCTCCAACCTCAGTGCCTTGGCCATTGACCCTAAAGGAACGCTTTGGTTAGGGTATCACGGAGATGGATTGTATTATTTTGATGATGCTACTCAAAGTCTAAGAAGATTGTCCATCTCTGATTTTGAAGGATATCTCCCTCAGGACCTAAAGATATTGGAGCTTTTTTTTGATACTAAGAATCGAATGTGGTTGACCACCTATGGTGACGGAATGTACTTGGTGGACTTTAATGACAAAAGCATTGCGCATTTTTCAGAGCAGAAGCAGGACCCAAGGGCGTTGCATTATAATGATATCCTATGTGCCTTTGAAGATAGTTCGGGAACGTTATGGTTTGGAACCGATGGAGCCGGGGCTAGTTTTTATGATGCCGACTTAGAAAAATTCAACTCTTTCACCAATTACCAAACCCCAGCAAATATAAATATTGATGTAGTTAGGGCCATTACTGTGAATGATCGCAATGGCGTTTGGATCGGCACTTCGGGCAAGGGGCTAACAAATTTTGAACCGGCCACAAATAGTTGGAGCACCTATACCACCCGGAATTCGGATATTCCATCGGACAGGATCATGAGTCTTTATCACAATTCAAACGGAGAATTGTGGATAGGAACCCAAGGAGGAGGGTTATCACTATTAACGTCAGAGAATAGGTTTAGTAAGCATGACATCCTCAGTACCCCACCCTTAAATGGGTCGACCATTTGGGATATTGAGCCAGGTGAAGGAGATACAATTTGGTTGGGGACAAGGGACAATGGACTTATACAGTTTCATATGAAAAAGGGAATAATTGGACAATACCAAGATTTTACAGTTTCTGATACCGTAGTAACAAGAAAAAATATCACAGTAGTTCTAAAACAGGACCGAGGTAATTTGTGGCTTGGCACCCAAAATAAAGGATTGATTCAATTTAATTTGATAACTGGGAAGGCCTCGATTTTTACGACAGAAAATAGCGGCCTAGCCAAAAACGCCATTAAATCATTGTTTCTTGACAAAAACGAAGTGCTTTGGATTGGGACATCCGGTGGAGGACTGGATGCCTATGATACTGGAAATGGAACCTTTCATAATTTTACCGTCGAAGATGGCCTGCCAAACAATGTCATTTATGGTATTTTACCAGATAAAACGAATCATCTTTGGCTAAGTTCCAATCGGGGGATTACCAAGTTTAGTGTGGACCTTGGTTTGGGGTCTCAACCTGAGATCACCAATTATGACGACTATGATGGTTTGGCCACGGAATTTAATACAGGGGCCTATTACGAACATCATGACGGTGAGTTGTATTTCGGAGGATTGGAAGGCTTCTATTGGTTCGATCCCCAAGGCATTTCTGAAAGCAAATACCTTCCAAGAACAGCACTGACCGAATTTAAGGTATTGAATGAGGTAAAATCCGTGTATTTAGATACCCTTCTAAAGCACGACCAGAATACTATTGATTTTACATTTTCAAGTCTTCAATTTTCAGAACCTGAAAAAAATAAATACAAATATCGGTTAATACCATTTGAAGAAGATTGGGTGGTCTCCGGGAACAAAAATTACGTGCGGTACACCCATCTTCCTCCGGATGATTACGAGTTTCAAGTGATGTCCAGCAATTATGACGGAAAATGGAACGATAACCCGGAGAATTTCAATTTTACCATTGCGGCACCTTGGTATTTCAATGCTTGGTCCAAAAGCTTGTACGGGCTTTTGTTTTTGTTAACGGCAGTTTTATTCTACCGTTATTTGAAATGGCGTTGGCAAATGAAATTAGATCTTAAGCTAAAAGCGGAAGAAGCTCTTAGGTTCAAAAAGTTGAACGATTACAAATCCAAGATTTATACGGATATCGCCCATGAATTCCGAACGCCACTAACGTTGATCTCGGGCCCCATTGAATCAAAATTGTCAGAATCAAACATTTCAGAAGAAGAAGTCAACAAATTTGTCATGATGGAACGCAATACGTCACGATTGACCAATCTTGTGGATCAGTTGTTGCAATTGGCTCGTCTTGAAGAAGGCAAGTTTCAGTTGAACAGGCAATGGGGTAATCTAGGGCTTTTCTTAAAATCATTGGCTGCCGCTTTTGAGTATGAAGCGACACAAAAAAATATTTTCTATGAGTACAAGATTCAACCGATAAAGACAGCCTATTATGATGACGATGCCTTGGATAAAATCATGGTCAACCTTATCTCCAATGCCCTAAAACATGGTAAGGCCAATGGCAAATGTCAAGTGCTTGCCGAGTATATGGAAGACCATTTATGGCTAACGGTCCGCAATGAGACCGACAAGGTTGTCAAGGATGTACAAAAATTGTTCGAGCGGTTTTATCAGAACGATGAAAGGACAAAAGGAGCTGGAATTGGGCTCTCCCTCGTACAAAAGCTGGTAAAGCTACAGGACGGCAAAATAGTAGTGGAGCAAACTCCCACAACCATCGAGTTTATTGTAAAACTCCCTATGAAATTGGGGAAATCAAACGAGCAGGAAACCCCTTCGTCGATGCCCAATGGCAAAGAAAAAACACTTCAAATAGGACAAGCTCCTATTTTATTGCTCGTAGAAGACAACAAAGACGTACTTGAGTTTATGGTTTCAGAATTTGGCAAAACATATCAAATTATCACCGCCAACAATGGAGAGTCAGGTATTAAAAATGCAATAGCGGAAGTTCCGGACATTATTATTTCCGACGTGAAAATGCCAGTAAAGGACGGTATAGAGTTATGTAATACCCTAAAGACTGATGAACGCACAAGCCATGTGCCCATTATTTTGTTAACCGCAAGTTCTGACAAACAAAATGAATTGAGAGGCTTAAAGGCAGGAGCCGATGACTATGTCACCAAACCCTTTAAAATTAAAATTCTTGAAAAACGGGTAGATAATTTGGTCAAATCCAGACAGCTTTTACGTCAACGCTACAGTCAAGAAGGTTTTTTAAAGCCAAAGGACATTGCCATTACACCAACTGACGAGTTGTTTCTGAACAGGGTTCAAGAGGTGATGGATGGACATTTGGCAAATCCAAGTTTTAATGCTGCCCAATTTAGTTCACAAGTAGGTATGAGTCGTATGCAGTTGCACCGAAAATTGATGACGTATACGGGGCTTTCCACTTCCGCTTTTATCCGTTCACAGCGTTTGAAACAAGCTGTTAAGATTCTGAAAACCTCAGATGCTACCATTAATGAAGTCGCTTATAGTGTAGGCTTCAATACACCTTCCTATTTTATAAAATGCTTTAAGGAAGCCTATAAAAAAACCCCATCAGAATATTTGCAAAGCGCTAAATAATACTGCTTTACACGCCTCGTTACATTTCTTGCATACATTGTTACATATGGGCGATTGCTTCCAGTCCTTCCAAAATACTTTTGATTCCAGAACGATTTAATCCAAACTCGTAAACCGAACTGGTACTAAAAATTGGCCATAGTGAAATTGTCAAGTTGCCGGCGAACAAGAAACTCTGGCATCTTGAAAATACTATTCACGATTCAAACACTAAGAAATGAAAGAAACTCAAGTAGAATTTTCCCCAAACAGTAGGCGTGACTTTTTCACCAAGATGTTGTTAGCCTCTTTTGCAGCAGCACTTCCTCCTATGGCAGTAGGGTGCGGTAAGGAAATGGAGTTTCGTGGTTCTGGCAAATCACCTTATAAAGTTTGGGAGGAAATTTTACATGTGCTGGGCACTAGTCCAGATCATTTAACGGGCCGTATGAAAGCATTGATAGTAGAGGGAGACCCCGAGGCCATGTTCCTATTTGTTCGTGATGAGATACAGTTGATACCGGTATATGATTACAAAATTGGTAGTGGCGCTTCCTATAAGTGGGGATTGGATTACGCGCTAAGAAGCGGTATGGCTACCTTACGCGAAAAGGCAGATTTGTTGCAATTAATGTATGCCGAAGCCGGAATTTCGGCTAAAGTGATGAATGAAAGGGTCAATATATCCACTGATGTCGCCCCGGGCTTTTTCTTTAGGCCATTCAATCATCAATTTGCTCCAACTATCTCAAAGCGCACATTCAAACGTTGGGCCAAGGAATTGGGAGTAGAAGATTTCACACCAACAAATCTGGTAACGGAAAAAAGGGGAGAGGCCCAGCAACTTGCACAAAAAATATGGGAACATTTGGGCATTGAGGAGAACCATTCATACAAATCCTTTGACTTCCGATGGCCTAATTATGACACTCCCACAGTGTCATTTGAATGGCAGGGAGAAACAAAGTATGCACATTTAGCCGACCCTTCCGTACTGTTTGGTCAATTAAGAAATGATGACAATCGGGTCTCGGAAGCGAGCGCAATTAAGGAAAACAAGGAAAAAGTAGAGGTAGCTTTGACTTACCGCGATTCCATTGCATCAACAAAAGAAAAAGAATTGATTTTAGGAGAGTGGCGAGCATCTGATTTGGTCGGGCGGCAGCTCGACATCCGTTTTTTGAATAACCTGACCCTTGAAGAACAGTCCATTGTCCCTGTAGGGAACATGCGCATATTTACCCCTAGCATGGGGCTTCAGGCCATAGATAAGGATATTTCGTTTATGGCAGAACGGTCGGTTCTTGCAGATCCCATTACCCTTTCAGCAAAGCGCGTCAAAAGTGAATCTGGCATACTTAAAATTGATGAAATGTCTTTATTGGGGAAAGCGCACCCTCAACTACAAAAAGAAGTGGTTTCACTGAGTTCAACAGTTTCCACCTTCGGAATCCGAAATGTAAAATTAAGTGTTTCCCCAAGAGATGGACAGGCCAATATGATTGAGGGATTGGAAGCTCCTGATTTTAACATCACTGAGAACGGAAAACCCATAAAGGCCCTATTGCAACATAACCAGCGCACCCCAAAAATTCTGATTATGGCGGATCAGTCAGGAAGTATGCCTTACGAATACAGGGGTAAGTACATGCAGGCGTTTGCAGATAAGCTTAAGAAAAACATTCTTGAAAAATATCCTGCAGCAATCATTGATTATTGGCACACTCCTTCATCTTTATTCACATGGTTACTTAAAGCTTCCCAGACCGAAAACGATTTAGTGGTATTCGCCACTGATGGCCATAACGATGATGAATATAATCCCCAGAATGAAAGCCTTTACAGAAATGGACCTCCGGCCATTGTCCTTAACGTGACAAATAGAACGAGTGATTTATATGTGAATACGTTTAAAAAGATGGCTGAGCTTACCGGTGGCATACACCTGCCTATTACCGCCCAGGAAGAGGCGATGCATGGTATTTTGAAATTTTTGGAAGGAATTGAAGTGCCGCCGTATGTGTTTACCTATAATTCTGTTGAAAAAACGGGAGTACGAAAAGTAAAAGTATCGGTTAACGAAGATAAAACCGCCGAAACGACCACATACGAAGTAGCAGAAGCTAAATCGAGTACCGAGGTGGGCCCAAGCATTATTGGTGTTTACCTCACCTTAAAATATAGTAATCAAAAGAAAGTTTCTCGTGTTCTTGCGGGTTGGGACTACACCGTTTATCCATACAAAAAACCGACCCAAAAAATGGCCGACGAGGTAAACGATCTATTTTTTGGCGGCATGCAATTGTACTTTGAAGGAAATGGGCCAACCTTATCCGCTGCATTGTCCGACTTATTGAAAGCTAAACTCAGTACCAGAAAATGGGGAGAAGCTTTATTGGACAATGATTTGGAAAAGGCCAAAAAAGCTTTTCAAGAGGGACAGTTCAACATTTCAGGCAATGCCCTATCGCTAATGGCGCCTCTTGGCAATGCAACCACAGAATCATCAATGACAATACCAGGAGGTTTGCGCATTGGTATTCAAAAGTACAGTCCAGGCTTTATTACCGGAACGGTTCGTTCCCAATTCGATTATCTGCCTACTTCAGCCTATCATACATTGGCTATCAACACCAAGGAAGGTTTTAAAACAACATTGGAAAAAACAGCGCAATTGGCCCTTCGAGAAGCAATGATTTTTCAAGATAATACGTTGGCGCAGCTGCTGGAAACCACATGGATAGGATTGGAAGAAGCCAAAAAGCAAAAATGGTTCTCAGGTCGCGATACCGAAGGAAGATATTGGTACAACAAGGTGTATCGTGGAGCACGTTTCAAGGTGTTCGATAAAACTGCCGAGAAAAGAGCTTTTTGGCAGGTAGCACCAGGGACAGGTGAGTTGTACGGAATATTATCCAACGGTAGCGGAGGAGGTGAGGACGTCTGGGAAAGTGAGGTTGAACAGTACAACAGAATTGTCCAAAACTTGAACAATTTGATATGGGTGATGGACAACATAGCCTCTAGAATTGGAGGGGGTGTCGGCGTAAATCCTATAGGCGGTTTGGCTTTAGGGGTAGTTGCGCGTTATGGCGAATTACTAATAAAGTTATATGCGCTCGCTTCGCAAGCTATTATGATAATGGACGCCTCATTTATAAATGAGGGCATCCGAAAGGCTTTGGCTCAATTTGCTTGTCAGGTAAAGGCAGAAATTATGGGAGCCATTACGGGAATGTCCCCACCTAAAGAAATGTTGGAAAGCCTTATTTCCGCAATTGCTCCGTCGGGATATAAAAATCCTTTTGGCTGTGATTGAGAATAAAAAATGAGATTATAAAACTAAAAGAAGAAAATGATGAGAACGACCTTATGCTTAACAATTGCCGTAATCCTGTTTTCCTGTAAAACGGAAACCAAAATAGAGAAGCAAGAAAATCCAGTGAACGACCCAGAAACTCTTAATGTGTTTAAAAATGCGGAGAACAGCGAAGTTGTCATAACCATAGATGGAGAGGGCTACGAGGTTGCCGTTAACTGCTCC
>JBCBZA010000146.1:0-9777 GCA_039815575.1 Bacteroidota bacterium | reverse complement strand
GGCTACAACGGGGCAGAAACTTTACTTTTCTCAATTTTCTACAGGAAAGGTCAGGGTAGTAGTTCAGGGATTGGGGTATCAAACAGTAGATAACACTTCTACTTTTTTACTTTACAAAACAGATTTAGGAACCTATAGACCGGAAGGTGATTATGAAACCTTTACCCCGGCGGATACTACACCGCCGTCCGTACCTACCGGCTTGGTGTCAACAGGGCAAACAAGCACAACCATTACCGTAGATTGGGTCGCTTCTACGGACAATTTTGGTGTAACAAGTTATGAGGTATCCCGGGACGATGGTACTGCTATAGATACGGGAAGCTCCTTAACTGGTTTTACCTTTGTAGGACTTACCGCTTCAACAGCATATGATTTCAGGGTAAGAGCGAAAGATGCTGCCGGAAATGTTTCGGCCTATACCGCTAATATCAATGTTTCCACAACGGCCCCTTCTTCAGACCCATTTGTGGCAGCTTCTCCGGTGGCATATTATAGCCCCGCAAGTATAGACCCTTCCGTTACTACAGAGGGCAATTCTGTAACCGTATGGAACGATGAGATAAATGCCTATAACGGTACGTCCGCGGGAGGTGCGGCACCTACTTTAAATATCTCCCCAGGAGGCCAAAGACAGGTAAGATTTAACGGTACAGATTCTTGGTTCAACGTAGGACAAATAGCTGCAATGAACTTTCAGGGAGGTACGGACGAATTCACAATTGTCGTTCAGTTAGGTGAAAATCCCGGTACGCAAGGCTCATGGTTTACTAAGGCAGGGGCTTCCTCAGGGTCTAGACAATATACCCTTTATAACCCATCAACAGGGGATGATGTGCAATATTTGGTAGGTGGTACGGGGGTATCGGTGGACAACAATTTATCCGGTGGAGATCTTATTATTCTAGAGGTTACTACTACCGATGCCACGCTTAGCATAAACGGTGTCGATGTAATAACTGGCGGGGCAATTGGAACGGCTACGGAAAGTCAGGACATCAATATAGGGGCACGGACCAATGGAAGCTTTGTTTTGGATGGTGACGCTACTAGGATTGTAATTTTTGATAGACCTCTTACCGCACAAGAACATACTGATTTTCAAACTTACGCAGCAAACAACCAATGATGAAGAAGCTTAAATACATATTGGTTTTTGTTTGCGTTTATATGAATGCACAGATAGATCCCAACTATCCTGAAATAGACCAATGGCAAACATCGGGTAAGATAGGGGGTATACCGACCAATTATGTAGACTATGTTACTATAACCCCAATCGCAAACTTGCAGGCTTCAATTGATGCCGCAAGCGCACAGGCGGTTTCAAGTGGTTTCGGCCAGATTGTGAATTTATCGCCCGGGACATATGATATTACCTTAATATCACAATTACAAATGCGGAACAATGTCATGTTAAGGGGTTCCGATAAAGCAACGACCATTATCTATTCTAGTGAAGTTTTTGGCGATGGCGGAGGATTTAACCAAGAAAAAATGATGGTGGAATTTGATGGTGTTGTCGGAGCTGGTTTGGAAGATTTGACATTAAAGTATTTTCAATGTTTTTTGAATATACCAAAAGACTACTGGACGGATATAGAATTCGTGAACAGTCATTCAAATTCAAGGTGTGGAGGATCTACCGATATAAAGCTTGTTCGTATGCACGGCGGGGCCAATAATAATTGGGTCGATAATTGTTGGCTCATAGATTCTGGAACCAACCCTATACAGATAGATGGGGATCAAAACACCATATCAAACTGTTTAGTGGATGGCTCTTATAAGACTGGCCCTGGTGGGGATGGTTATTTTTTGGTCACAGGAGATTATAATCTAATAATCTACAACCGAGTAACAAGAATTAGGCATTTTTCTTTTGAAAGGGGAGCTCAGTATAATGTGGCCTACGGGAATATTTTCGAAGTTGATATAAACTATCACAATGGTGACGATGGATATAACTTGTGTGAGAACAATGTAGTATACCCCTATTTATCACATGGTTTTGGCCCTATGCAAACAGGTAGGTCAATATATGGTCATGACCCACCGGACCCTAGTGGAAACTACTTGTTCCGTAACAGCTTTTATCGTTCGGATAATTCATTGATTCTATATCCTTCTTTTTCTACTATTTATCATCTTACCGACTATGCCGACCCGGATGGGGACTTGATAGACGATTACGATTACATGATGACAGAAATCACAAGCCCGTTACCGGTAAACAATACTTTTTATCCAAGCGGAATAAACACTCCTGCATTGGCTAAAAAAAGAGTGCTGGTCTATTATAACGGCTCGGAGGTCACTTTGGCCAAAAAGCAAACAATAGGGGCAAAGGTCGATGAACTTGGATACACCTATGACGTAATGGTCACAAGCGACAATTTAGGGGCACAGTTCAACGAGCTTTCAGTATTGAACACCTTTTATGAAAAGGTGGTCATTCTTAATGAAACCGAATTAACTGTGGATACCGGCATTAAAACAACTTTGGACAATTTCACGGGAAATGTGTATTACGTAGATGCTACCCAAGCGGATGCGATGGTAGAGGCTGAATTGACGACAATATTTGCTGAAAACGTTGGTGTTACCAATATAATCCGGAGAAGGAACAAAAAGAAATTAATGACTTTAATGAACTGATGGAATACGCCCACTACATACTAACAATGTTCATTTATATGATTTTGTTGATATGGGGGCTTTTCAACGCAACGATTAAGAAAGATTGATATGACAAAAATAGTGGACAAGCTTACGGGAATCAGAAATTGGGGGGTAAAAACCATGTTGGTTATGATTGGGGTTATCATGGTGATTGCAGCAGTTTGGCAAAATGGAATGTCATTTTTATGGTTGACAGAGAAAATACCGGCCCCATGGTCCTCTACCAATTGGATATTCCTATTGGGTGGTTTCGTCCTCGCTGTGGGTGCCGCATACTATAATAAAATTGTGGACGGGATAATTAACAAATTTTCTAAATAATGCAGAATACAATGATAAAATCCATGGGCATCGTTGCCATCAACCTAGTGGCTTTGCCGAATCTTTTTTCCATTGTACTTAGTACGGTAGGCACCATCTATTTTTTGAGTATGATTAAGCTGAATATTGTGGATAAAAAGTACGGTGGAAGCTGGAAGGAATTCATTAAATGTTGGTTTAAAAAACGGATGGATAAAAATTCGGATTGTGATAAAGATATTGATAAATGAGCCTACCCTATGAATATAACATACCAAAGAATAGAGCGGGGGACTCATACAGTCCTTTCGACATAACAGACCTTCAGGCCGATGGTGTGGATATGGATTTGAGCAATGTTACGATAGTTATGCATATCAAGGAAGGTGGTTCACAGAGGGCAGAATTAACTATCGGAAACGGAATAACATTGTTGACGGCCAACAGTATCAGAGTTGAAATCCCAAAAATTCCAAGGGTTTACGGAAAATTGTATTGGGATATTCAATTTACGTTCCCGGGGGATATTGTAAAAACCTTGTTTAAAGGGACATTAGAACAAGAAAAGGATGTAACACAATGATAACGGCAAGTATCGTTAACAATACGGAAGTGATAACTGCCAACATCGTCACGGCAGATGAAACTGTTACCGCTAATATTGGTGCTGTTCAAGAACCCGTTACAGCTGTAATAAATGAAAGTGTTACCGTTTTAATTCCGACTGCTTTTGAACAAAGAATAACTGATTTGGAGGCGGAAATAGGGAACACAGATTACAATTTTGAACAACATATAGATACAAATTTAACTTTTTAACATGGCTACAAGAGAACAAAGAATCAGGGATGCCAACGCAAAGATTACCACCAAATTAAACACTTTAAAGAGTGAAATAGGAAATGTTCCGGGTCTAAGCACAACCGATAAGACAAGTTTGGTCGCAGCAATTAATGAAACATTAGGGGTTGCACAAGCTGCTGCTGGAGGGGGTGTTTCCATCAATGATTCGGTAACAAACCTTACACAAGCTTGGTCATCGACCAAAATATCATCGGAAATAACTACAGCGATTACCGCGGCTTTAGAAGGTGAAGACTTAAGTGATTTGGCCGATGCAATTTCAAATCTAGCTGTTACAGATGCCGGTCTGGTAAGTGCATTGAACACTCAAAGCTTTACCGCCCCACAGCAAGCGCAAGCAAGAACGAATATTGATGCAGCACATGCAACCGAAGTTGGGGATACCGATTATGATTTTGAAGCTGATATCGATAGTGCATTGACCTTTTAGTATGGCCACCAGAGAGCAACGAATAAAGGACGCTAACGCAAAATTGGTAGCTAAACTCAATGATTTGAATTCGAGGGTATCAACTATTGTTGAAATTTCTCAAGCCGCATATGATGCACTTTCACCTCCCAACCCGAATATAATTTATTTAATTACAAGCTAATGGCAGTATTAGGAAAATGGACAGGCGGGGCAACGTCGAACAACATCCCAACGACAACTTGGGATGTTCCACCTATAGACATATTTCCTAGCCAAGTTCGCAACGATGGTTCCGTTTATTCCCTTTCCTCCCATGTTTTAACATTACCATCTGCAAACTTAGCGGACGGGTACTTAATAGTTGCGGCTTACGAGCATGAAGGAACCCACAACAATAGACACAACCCACAGGGAAGATTCTCTTATTCCGGTTCTGGAAATCACGTAGGTGGCTATAGTAGCGGCTACATGCGTGATAATTCCGAAGATAGGGCTTACTGCAGAGCTTGGGGGTTTGTAGATAACCCTTCGGCTTCAGATACATTTACTTTTCAATGGCGAAGGGATGCGAACGGACCAGCAGCGACGAACGGAACAGTAAGGGCTTCCCTTCAGATAATACCATTGTTCTATAGCGGGGTCGGAATATATAATTCAACGTCTTCATCCTGTCCGGGTGGTACTACGCCCAATCAAGTTGTGGCGTTTTCCGGAACTGATGCTGCAAATATCAATATAGACTCTAATGTAGTTACTTTAAGCGGTGATAATAAAAAATACCTTTGTTTTGGCGGATACTATTGGCAGAACATAGGTTCTGCAAGGACGCAAAGATGGGGAGGCTTTAGAATTGATGGGGTTAAGGATGATTCTTCAAAGGGCTACTCTTATGCAAGGAATTCATCAAATGCAGATATAGGGGAAATATTTTCAACCATCATAGAAACGGAAACCGCTAACAAGACTTTGGATATGTTCGTTTACCGCGGGGATGGGGCCGCTAATCTTCAAGGTGGTGCTAATTCAGATGGAAACACCAATGGATCCAACGCAAATCATTCAATAGTAGTTCTTGAACTTAATGATACTGCGGAAGTCTTTTACTCCAAAACCGATGGGAATAGCTTTAATTTGGCCCAAGCCGGCCCTGTCAATATTGACATATCACCAACTTCAGAATTCAATGGTGATTCAGGTTCTTTTGCAAGGGCTTCCAACGGTGGGGTAAATGCCCAGGTCGCAATGGATGTGTTGCTTGGGGCTGATGTATCAGCAGCGTCAAACAATGTTGGAACCGGGCAACGTTGGACTGCATTCTCTGAATTCACCATAAACGGGGCCGAACAATCAGAAAGCTTTGCGGGCGACTATTTAAGGAACAACCAAGGAAGCCAAGACACTTTTGGATGGTCTGCAAACCTTCTAAGTACTTTGGGTGTTTCAATAAATGAAGACTTAGGGGTTTCTGTTACTGAATTACCTGGAACTGAAGGTGGGGGCGGAGCTGTGGTTTCTCCTTCTGGATGGACGGGATTTTGGGGTGTTAATCTTGACAGTCTACAAAGTATTTCTAGTCCATCCACAAGGAAAATAAAAGTTGGAGCAAGCGAAGTCGCTAAAATCTTCTTAGGCTCCAATGAAGTAAGTAAAGCATACTTGGGCTCTAACTTAATTTTTGAGTAATAAATCATGATAACAGGACTAGACCTTTACGAAAAATACGGAGACCCCAACACTGTATGGGACGAAGGAAAGTATATGACCATTTGGGAAGCGCCACAATACATATGGGAAAACATCCCCGCTATTCCCAGAAGGATATATTGTCACTATCAAATGATAGTTCCTCTTGAAATTGCCCTACTCAATGTCATAGACAGGGGATTGACCGAACAAATCAAGACATGGGACGGATGTTTTCAGGTAAGGGCTATTCGAGGTTTTGAACAAAGGGTAAAAGACTTAATTGCCAAAGGGGATGTTAGAGGGGCAATGATATATATGAGCATCCATTCTTGGGGAATAGCAATCGATATCAATGCGGCATGGAACGGGCTTGGTAAACAGCCTCAGATGAGCAACGAACTGGTTATGTGTTTTAAGGATGCCGGCTTTGATTGGGGCGGAGATTGGAAACGGAAGGACGGTATGCATTACCAATTGGAATATTTAACAACCGAAAAGAAATGAAACAACTATTGGTAATATTGGTATGTATTCTACTTACGGGCTGCGGGGCCAGAAAACGAACTCTTTCAAAATCCGAACGAGTTGAAGTTACAAAAAGTGATGTCAAAATGGATTCTGCTTTTGGAGGTTTAAAGGTTGTCAAAATATTGAAAGAGGATACTGAAATAGACCTAGAACCAATTGATACAGCCAATCCAATCATAATCAATAGGGATACCATATACAATACCAAAATCAAGTATAGGACCATTCGCAAGGATTCGATAATATATGAACGTGATACCGTTTATGTCGAGAAAATCGACAAATCCCTGAAAAGTGTTGAAGAATCGAAGAAAAATGTCCAGGCGGAAAGAGAGGCTTTCAACTGGACAGGTTTAATATGGTTTTTGTTAATTATATCGACGATATGGATATTAAGGAAAAGATTGTAAAAATCGAAAACCGTAGGAATATTACGGCAAAAAATAAAATTGACCTGTTATTGGAATTGGACGCAATAATCTATACCAATATTGGAATCGATAGCACCAAATCCGAGCGTCAAGAAGCTAAGAGGAAAAGTTCGAGTATTTACAATGCCATTCGTAAACTAGACCCCATGTTGGGGTTTTATTTTTTATACTCCAAGGACAGATAAAATGAAGGAAGTTCGGCCAAGAATATCCCAAGAGGAATATCAATTATTATTGGATATCCGAAATGAGAAGCAAAATCAAGTCGGAATTTCCGATGCAGCCCTAGAATTTGGTGTTGACTCCGAGAACATAAAGCATATATGGTTCAAGAACAAGGATGCTTCAGGATTTGTTAAAAACCCCAATTACAAAGAACCTGAATTAGTAAAGTTCGAGGAACTGCAAAAAGAACTGGTATTGGAGCTAAGTTCATATTCTCCAATCTTCCCGAAGTTAAAAAGACAAAAAAGCAATAAAGCTTATTTGTTGGTTATAGACCCGGCCGATATTCATATTGGAAAGTTATGTAGTGCCTTCGAGGTGGGGGAAGCGTATAACAATCAAATAGCTGTCAAACGTGTAATCGAAGGTGTTAAGGGAATTCTACAAAAAACACAGGGATTTAATATAGATAAGATTCTGTTTATCGGGGGGAATGACATCTTACATATCGATTCCCCAAAAAGACAGACCACAAGTGGAACCCCACAGGATACAGATGGTATGTGGCACAGTAATTTTTTAATCGCCAAACAGTTGTATGTTGATGTTCTTGAAATACTTATCGGTGTTGCCGATGTTCACTTTACATTTAATCCTTCCAATCACGACTATACCCATGGATATTTTTTGGCACAAGTTATTGAGGCTCATTTTAGAAAATGTTCCAATATTACTTTCGACTGTTCAATTTCCCATAGAAAGGGGTTTAAATATGGAAGCAACTTGATAGGAACAACCCATGGTGACGGAGCAAAGGTTCAGGATCTACCGCTACTAATGGCCCAAGAATATTCTGTGTGGTGGGCTGAAACAAAACATCGATATGTCTATATACACCATATCCATCATAAAACCAGTAAAGATTTCATTGGTATTACAGTAGAGAGCTTGAGAAGCCCTAGCGGTACAGACTCATGGCATCATAGGAACGGCTACGAACATGCCCCAAAAGCGGTCGAAGGTTTCCTTCACGACAAAGAGCATGGTCAAATAGCTAGGATAACGCATACGTTCTAGTTAAGCTAATTCGCTTATAACTAACTATATTACTAAATCAACTTATACTTGTTCCATTCACCGCCTTTCTTTCCGTAGATGCCACGCCATCGGTACTGGCAATCATCAATGGTGATGCATTTGTATTTATTGGTACGGCTCCAAAAAATTTGTTTTAAAACCCTTAATGTCTTTTTGGTTTCCTCGCCGTTCACATAGAAAACCCCATCCTTTAGCTCTGCTTTTTGCCATCCATGTTGCCACATCATATATCGGTGACCGTTATAAGCTTCCTCCACCCATTTATGGATGAGTCTTTCATCAATGGGGTAGTTAGTGGCCAGCGGTTTATAGAAATTAATGGACATAATCCAAAAATATGGAAATATTCCATTTGTGAAAAGTTAAACTTTTTGTTATTTTGGTGGCATGTGCTACTCAACACAACAAGGAAAACCCATATCCGAATTGGAAAAGGCTATGAACGCTATAGCTAAATTGCCGGAATATCTGGACGATGACGACCTGCAAAAATATCATATCAACGGTTTTGGGAAGCAATTGTTAAAAGGTGGAAAATGGCAATCGATACACCCTTTAATGTTGGTGCAGCCCCAAGAAAATCCTAAATACTTGACACCCTTGATGTGGGGGCTTATCCCTCATTGGGAGTCCGGAGAAAATGCTAACGATTACTATAAAAATTCCTTGAAATGGGGATCTGGTCTAAACGCTCAATCTGAAAAACTGTTCAGCTCCAATATGTATATGAAGAGCGCAATGACAAAAAGGTGCGTTATACCGGTCACAGGCTTTTTTGAACCGCATACCACGGATGTTAAGGCAAAGGGCAGGCCTTTCAAGGTTCCTTTCTTTTTTCATGCCAAGGATACGGATTTTACATTATTGGCCGGCATTTATGCTTTTGCGAGTAACGGAACGGCAACGTTTTCCATATTGACAAAATCAGCCACTCCCTTGTTCGAGAAAATACACAATACCAAAAAGAGAAGACCGGTCATATTACACAAAGAAGATGTTGATGGCTGGTTGAACTCTTCATCTACTAGGGAAGATATTGAGGCTATTATTGCAAACGATTTACCAGATGAAAGTATTAAAGCATACCCGGTGAGCAAAGATGTTTACAGTCCAAAAGCTGAATCTAACAGGCCAGATATCTCGGACAGGGTTGAGTATGATGAAATTTCTATAAAATGGGAATAGTAGAGTACAGAAACATATCGGAGCGGGAGCAAATGAACATTCTCTGGGATGATTCTGTATTTCAGTTCGATTATTTTGGTGATGATGGGTGTACCCATGAGATTTACACCCTTAACGGTTTCCTGGTCGAGTTGATTTTGGATCTAAGGAACGACGAAATTCTGAACAAAAAAATTATGGAAATTAACTCTTTTTGTTAGGTTAATTTCGCGTTAATTTCGCAAAAAATTACAGTATCCTTTTTAAGTAATTGATTATCAACATATATAATAAATCTGGGGGCCGTGTGGTCGCAGGTTCAAATCCTGTCATCCCGACAAGCAGAAAAGTGATTTGCGAAAGCAAGTCACTTTTTTGTTTCCAGAAGAGTCAAAAGCAAAGCTTTTGAGAAAAATGGAAGTAAAAAAGAAAAAGGCGCTAGTCTTT
>JBCBZA010000252.1:0-3401 GCA_039815575.1 Bacteroidota bacterium | reverse complement strand
GTTATATTTTATGGAGACGTATAAACGGATATACAGATGAGAGCTATACACAAGGTTTTGGGTGTCCTTATGGGAATTTCCTTTTTGTTTGCCTGCCAACCCCAACAGGAATATGACGTGGTCCTCCAAAACGGGCTGATTTATGATGGGGAAGGGGGGAAGCCGTACCCGGGCGATATTGGGATTAATGGGGATACCATTGCTTTTATTGGCGACCCCCTCACTTTGGCGGGTACCGAGGTCATTGCATTGAAGGGTATGGCTACGGCACCTGGTTTCATTAATATGCTCAGTTGGGCCAATGTTACCCTTTTGGAAGATGGGCGTTCCCAGAGTGATATCCGTCAGGGCGTTACCTTGGAAATCCTCGGTGAGGGGCGTTCCATGGGACCTTTAAATCCCAAAATGAAGGAAAATATGCAGAACAACCAAGGGGATATTAAATACGAAGTAGCTTGGAATAGCTTAGGAGAATACCTCCAGCATTTGGAAGATAAGGGCGTTTCGACCAATGTTGCCTCTTTTGTGGGCAACGGGACACTACGTACGCATGTAATAGGTTTTGATAACCGACCGGCCACAGCGCAGGAAATGGAGGAGATGAAACAGCTGACACGCACAGCCATGGAGGAGGGAGCTGTGGGTATTTCCAGTGCCCTATTATATTCCCCAAGCATGTATGCCAGTACCGAAGAGTTGGTGGCACTGGCCCAAGTAGCCGCTGAATATGATGGTATGTATATTTCCCATATTAGAAATGAGGGGGACCGACTTTTGGAAAGTATTGACGAACTGATTCACATTTCGAAAGAAGCCGATGTTCGTTCAGAAGTATATCATTTAAAGGCTTCCTCAAAACACAATTGGCCTAAATTGGATCAAGCAATCGCCAAAATTGATTCTGCTCGAAATAAAGAATTGCCAATTACTGCCGATATCTATACCTATAATGCGAGCTCTACCGGTTTGCACGTGCAATTGCCGGATTGGGCCCGTGAGAATGGGGTGGCCGCCATGTTAGAGCGTTTGGCAGATCCGAAAAATAGGGAAAGGGCTATTGAAGAAATGGAATTTCGTAATGGACCAGAAACCATTCTTTTGGTAGGTTTCCGTTCTGAGGAACTACGCAAGTATTCCGGGAAATATCTGAATGAAGTGGCCGAGGAGTGGGGGAAGGGCCCTAAAGAAACTTTGGTGGATTTATTAGTACAGGACCAGAGTAGGGTGCAGGTGGTCTATTTTTCCATGTCTGAAGAAAATATCAAGAAAAAAGCGACCTTACCTTGGGTCAGTTTTTGTTCCGATGCAGGGTCTTATACCAATGAAGGGGTTTTTATAAAGCAAATGACACACCCTAGATCCTATGGTTCCTTTATTCGCGTTCTTGGAAAGTTTGCCCGCGATGAAGGGGTACTTACCCTTGAAGAAGGGATTCGAAAATTGACCTCCCTTCCTGCCGATAATTTAAAGTTGAAGAAGCGGGGGCGTTTGGAAGTAGGTAACTATGCCGATGTTGTTGTGTTTGACCCCGAGCAAGTGACCGATAAGGCCACATTTACGGAACCACATCAGTATGCTGAAGGGGTACTGCATGTGTTTGTCAATGGCGGTCATGTACTTAAAGATGGGGAACATACAGGAGCAATGCCGGGACGTTTTGTTAAGGGACCGGGCTATTCCGGCGAATAGGTCCCGCGCAATGAAGGCGTCCTTTCACCCTATCTGTGGTTGTATTGGCTCATTTTAGCTTTTGGCAAGGGTTTTGTGTTCTTATTTTTAGGTGTTGAACTCAAAAAGGAGGTTATGAAAACTACAATTTTAAAATATGTATGGCTAGGTCTAGTTTTAGTTTCATGTGGCGGTCAGAAACAGGCCGTTAGTGAAGAGGACCAATCGAAGTTAGAGGAAATGGTAAACACCAAATCGCTTTACCTCAATGCGCGATGGGCCAATCCATTGGCCAACCAAAGCATTAATGCCATTTCATCGGCGGGGTTGTTGCCTCCTGGCAGTAATCCCAATAGGATTGATATTATAGGCACGGCAAGTTATTTGGAAATTAAGAAGGATAGCGTTTTCGCCATATTGCCGTATTATGGCGAGCGGCAATTTGGGAATACCTACAATCGTCAGGAGGTAGGCATCCAATTTAAAGGTCCTCCAGAGGATTTGGAGATACGCTATAACGAAAAGAAGAAATACTACAGTTTTAAATTTGATATCAGCAACCAGGCGGGGGAACGATTTAATGTGAGTGGGACCTTATTCCCGAATTTCAGGACGAATTTCTACATCAATAGCACCGAGCGGAGAACCATTGGCTATTGGGGTAATGTAGAAGAATTAAAAGCAGAGGAATAGTCAAAAGAAGGGTGTTTTGAATACGGCGGGCCAAATTCATGGGCTGTGCAAGGAATTTCAGATGGACTTTTAACTGTCTGAAGCTTTGCACAAGGGAATTAGGTATGGATGACATAGTCCCAACCACGGATCTGGGGTTGTTTAAGATGAAAGTAAAAAATGAAGTTGTTCGGGTATTTAGCTTGAAAAACAGTTAATTATAGGCGGTGAATAGGACGACGAGACCGTCAGCAAAGCTATCTACATTCACAGAGAAGCCATCTGGGTCAAAACTGGTCAACACAGCGGAAGTAATGCCCAATAAATCCCCATTTTGATTCCCGTATCGCATTCCAATACAGTGGGCACTGGAGGCATATCTTGAAATATCGTTAATAGAGTTTCCATGGCCACCGATGGCGATGACCTGTTGGATGATACTCCCCGAATCATCCCTCGCAAAACCATTGGCGGAGGCAAAGGAATTGGCAATGCCACGTTCGTTGTTACGAACGTCGTTATCACTATTAAGATTAAGGGACTCCACATTGGCATGGGCCATAAAGGTAATGTTCCGTGGCTGAAAGGGTAAGCCATTCACCGCAATGGTTCCTGTGGCCGAAATCAGAAAAAACCCCGAATAGACATTGGGATCACTTTGCCGAACGAGAACATTCCAATTGGCACCATCAAAAAGGTAAATGCGATTTTCGTCGGAAGCATAAGCCAACGCACCCTCGGTAGCACCTGTAACTGCCAGGATATCCGAGGCAGTTCCTGATGGCAACCCCAAAACGGAAAATTCATCTATTTGGGCCTGTACCAGAAAGGAGCAGCAAAATAGTAGGGGAACGATGAGTTTTAGCATGCAAAGAAGGAATAGTACTACAAACTATATTATGAACGAAATAGTGGGCCGCTTAGTATTTAAAATATTCTATTTGACATAATATAAATTATGATACAGATTGGTTTAAGTCTTATTCAGATTCAACCTCTTAGCTGTAGGTCATAATTCTATTATGTCAAATATCCCTCAACCGTATTCCTTTTATTGTACG
>JBCBZA010000194.1:0-6410 GCA_039815575.1 Bacteroidota bacterium | reverse complement strand
GCACCTACTTCCCAAGTCCCATCAAAGGTGGTGATGCCGTCACCTAAAGTGACCATTCCATTTTCACCAAAAATGAATTCGTACCCCAACAATCTATCAATATCCTCATTTTGTAGTTCCAAATCACCAATGATCCAGTCACACTCCAATAAGGTATTGGTCAAGGTATTAACGCTGATAATTCCATTATCGCCATCGTCACCATTATCGTTGTCATCATCATCATTACCATCATCCTCACAACGTCGCTTTAGGATAATTTTATTCTCATTATCAGAAAAGAACTTAATAACATTTTCTTCTATCTCATACACATACCAAACCAGATTGAAATCCGTCAGCAATCCAAAATCCAACTCCACTTTTGGACCTTCATCCGTGAATTCAAATGACCAACTTCCAAGTACGTCGGCATTCATCATACCTGTTAAGGTTACTTCGCCATTTTCCATGAAATTGAGCATAACGCCCGGATATTGTTCTATTTGGTCAATGCTAGCCCTTCTTAGTTCCCTTATCATCCAAGGACATTCGGTAAGGTACTCCACAAAACGTCCTTCTTCAAAGTCATCATCATTGAAATCGTTGTCATCATCCTCGTCACACTCGTCCTTGGCAGCTTCCAAAACACGCGCCAATTCAGCATTGCTGCTTACTTGAATCTCAGTTCCATCAAACTTTTTAAGTGTTACCGGAAATTCAATACTGACCAACTCACCTTCTTCACGATCCTTAAAAAACCTTCGTAACTCCATATCGCTATTGATAGTTACACTACCCGCCTGCTGCCCATCTATGTCAAATGTGAACAAGGTAATAGGATATACAAAATCAATGCATTCAATATCATCATCATCCCCACCTTCACGGCATTCAGCGGCCAATTCACGAAGTGCTTCCTTACTTTCAATAACCACTTCAGTAAAATCAGCAAGGGTAATGGTAATAGGAAAAATAATATCAAGAACATCTTCATCATTATCAAATTCATCAAAGATTTCCTCGATTAATTTTAAATCTTCAATACTATCAATGGTAATCTGAATCCCAGCTATCTCAACGGTATAAGGAAATTGAACGGCAATACAACTTGCTTCATCCACAATATTGTCAAAAGAACCATCATTGGATGCGGTATTGACAATTAGGTCAGCTGTCGCAGAACCCGTTTGAAGTGTTTCTTGGGCATCACTACCCACCTCTTCAAACTCATCCTGACAGGAATTAAATAGCAAGGCCATAGCAACAAAGCCTGCGAATAATACATTGGTTATCAATTTTTTCATAACGTTTTGGATTATTTTGTTGTTATTACGACCATAAAACAATCATTTGTAAAAATACCCTACCTGAATTTTCACATTTTTTAAAATATCTTTGGGAAAGCTTGTAAAAACCAGTGCATGGGCAATGTTTGTGAAGAACATATCTTCAGTTCCATATTTAAGGACAATTCTAAAACGGTTTTTAATTACATCTATTATAAGTTTGGCAATGAGGAAAAAGCGCATGATGCCGTACAGGAAGCATTTGTTAAGCTGTGGGAGAATTGTGCCAAGGTAGCTCCGGAGAAGGCCAAGTCTTATTTATATACCGTGGCCAACAACTTATACCTTAATGTAATTAAAGCTGAAAAAGTACGATTAAAGTACGCAGACCAACATTCCAATTCCATTAATAGGGAATCGCCGGAATATGTTTTGGAGGAAAAGCAGTTTCAAAAAAAATTGGACGATGCCTTAAATGCACTTCCAGAAAATCAACGGACTACGTTTTTATTGAATAGGATTGATGGAAAGAAATACAGTGAGATTGCGGAAATGGAAGGGGTAAGTGTAAAGGCGATTGAAAAACGTATGCATTTGGCATTGAAAACCCTACGCGAACAGATAGATGGTATTTAAGCTTAAAACCAAAAAATCCCAAATAAGAACAATTGGAATTTGAGATTTGTTTTTTGGAATTTTGATATCGAAGTAGGGTTTTTTTAAAGTAAGTTGTTATTGAACCGTAAAGCATAGAAATCATGCAAGAAAATTACTTGGCAAAATGGTTGAACAATGAGCTCTCAGAGGAAGAGTTGGCCCAATTTAAGAAGTCGGCCGAATATGCTTCTTACCAGAGAATCATTGATGCATCACAGGGAATGAAAGCTCCTGAGTTTGATATTGACCAAGCTTGGACATCCTTTAAGGGGAATACCCCAATGGAGGAAACCAAAGTGGTTCCCTTACACCCTTTCAAGTCATTCTTGCGTGTGGCTGCCGTTATTGCGGTACTACTTGGCGGTGCTTACTTTTACCTAAATTCCTTGGATGAACGCTATACCACTGAATTTGCCCAACAAACGGAAATTATACTTCCCGATGCCTCCGAAGTCCTTTTGAATGCCGGTTCCGAGCTTTCTTTCAGCGAAAAAAATTGGGAGGACAATCGTAATCTGGAATTGGACGGTGAAGCCTACTTTAAAGTGGCGAAAGGCAAGAAATTCACTGTTTCTACAGTTGCCGGCAAAGTGACTGTTCTAGGCACCCAGTTCAATGTGGAAAGCAGAAAGGATTTCTTTGAAGTTACCTGCTATGAAGGATTGGTCAGTGTTATGTACAATGGCATTACTAAAAAATTACCCGCAGGGAATTCCTTTGTGGTCATTGATGGGGAAATTGAACAAACGGAAGGTATTGTAGCCGTAGCCCCCTCGTGGACACAAAACGAAAGCACCTTTAAAAGCATACCCCTAAAATATGTTTTGGCCGAATTTGAGCGTCAATTCAATATGGAGGTAGAGACCCAAAATGTTAATACCGAACAACTTTTTACCGGTACTTTTAACAACACCGATATGAATCTAGCGTTAGAAAGTATTAGTACTCCTTCCCAAATTCGTTATAAATTGGGAACGGACAAGGTACTCTTCTATGCAGGGAACACTCCGTAGCGTTTGTATTACACTGACGATGGTATGCGTTGTACTATCGCTAAATACCCTTATCGCCCAAGACAAACAAACGCTTGAGCTTACTACTTTTATTTCCCAGTTAGAGAACCAATATGAAATAAAGTTCTCCTATGTAGATGCTGATATTGGGGAAATAGAGATTCAAGTACCTTCATCCGACCAACTTCAGGAAATCCTGAATAGTATCACCCAACAAACAGGGATTGAAATCAAAAAACTCAATGAACGGTACTATGCCTTGAGTAAATCCAAAATGGTGGATATTTGTGGACGTGTCCTGGATAATTTTGCCAAGAACACCATTCCAGGGGCCACTATTGAAGTTTTAGGGACCGAAAAAGCACTTGTTACGGATACAGACGGCAATTTTAAGCTGGAGAATGTGGAACGTAGCGCCTCCATCCAGGTCCGTTACCTGGGCTATACTACTAAAATAGTACCTGTTTCTGACTTGAATATACAAGGTGACTGCCCCAAAATCCTTTTGGCAGAACGTAGGGAAGAACTGAACGAAGTTGTTGTTTACGAGTTTTTGACCAAGGGAATCATCAAAGAAACCGATGGGAGCGTTACCTTGAACACGGGAGAGCTTGGCCTTTTACCTGGTTTGGTAGAACCTGATGTTCTTTTTGGGGTTCAGGCCCTTCCAGGTATCAAAAGTATCGATGAAACGGTTTCGGATATTAACATTCGTGGGGGGACCAATGACCAAAATCTAATTCTTTGGAATGGGATAAAAATGTATCAATCCGGTCATTTTTTTGGATTGATTTCGGCTTTTAACCCCTACCTCACTGAAAAAGTGTCCATTTACAAAAATGGTACTCCTGCGCAATATGGGGATGGTGTAAGTGGTGTCATCAGCATGGAGACTAAGAACACCATTGAAGATCAATTCTTTGGTGGTGGTGGCTTTAATTTTATCAGCGGGGATATTTTCGGTCAGGTTTCCATCCATGAAAAACTGGCTTTTCAGTTTTCCGCAAGACGCTCAACCACTGATTTTTTGGATACTCCGGTTTATGGAAGTTTTAGGGATAGGGCCTTTCAGGATACTGAAATACGAAACCAGCAAAATCAAAGGGTCAATGAAAATCTAGAGCAGGACGAAACTTTTTTGTTTTATGATTTCTCTGGAAAAGTACTGTATGATGTCAATGACTACCATAAAATCCGTCTAAGCTTTATAGCCATAGACAATGACCTTGATTTCTCTGAGACGGATACAGAGGTTAATGAAACTTCAAGGAGTTTTTTGGACCAAACCAATCTTTCTGCCGGTCTGCAGTGGTATGCAGATTGGACGGAACGTTTTTCTACCCACGTCAATATCTATTTCTCCAAATACGATTTGGACGCCCAAAGTTTTTTCCCCAATGAGGTGCAGCGTTTGGATCAGAAGAATATCGTTGAAGAAAGGGCGGTTAAAATGAATTCAAACTTTCGGGTTTCGAAATCCCTCTCTTGGAAGAATGGTTATCAATATATTGAAACTGGAATTACAAATCGGGTTTTTAATGTTCAGCCCCCATTTAATGGAAATTCTAAAGACATTATTCGGGTCCAAGCACCCTTTACGCAATTGGATTTTAGTTCTCGTGACAATACACTTTTTGCAAGTGGAGGACTTAGGGCAAATTATATTGAAAACCTTGGCGCCTTTTCAAAATGGCATTTTGAGCCTAGGATCAATCTCAATTTTAGATTGGCCAATTACCTAAGGGGGCAATTTCTTGGAGAGTTTAAGAGTCAGAGTACCAATCAAGTTATTGACTTGGAACAGAACTTTTTAGGTGTGGAAAAAAGACGTTGGACGCTTTCCAATGAAGACGATTTACCGCTGACCCAAAGCAAGCAAGGTTCCGTAGGAATCAATTACGCTAAAAATCAATTCTACCTGGGCGTAGAGGCATTTTATAAAAATGTGGATGGTGTGAGCACCAGAACACAGGGTTTTCAAAATGAAAATCAGTTCAATGGGGAATTGGGAAGTTATGAAATTCAAGGTCTTGAATTTCTAATCAATCAAAAAGGGAAAGATTATAGTGCGTGGTTGAGCTATACCTACAACAAAAATGAGTATACCTATGACAGCATCGTCCCTCCTGTTTTTCCCAATAATTTGGACGTACGCCATACCCTAACACTTTCAGGGACTTATGCCATGGGAAATCTCAAACTAGGCATGGGCCTAAATTACCGGACTGGAAGACCTTATACGAAACCTATTGGGGACAATTCTTTGGATACCGCTGTCTTCCCGGTTCAAATCAATTTTGAATCCCCAAATAGTAGTAGGTTGCCTGAATATTTTAGGGCGGATGTATCTGCTACTTATGACTTTAGCTTTAGTGAAAGAGTAAAGGCAAAAGCGGGGATTTCCTTGTTAAATCTTACCGATCGTACCAATGTCTTAAACCGCTATTTTCGAGTTTCCAATGAAAACGAAATTGAACGTGTGGACAACACTTCCTTAGGTATTACACCCAATTTTAGCCTTCGCATTACCTTCTGATTGCCTCTATTTTAGACATAACCAACACATGTGGGAAGGTAATAGCAGCCAACACATACAAAACCACGGTGATGAAGTAATCCACACTATCTTTTAACAACCAATATAGAAGACCCAAACCTAAAATGGAAACCAACCAGTACAACGAGGAAGTTTTTAGATAACTCATAAAATTACTTCCACTTGCGCGCCCATAAAGAAAATGCAATTGATCCTTCATTGAAGGTAAACTATGCCAAAAAATAAAATAAATGGCAAATCCCCAAACCAGCGAAGAATTCGCAAAGGTTATTCCCAGCACGGCTAGATAAAACAGCTCTTTTACAGGGTTAATCTCTAAAATTCCATCCTTGATTAACTTATAACAGCACATTAAAGTCCCCAGAGCACCAATACTCAAAAAACCAATAAAAAGATTCCTGTCCAAAATCCAACCTGAAAGATCTTCGATTACAATTAATACTTCGTTCAATTTAATTGAAAATATCATAAACAAAATTACACTACCATACAAGGCGTATAAGAATGGGGAAATAGCACTATCCTTTTTTAGATGATGGCTGAAATGTTGTTCGCCAAAATGATAGGCACTTATTAGTATAAAGAAAATAAGGGCAAGGCCTTTGGAAATCATAAATAATAAAGTCACCAGCAATACCGCGCCCAGATAGGTAAGCAACAACCGCTTATTGGAACCCTTCTTTTTTGTTAATGAGGTTATTAGGGTGATGTCATTTGCTCCGTGCAGTACGCCAAATGTTAGAATAAAAGCATATGCAATGTAGTCTTGTGCAACTGATGGCAATTGCGTGGATAACCACAGCCCAAAAAAGGTCAAAACGATAATGATATTTTTCAAATTATGATTTTTTCAACTTATGTTTAAAGATATGATAAAAATTTTAAACATTTTTTATCAATTTATTGTTTAACTTT
>JBCBZA010000115.1:0-12748 GCA_039815575.1 Bacteroidota bacterium | reverse complement strand
CTCGTCTTTGGGGTGAAGCGCCACTTCAACTACCAGAACCAGTTGCCCATCCAGTTCTCCAGAAAAAGGAACATTGCGGGACTGTTGGCCCAGGCCACTTTGGACTATGACGACTACCTTTTCCTCAACGTGAGTGCGAGGAGGGACTGGGTATCCAACTTCCAGAGCGCCAACAACAGCATTACCTATCCAGGTGCCAGTGTGTCCTTTCTGCCGACCAACGCCTTTCCGGAGCTTAAGTCGGAGAACGGGCTGAACTTCCTGAAGGTCAGGGCCAGTTATGGGACCTCGGCCAACTTTGACACGGATTCGCCCTTCCCAACGGTAGGCTTCACCGAACAGAATACCCAGGTGTTCAACGACCCGATCAACGGGGGGACCATTACCACTAACCAGGTGGCGAACTTCAGGGCCAACCCGGACCTAAAGCCGGAACTGTTGGAGGAGCTGGAGTTCGGTATCGAGTCCAAGTTCTGGAAGAACAGGGTCTCCTTGGACGCGACCTATTTCATCAAGACCACCAACGATCTGATCGTACAGGAACCCTTGGCCCCTTCCACGGGCTTTACCCTGACCCAGAGTAATATCGGGGAGATTGAGAATGAGGGCTTTGAGGCTGACCTGGGGATTGACATCTTCAGAGGGGAGCACTTCTCCTGGAACTCCAGTGTCAACTTCTTTACCAACAACATCATCGTAACGGAGCAGGAGCAGGACCAGATCTTCTATTCAGGATCGATACCCGCAGGGGGCAACCTGGCCAGGGGTGGTAACGTGGCCCAGCAGGGCGAGTCCCTGGGATCTATCTATGGTACCCAGATCCAACGGGACGACAACGGCAACTTTGTGATCAACGCCGCCGGTCGCTTCCAGGTGGCCCAACAGGATGCCGATGGTTTGGCGCCCATTGTGGGGGACGCCATCGCGGACTACCAGATGAACTTCATCAACAACATCCGCTATAAGAACTGGAACCTGAACTTCCAGATCAACCACACCAAGGGAGGGGACATCCTCTCCAGTACGGTGGCCACCCTCTTGGGTAGGGGCCTTATAGTGGAGACCTTGGACCGCTTGGATACCTATATCCTACCGGGGGTGCAGGCAGATGGTTCCGTGAACAACAGACAGATTTCCAACTCGGACTATTTCTTTAATAACCTCCTGTTCGGTCCAACGGAGACCCGGATCTATGATGCCTCTGTTGTCCGCCTGCAGGAAGTATCGCTGGCCTATAGTTTCCCACAGAAGTTCCTGGACAGGACACCCTTTGGCTCCTTGACCTTTTCGGTACAGGGCTTCAACCTGTGGTACGATGCTTATAACACCCCTGACGGGGCCAATTTCGATCCCAACGTACAGGGTGTCGGGGTCGGTAACGGTCAAGGCTTTGATTTCTTGAACGGCCCCAGTGCCAGACGGTACGGGTTCACCGTCAAGGCCTCCTTTTAATTAAAATTGATAAGAGTATATCATGAAGAATAGAATATTTAAAAAACTTGCATTGATCTTCGCGACGGCCCTAGTATTGGCAGCCTGCGAAACGACGGAACTGGACCTGACGGTCAGTCCGAACAATCTGTCCCCCTCACAGTCGGACCCCAACCTGTTGCTGAACTCCATCCAGTTGGCGTACGCCTCCAACCAGTTCTTCCTGTCCGAGCAGGTCGGGGAACTGACCCGTATTGAATATTTGAATGGAAGGAACTATTTCAATGCCCTGCCAGGCAGTTTTATGAACAACGTATGGGCAAGGACCTATAGCTCTGGTCTCACCAATCCGGGCAACAGTACTATAAATGTTGGCATCCTGACCAACCTCCAGAACCTTGAGGCCATCGACGCCGCAAGTGATGTGGACTTTTCCTTCCATATCGCCCTGGGCAAGGTCATGTACGCCCACAGCCTGTTCCAATTGGTGGATGTAATAGGTCAGGCCACCTTTTCCCAGGCCGGTAACCCGGCCGAGTTTCCCGCTCCGATATTGGACAGTGGGGAAGACGTGTACACTGCGGCCTTTGGGCTTTTGGACGAGGCCGAAGCGGCCTTGGCCTCCGGACCCATTACCCAGGGGGCTACGGACATGTTCTATGATGGGGACACCGAAAACTGGATCAGAGCCATCAACTCCATCCGCCTGCGTTCCTATAAGAACACGAACAATAAGGCGGCCTTTGATGCCATCATAAATGGGGGCAACTATATCCAGGAGGCCGACCAGGATTTTCAGTTCGGTTATGGGACCAGCGAGCTGCAGCCCAGTGACAGGCACCCCCTTTTTGAGACGGGCTATACCCCATCTGGTACGCAGTCCTACCGGTCCAACTGGTTGATGGACCTGATGTTGCAGAACGACGATCCCAGGATCCGTTATTATTTCTACCGCCAGACGGACGGAGTTCCAGGGGGCATCGATATTAGCGGGAATATGGTCCCGGCCAATCAACAGACCTTGCAATGCTCCACGGAAGCCGTACCCTCACACTACGCCGGTTTTGTATACTGCAGTGCGGACAATGGCTATTGGGGCAGGAGCCACGGCAACGACCGTGGTGGCCCACCAGATAATTTCTTGAGGACGGCCCCTGGGGTCTATCCTGTTGCCGGACGCTTTGATGACAGCCAGTTCAACGATGTGGACCCCGTTACCGGGGTGAACATTGCTCCCGGGGTAGGCCTTGGACAAGGTGGCGGTGGTGCGGGCATTACCCCCATCATCCTTTCCTCCTATGTGGATTTCTGGATTGGCGAAATGGCAGCATCCGATGCCGAGAGGTCTACCGCCCTAAGGAACGGTTTGGAGAAGTCAATCGAAAAGGTACAAGGTTTTGGATCCATGGACGGTTCTGCCGACCTGTCTTTTGAGCCCTCGGCGACCGATGTCACGGCCTATATTGACGGTATCGTAGCGGCCTTTGATGCCGCCACCGGTGACGACAGGGAGAACCTCTTTGCCGAACAATACTTTACCACATTGTACGGCGGTGGTTTCGAGTCCTATAACTATTACAGGAAAACGGGCTACCCCACAACGGTATTTCCCAATTGGGAGCCCGATCCAGGACCTTTCCCAAGGACCTACCTCTTGCCACAGAACGAGGTGCTCAACAATCCGAACCTTACCCAAAGGCCGGACCTGAACACCCAGGTGTTCTGGGACACCAACCCGGCTAGCCCGGCTTTTCCACCTGCTAACTAAAATATACTGGAACAATGAAAAAACTAAATTTTAAATATGGATTGCTTTGGGTCGGAATGGTAGGAATGCTGTTCACCGCCTGTGAAGAAGCAGAACAAGAATTTGATCTGATACAGGATATCGTTGGACGGGGGGCAGTGCTCCGCACGGTAAACGTCATCTCCAATGAAATTCCCATTGGACAGGGGGATGCCGAATTTGCGGTTGAACTAGAAGTACAGGACAGGGAGAACGGGAACTTGACACAGTCCGTAGAGGTCTGGGTCAGATTTAATGATACTACCGTGGAAGAAGGGGGGACAGACTTCACTACCGAGGAAGTACTGGCAGAGACCCTGGATCCCTCCAACTTTACAGTAGGGGAGTTTGGCCTGCCCAGGTTCTCCTATTCCATAAGCCAATCAGAGCTATTGGCCGTCTTGCCCATATCGGATGATACAGTGGATGGTTCCGATGAATTCTACATTAGGTTTGAATTGGTCTTGGCGGATGGCAGAAGGTTTTCCGTGGCAGATAACACAGGTAATATTACCGGGACTTTTTTCAGTTCCCCATTTCAGTATTCCGCAACCGTTATCTGTCCTCCCAAGCCCCCTAGCGAAGGGGTATGGACGGTAGAGATGCAGGACTCTTTTGGTGACGGTTGGCAGCCCACCACGGGAAGTGGGGGCGGGCCCGGTTTGGTCATTACCTTGACCAACGGTACCGTTTTTGAGATAGGCCTTTGTACCACCCTTGAGGACCCAGGGTATGATTGTACCGATGGTGTATCTGAAGGAACGGCAAGCTTTGAGGTTCCTGCTGGACTTGAAGGGGCTGCAGATTTTGAATTTCGGGGGGACTTTTTTGGGGAGATATCCTTTCAGATAATAACACCTAACGGAAACGTGGTTGCGGATATAGCAACAGGACAGGCCGCAGGTAACATCCCCATAGATTTCTGTAAAGATTAACGTATTGGATATGACAATAGGGAGTTATTTCTAAGTGACTCCCTATTGGTCTTATATAGATTATTTATTTAAATCACTTTGAACTAACGTCAAACACAATAGATTTTAAAATAATGGCATTATGCAAAAAATAGTCACCTTATTGAGCTTTATTTCCTGTATTGGAATTTCAACGTCTCAAGTATCAGATTTTGGCAGGGACATGAAAAATGCGCTCCAAATACATGAAACAGCGTCTACTATTTCCCATGAAATACATGCCTTAAAAGCGTTTAAGAATTTAGTCATAAAATATCCAAATGAATGGCTTCCAAGTTATTGGACCGCTTACATGTGCACTCAGGTAGCAAGATTGGATGGAAAAACAAAAAATTTTCCAAAGGACATGAGCGCAAAAGAACTGCTTCTTGAAGCCAGAGCATATTTTGAGACATCTATTGAAAGGAAAGGAGAAATGACCAATAATGAAAAATCAGATTTTTTAATCTTGGAATCCTTTATTTATGGGTTCTTTCAATCTAGAGTTGCTTCCAGCCAATTGGAAAAGGAAAACTACGGAACACTAAAAGAATCAAAATATCTAGAAGCAGCCCAAAACAATCCCAAAAACCCTTTGATATATGTAATGCAGGGAATTATACTAATTAAAAAAGAGAATTATAAAGATATTATTTCAGGAATTGCCCTGTTGGAGTATGCGGAATTGATTTTTAACAAAACAAAAGATAGGAGTTTAAGTACCCATTGGAACAAAGATTTTATAAAACCTTGGCAATCTAGAGCAGCGAATAGCCTCTCAGAAATATCATCAAACTTCAATGATTAAATTCAAAATAAAAGCTAAGGATGGTAGTCTAGTGCTAAATCCAGCTGTGTTGGGATAGTTTGTGATTATAAAAAAATCATGGAAAGACATGGAGGAAGACAGATTGGAACTATATGATAAGATAATTGAAAAGTGCGGAAGGTTCAAAAGAAAGGGGAAATCCATGCCTTATACTTCTGCTAACGGTCATATGTTCGCAGATACTGAGCTGATCGATTATTGCTTGGGCAATCTTTAATTGGAAGTTACACGGGTATGCTTATCTAAATAAACTTACGCCCATCATATGATGTGATGGGTGTTATTCCGGTCCGTCACCTCATGCATTTGGGGTTCAATATAAACTTGTTGTAAAACCCTTTATCAAAATAATCTTATGAAAAAAACGAGACTACTCTTACTGCTTATCGGAGCTTGTCTTTGGAGCTCGTGTTGTTATTCGCAAAACGCAAAAATGTATTTGGAATATGAAAAAATGATTGGAACATGTGATTGTAAAAGCATTATGAAAAACGAACAGGGAGCCTGGAAAGATACCATGGATTTAAAATGGAACTGGAAGTACATAATGAATGGAAAAGGCGTGTTGGATGAGGGCTGGTATATTCAAGATGGTATTAGAAATGATTTCACATCAATTAGGGTCTTTGATACCATAAACAAACATTGGAGTGTGACCTATTTTGCGACAAATTCACAGGGGCCACCTAGTACATGGACCGGTGGGAAAGTAGGTGATAAAATCATTTTAAAGAAGAAGCAAACCACCAAATCTGGCCCAGCTGAAAGCATATTGACGTTTTCAAATATATCTGATGAGGGTTTTCACTGGGAAGGGAAATTGTTTTTTGAGGAAAAGCAGCTAAGCTTTCCGTTTTGGAAAATATGGTGTGTTAAAGAAAAAGCTGGCAACCGCACCAGGCCAACTACGGTTTCCTCTGCTAAAAATGGAAAAATTAAGGTCACTATACTCTATCCGTATAGCGAAGGCAAAACATTTGATACGGACTACTATTCAAATAAACACATGCCAATGGTTGCCAATTTGTTGGGAGATGCAATGAAAGGGTTTTCAATAGATAAAGGATTAGCTGGTGGTAGGCCCAGCTACCCAATTCCTTATTTAGCCATCGGGTATTTGTACTTTGACAAGCTTTCGGATTATGAAGAATCCTTTGCGCCTAGTGCCAAAAAAATAGTAAGTGATATTCCCAATTTCACCAATATAAAGCCCATAATTCAAATTAGTGAAATACTGGAATAATTCCCTTACCACACTCTGATTAAAAGCGCAAATTACAAAGGTGCAGTTTTCAGGTATTGGATTATAGAACTTCGCAGAGTTGATTTTTGATATGATTGAAAAGAAGTGTTTACATCAATCATTATTAGGAATAGGCTTATTAGTTATCCTAAATAAATAACTACAATTATAGCATTCCACACAAAAAAATATATTGACCTAAAGTAAAACTTAAAGAGCAAATTATGACAAACTTAATACCCTACCTTGTTTTTTCAGGGAACTGTAAAGAAGCTATGGAGTTTTATGCAATGACTTTAAACGGTCGTATTACCTCCGTTACTACATTTGGTGAATCTCCAATTGATGTGCCACTTGAGTCTAAGGATAGAATTTTTGACTGTACTTTAGAGGCGGAAAATATCCGTTTTAAGGCATCTGACGATTTGCCAAATCATTCTGTAAAGCACGGGAGCAATTTTTCCTTGTTTCTTTCTTTTTCCAATCAGGATAAAAAGAAAGAGATATTTAATAAACTTTCACAAGGAGGCCATATACTATTTCAGTTGGAGGATGGTTTTGGAATGTTAAAAGACAAATTTGGGGTACAATGGATGCTTGTGGGAAAGGCAAAGTAACATTTCAAAAGCTAATATCTCCTTTAATACCTACCTACTGAATACTCAAATCATAAAATCAAAAAACGGAAATAGCATGTTTCCTGCTTCAGGTTTATATCCAATAACTGAACAAACCTAAAAAAAATCACACCTTACATCATTGAAAAATATGTGTCTTTGTATTCTGATTAGAGAAGGAGTTTTCTGATGTAAATTACTTCTTTTTGAACCACAGATTTCTGATTAAATCATTACGAACATAGAAGCCCTGAATCTCCCCATTTCCTGATGGCTTAAATTCGATACTGCGCATGAACCATTGACTTCCTTGAAAGACTTCATTTTTGATATAGTTGAATGAAATATCTTCAATTTTCTTATTTGATGCAATCAACTGATTTTCTGTTATCTTCAACGAATAGGTGATTCCTAAGGCCTCACAGAAATAATCGCCTTCATACGCTTCCATTTCTTTTGAACTGAGTGCTCGGGGTTCATATTTAACAAAATCAAATGGGGTGGCATCTCCATAAAAGTATTGCATAGTTACTTTTCCATCTTTTTCATAAAAAACTAAATAGATCTTATCGTCAAAGTCTGTTTTTAGTTGGAAACGGTCTTTGCTCAAAGGTATTAAGGCTGAGCTATTTCCATTGGAGCGCACGTATCTTAACGTGTCATTTCCAATACGTATTTCACGCGATAGTTCGCCAAGGGCGTCCCAATAGGTTCCTTCGTACTTTTTATTATAATTAAGGTCAAGTGGTATTGTATTTAACGTTGAATAATCGGTTGTAGTTGGCTCGGTGAATGCGTCTCCTAAAATGGTGTGTGCCGAAAGCATTCCAATATAACCGTTATAACCCTCCCCGTTGTTGCTTAAGGTTATGGTTGTAAACCTTTCCGAGGGAAAATTGAAAATGGCACTGGCAAAACCATCGATGCCCCCAGTTGACATGGCCGTATTAATGCCTCTTTCTTTGTGTATGTATTTTTGGCCATAGGTCAATCTTCCGGCTGGCACATCATAGGTTTTGCCATTATCTAGGGCTACATAACTATTGAATTTTTGAACAGTTCTTGCCATCTCGGAATTGGGTTTCGAAAGATTTTGTTCCCATTTGACCATATCTGAAATGGATGAGACAATGTTGATGCTCGCATAGGTTTCCTTTTTAGAGGGGATAGCAACAAGGGTTCCGTCTCCTTGGTTTCGGTATGATGTAGCCATCCTGGAATCTTCTTGATTTGAAGGAGTAAGTACAAACGTATCGTTCATCCGTAACGGATTTAAGATATTGATTTCCAAATAATTGCCGTACGGTATTTTTGCGACACTTTGAACCACTTGTGCAGCTAAAAATAGGTTGGAACGGGAAGGGGAAAATTCAGTGCCAGGTGTAAAACTGACTTCCTTCTGTGTTTGAATGAGCTTTATGGCATCTTTTGAAGAAAATGGTTTTGCATCACTCCACCCAACTATATTCTTCAATATCTCAAAATCATGTATCCCAGAACTATGCTGCAATAAGTGCGCTACCTTGATATCAAGGCTGATAGACCCCATAAACGGAAGGTGTTTCGAAAGGGGGTCATGTAATGAAAGGTCACTGGTTACAGAAAGATGTAGCAGGGCGTAGGCAACAAAACTGTCTGAAATCTGCCCTAATTGAAAACCTGTATGTGACGAATTTGGTTTAGCTGCTGATGCATCAGCTTGACCAAATGCTTTCTGACAAAGTACCTCGCCACCCTTTAATATAGCGATTGTGCCACCGGGCCTTTCTTTTTGGTTCCAGTGAGCAGTAAGACTATCTACTATCTTTTCCTGTATGCTGGTTAGGCCAACTGTTTTTTTTTCTTGACAAGAAAGAGTCAAAAGGCCTGAAAGAATTACTACTAGTAGAAAAACATCCTTAATTTTCATCGATTTTCTTTTCTGTAAGAATACAATGAAGAACTTTGGATTGCTATTGTTCCAATTATTTTGGAGTTCAAAATAATTATTTAAAACCTCTACTTTTTGTATTCCCTTTTTTGAAACGCGATGGTGTCATACCGGTCTGTTTTTTGAAAGCGGAATAAAAGGTGGATTTAGAATTGAAACCACACTCCATTGCAATCGCTTCAAATGTGTAAGAATCGTTTTGGAGAATCATTTCTTTTGCAGCGTCAATACGAAAAGAGTTGATATAATCATTAAAGTTTGTGCCGAGATACTCGTTCAATGTTTGAGATATCTTGAAAGTTGAAACTTTTAATAATTGGGCAACTTTTTGAAGTGAAAGGTTTGAATTTAAGTATAGTTTATTTGTTGTAATGACAAACTCAAGTTGTTTACCTATTGATTCTGCAAGTGTTGAATCCAGTTTATTGCTCTTATACTTTCTAGTTTCCAGAAAAATAAGCTCGTCCCTTCTTTTGTAAAAAAGGAGTAATAAAACCAGAGCATAGAAAACAAATGAGAAGCTAAGGGCACCAACAATATAAGAAGTATAATTACCAGTATTAAATGCAATACAGATAATCAGATTTCCGAAAAATATACTCAACACCCAAATTTTAAAGGGGCTATTTTTACTTTTTACAAACCAATTAAATCTTGTCCGATAAAGGGTAACTCCAGACAATACCACAAATACCAACCATTGCAGATAAATAACGTCTATGAAGTAAATCCATAAATTAGGATAAGCAGACCAAGAAAAAGATAAATTTACCCCCAAAGCCAAAATTGCTAGAAAGGTCATAGCAATGGTCGCCTCTTTGGTTAGTTTGGAATTCGGAGTAACGGCGCTTCTGACATAATAAAACAAAAAGGGACCAATAAGCCAGCAGGCAAATAATCCAAATTGTATATAAGCATCCGCAATTGTATCATAGAAATAAAAAAAGACAGACTTACCTACACGAACGCTCAATGCCAAAAAAAGGGCCCCTAAAAATATGTTGGAAAGGTGTTTTGGTTTTGCAAAAAATAAGAAATATAAACCAACAAGAACCCCATTGAAAGCCCCTAAAGCACTGAAAAAGAAAAGCAGTTGTTGGTTCAAAATTTTGTATTGGCCAGTTAATTTATACAGAACTATGCTCCGTTTAAAGAATTACTTGTAGAGTGTTAAAGTCATTCCGCTTACCTTAAAAGAATATACGAAATTTTGAAAACAACCTTTGAATGATATTGATTTTCTTTGTTAATTCCATGCTGGATTTAAATCTTAAATTTACGGTTAGATAAGATAGGGTCACGATGTACTCATTACCTGTATTTGTTTCTTATTCAATTTTTGTTTAGAAATGATAAAGTTATTGCATAACCAAATCCCTTTTAATTCAAGTCTAAAAAATCAATTTGTCATTGCCATTATATTGGGTCTTCTTTTGGCGTTGATACTGATTTTTTTAGAGCCATTTGACACCTATCGTTTTGAATCCAATCAGAAGAATGTAATTTTTTGTGGTTTTGGAATCCTATTTTCTCTTCTTTATTTGATGAATGCAAGGATAGAAACCTGGTGGTACGGGTTCCTAGATCGGAAATGGACCGTTAAAAATGAAATTTTCACTTTCATTTTTTTGGTAGTTGTATCAAGTATCCCCATTCATTTTTATAATCAGATATTTCTCAATGATTTGTTGGATCATGATTTCGTGGCAACGGAATACGTGAAACACTTGATATGGTTTTTCCGTAACTCCGTATTGCCCATAATGACAATACTCCTTCCTTTTTTTATTTATATCAGAAATAGGCTCGGAAAAATGAGTACTCCGGAATCCCTTTTGGAAATCGAATTGTCCGGCGTAAATAAAGGCGAGAAAATGGTGATTCAAAAGAAGCAACTATTGTTCGTCAAATCGTCTGAAAATTATGTTGAAATATTTTATGACAAGAATGAAGGTATTCAAAATGAAACTTATAGAAATACTTTAGGGGCGATTAAAAAGCAAGTGCCCTTTATGAAACAATGCCATAGATCTTATTTAGTGAATGTTGCCAACATAAAAAGCATTACGGGAAATTCACAAAATGCAAGAATCAAATTCCAATACGACAACTTAGACGTTCCGCTATCCAATACATTTTATAAAAGCGTAAAATCTTCTTTACGCGCTTAGCCCTAATTTTACTGTTTCGGCCCTAAAATTAAGGACCCATCAAAAAATATACCCACTCGTCACACTTCTTTTTGACGCGATAATCTTTGGATTTTCTTTGGAAGGTAATTTCAACACAAAGGCACTATAGACTGCTTCTAAATGGAATAAAAAAGAACCGTCAACAGCCAATTTAAATAAACAAAGATGAAACTTAAACTGTTCCTTACATTTTGTTCGCTTCTGTGCCTTGTCTTAAATGATTCAACTCAAAACAACTTGGATCATGAGAACAAAATTCACCTCTCAGAGGAGGTTTTTGATCAACTCGTTGCAATACGTAATGATTTGCATAACCACCCAGAGCTGGCAGGGAAAGAACAGCGGACTTCAAAAATAGTGGAAGACTATTTACTAGGTTTGGGCTTAGAGGTTAAAACGGGTATTGGAGGACATGGTGTCGTAGGAATTTTAAATGGGAATAAGCAAGGGAAGAAGCTGGCTTGGCGTGCTGATATGGATGCTGCTTTGCATGTTTTCGACAATAAACTCAATCATAAACCTCAAGTCGCTCATATTTGCGGACATGATGTGCATACGGCCATTGGTCTTGGTATTGCCAATGTGCTTTCCAAATGCAAGGACGACATTAAAGGAACTGTGTATTTTATTTTTCAACCTGCCGAAGAATCTTTCGAAGGGGCAAAAGCAATGATAGAAGATGGGTTGTTCGAAGAAATTCAGCCCGATGAAGTTTTTGGACTTCATGTTTTTCCCACAGAAATTGGCACCATTAGTTCAAAACCAAAAGAACTTTTCGCCCATCAGAGACGAATTAAGTTGACATTTGATGATACCATCGACCAGGAGGCATTCAGTGGTTTCTTCCAAGAAATATTAGAAGGGTTTATTCGTCATAAAACAAATGGCGAACCTCGGTCTTTAGATTACTTGACCGACCCTAAAGATGGTCTTTCGAATCCGAATACGATTTATGATGATTATTTCATTTTAGGTTCAAATGTTTCAACGCGCTTTGAGAAAGATAAAATCTCATTCGAATGCACATATTATGAGACCGACTCCACAAGATTGGATTCAATTTCAAGACGGATTACTAATCTGGTCATAGATTCGGAATTTGGAGCGTCTTACATTGACACATCTTTTACAGCTGAGCGACCAACGGTTATCAATAACCCTAAGTTGACCGAGGAAAGCCTCTCCATCTTGAAGAGATTATACGGTAAAGAAAAGGTAAATCACTTTTATGGCCAAATGCTGTATTCGAATGAAGACTTTATTTACTATCAGAATGAAGTGCCAGGGGTCATGTTTCTCTTGGGAGCTTCAAATAAAGGAAAAGGGATTTATGCCTTGCCCCACACCTCTGAATTTAAAGTAGATGAAGAAGTTATAAAAATCGGAGTCAATTACTTCTCCACTTTTTTAGCAGAAAAAATCAATAACAAAAAATCATGAAAAAGATTAGCTTACTAGTATTCACGTTGTGCTGTTTACAGATAACCGCTCAAAAAATGCCAACAGCAAAAGATTGGCAAAATGATCTAAAATTTTATCAAAAAACCGTGCATGAGGAGTATCCATTCCTTTTTGTCAAAACAACTAAAGAAATTTTTGACCATGAAATTGAAAAACTGTACCAACTCATTCCAAGTTTGGAAGATCATGAAATTATAGTAGGGCTATCTAGAATTCATGCGCTTTTTAAATATGGCCATATGACAGTTGGCTATAACTCAGAACCATTCAAGTTTCACTATTTACCAATAAATCTATACCAATTTT
>JBCBZA010000162.1:0-8512 GCA_039815575.1 Bacteroidota bacterium | reverse complement strand
TTAGAACAAGTAATTCGGGCTAAAAAATAGTTTATTAATTATCTCTTTTAAGAAGCAAATCCAAATAGGATTGAATACTAAATTTGCAAGTGAATATAATCACACCCTTCCTTTTAAGGCATTAAAGACCCAGGCCACCGCAAAAAAACCGATACCTACTGCAGCAAATCCATAACCGGCAACTTCGTCATACTTGAAAGCACCAAGTGCTATCATCCCCAATCCCACAATAATCATTATAATAGTGGCGTAAGCCAAGACGGTATTCTTATTCATTCCCATTCGTTCAAATTAAGTGTAAAATCAAATATCGGAAAAATTAATAATCCAATGGCAGGCCTAAGCCTCAAAAGGAAAACGAATACCGGTTATTTTTCGAATGTCATCCAATAAAGATATGAGGTTAAGACTATCCGTATGGGACCAAAGCCTACTTTCCGTTCTTTGTTGCCTAAGACATTCATGTACTTCCAGAATTTCATGGTAATACCCCCTACCCTTTGGGGGCAGTTCAAAACTCCCAGATTGTTCCACTGATTGAAGGGTGTACCCTGGTGCTTCATGAAAACGCGGAGCAAGGGTCACATTTCCCATGCTACCTGCAATCTCTGCGCTCATTCGAGAATTATGGGTAAAAGCACTATTCAATATAGCCTGGGCATTTGGATATTGAAAGATGATGGAAGTCTGGATTTCGGCTCCATCAGTATTGAAATTGGACATAGCTTTTATTTCCGTTGGTCTCCCCAGGAATAAATAGGCAAGGAATACCGGGTAGATACCAATATCCAACAATGTTCCACCAGCCAGGTTTACATTTAAAAGTCTTGATTCTTTGGCCCTATCCAACGCATAAAAGGCGAAGTCAGCATTTACATAAGTGACCTCCCCTAATATACCTTGATCGGACAATGCTTTTACTTTTCTAATCGTTGGATTAAAACGGGACCAAAGCGCCTCCATGAGAAAGACGTTATTCTTTTTGGCCGCTTTAACCATCCCTTCAACTTCAAGCTTATTCACGCCTAAAGGTTTCTCGCATAAAACGTGTTTTCCGTTGTTCATGGCCCTAATGGCCAAATCGCTATGAAAAACATGTGGAGTAGCTATATATACAACATCAATGGTATCTGACGCGAACAGTTCATCGTAGGAGTTGAAGACATGTTTTACCTTAAAATCATTGGCAAAGTTTTGTGAACGCTCTTGATTTCTTGATGCCACCGCAGCGATAACCGCATCCTTGACCAACCGTAAATCATTGGCAAAACTAGTCGCTATTTTCCCGGGTCCGATAATACCCCACCGTATCTGTTCCATGGGATTAAAAGTAGTCATTTATACTGCTTATCTTTAACCAAATGAAGAAAGGTTAAGGAATGGATATCAACTTCAACAAAAATGAAGACCACAACAAATTGATGCTTTCCGAGCTTCGTAGAAAACTTACGGAAGTTAAGCTCGGTGGAGGAAAGAAGCGTATTGAGAAGCATCATGCCAAAGGAAAAATGACGGCTAGGGAGCGCATCGCCTACCTATTGGACAATGACGCAGATGCTATTGAAATTGGAGCCTTTGCGGGTGATGGAATGTACAGGGAACATGGAGGATGCCCCTCTGGGGGAGTGGTCGTCAAAATTGGACATATTCAGGGAAAACAGTGCATTGTGGTCGCAAATGACGCTACCGTAAAAGCTGGGGCTTGGTTCCCGATAACAGGTAAAAAGAATCTACGGGCCCAGGAAATTTCCATAGAAAACAAACTCCCAATTATCTACTTAGTAGATAGTGCCGGGGTATATCTTCCCATGCAGGACGAGATATTTCCAGATAAGGAACATTTTGGCCGCATTTTTAGAAACAATGCCATTATGAGCGCCATGGGTATCACCCAAATTTCTGCAGTAATGGGAAGCTGTGTTGCTGGTGGGGCCTATTTGCCCATAATGAGTGACGAAGCCCTTATTGTGGATAAGACAGGAAGCATTTTTTTGGCCGGAAGTTATTTGGTCAAGGCAGCCATTGGTGAAAGTATTGACAATGAAACCCTTGGGGGGGCGACGACGCATTGTGAAATAAGCGGGGTTACCGATTACAAGGCCAAGGATGACAAAGATGCCCTAGATACCATAAAGAATATTGTTGGTAAAATCGGGGATTATGAGAAAGCAGGGTTCAATCGCTTGGCTTCCAAAGCCCCCAAAGAAAGCCCGGAGGAACTCTTTGGTATCTTACCAAAATCCCGTACGGACCAATATGATATGTTGGAAATCATTAAGCGATTGGTTGATGATTCTGAATTTGAACAGTACAAGGAAGGCTATGGCAAAACCCTTTTAACGGGTTACGCCCGGATTGATGGCTGGGCAGTAGGCATTGTAGCCAACCAACGTAAAGTAGTTAAAAGCGGCAAGGGCGAAATGCAATTTGGTGGGGTTATCTACTCCGACTCTGCAGATAAGGCCACCCGGTTTATCGCCAATTGTAACCAAAAGAAGATTCCGTTGGTATTCCTACAGGATGTTACCGGTTTTATGGTAGGAAGTAAGAGTGAACATGGAGGCATCATTAAAGACGGGGCCAAAATGGTCAATGCCGTAAGCAATTCGGTGGTACCCAAGTTTACCATTGTTGTTGGCAATAGCTACGGAGCGGGCAATTACGCAATGTGTGGCAAGGCCTATGACCCAAGATTGATAGTGGCCTGGCCCAGTGCCGAACTTGCCGTTATGAGCGGAAATTCTGCAGCCAAAGTTTTATTGCAAATTGAAAAAGCGGCATTGGAGAAAAAAGGGGAATCCTTTGACAAAGCAAAGGAAAATGAACTTTTTGAAAAAATAAAATCGCGTTATGATCATCAAGTTTCACCCTATTATGCAGCCGCTCGCCTTTGGACGGATGCCATTATAGATCCAAGGGATACACGAAAATGGATTTCAATGGGTATTGATGCGGCCAATCATGCACCAATAGAAAAGCCTTTTAATTTGGGGGTATTGCAGGTGTAAGACCACTGTCATCTATTTGATACAATAGCTTTCTTAAAAGGGCATTAATGGTCAATTCATTCTTTACCATTTGTGAAAATGCCTGAAAACCATCCTTTTGAAATGAAAGTATATCTCCTTTTCTTGCGCCTATGCTGTATCTACCTTTTTCATTGGTATAAACAACTTCCCTAGTTCTCAGGTTTCTTACAAGCACGTCGGAAACCATAGTGGAATTGGCAATGGCGAAACCCGATACTGTACGTCTTCTTTTTAATTGTCTATTCCTTTTAATATCATATCGCGCTGCTTCCTGTTTGGAAACCAATAAGGATGTTCTTAAATAGTACGCCATATTGATCAGTGAAAATTTGGACCATTTATCTTGGCTAGTGTATCTGCGATATGAGCCAAATCCATTATTGGCAGCCTCCAAAACAAGACCCGGCGGAGACTTTCCATAAACCTCAATAAGTTCCAATGAGACAATAAAATCGTCTTCAACCATAATTTCAAATGGGTCTAAATTTATCAAAATACTTTCCTGACCTGCTTTTAGCACATACAAAATACCTTTGCCCGATTTATTTAAATTGGTTCCAGGCAGTCTATAAACCCCACCATCATCATCATAGACATTAATCCTCAATAAGAGACTGTCCGAAACATTTTCCCTAACGGTAAATTCCAAAGAATGGAGTTTACGCAATCCATCCCTTACAATTACTCGTGTAGCCAATTCCCCACCCAACGCCATATTGTCTTTCCAATACCCTATAAACTCTTCTCCATAATTCCGGTATCCAACATTATCACTTATGAACTCTCCATTATTATAGACTTCTACCTCCTTTAATTGCATCTCTTGTGGAGTCATGTGCACCACTAATTCCTTGTCAAAAAATCGTAAGGCATCGGAATTATCTATTTTTTTCGTAGTGTATCCTAAACTTGAAAATTGAAGGACAGCGTCCTCACTAGTTTTATCTGGGTAAAATTCCAATAAAAATTCTCCTTCTTCATTACTTACCGTACCAATACCTAAATCAACAAAACCAATATTTACAAAAGGGATGCCCTCCGCAGTTTCTGAATTGATCACTTTGCCGTATAGCGGCAACTGTGCATGGCTTACATTATGGATTAGAAAGAAAAAGAGAACTATCTTAAATTTGGAAATCTTTATCATTTTGTATTAGTGTACGGTAAACTCAAAAAACAATTGTTCTTTGTCCTCTTTAGGATCCAAACGAATTATCTTTTCTTCACTGCGTTGATTGGACTTACCAAAATTATAATCTACCCTACATTTTATCCAGTAGGGTTCCGTTGCAGCAGTGGTTGAAAGATTGGTAATATAAATACCCCACTTACCCTTGGCCGAATCACCAACAAGTTCAAATTGTTCTGTAAGAAATCCATTTTTAATTTCGTCCACAATTCTATTTTTATCTGAAATATTGGAATGTTCCCAATCGAAAAATCGATTCTGTGGATTGACAAATTTCAGGGTGAACTCATTTTGGGGACTTGCCCAATCAAAACGTAAACGGGCATTATATGCGATATTATTTTTATAGTTGGCATCAATTTTTGAAAGATCAAGCTTTCCTCGATGTAGATTCACCAAATTACGAAGTTCTGCACTGGCTACCTTGTTTACAGGCCCAAAGTCCAAATCGGTATCCAACCTCTCCATTACTACTCCGTTTAATAGTTCAGCAGCGGTTTGATAGTTCCCCATATTTTGATGTGCCGTTGCAACATCCAAATAGGTCTGGATAGTATTGGGATGGTTCTTTAGCATGGACTCCGCAACATCCAAAGCCCTCCCATTCTGTCCAAGTTCCACATGCTTTAAAAATAAGGTGCGCTTGGCTTTGTAAGTAAAAGGTAATTCTAAAACATTGGATAGGACTTTATTTGCAAGCTGTTTGTTAGCGGTTCTAAAATAATCTGAAATATCAATGAAATACCAGTAATTATTGAAAAAAACCTCCCTTTGCCCAAGATATTTTTGATAGGCTCCCTTTAGATTTTTCGATTTTTTCAACTCTTTTAGGTATGGAGCATTTAGTTGCCCTTTTTTAGATATCAATTTGCCTTCAAAAATATTATTGGTCAATCGCGCCCGATCAACTGGCTTTCCGTTAGAACCTCCACCAGCAACGGAAGCGGTTTTGGTAGTAATTAGAATGACACCTCCACTTCCTTCGCTGCCATACAGATTGGTTGCTGAAAGACCTTTTAACACCTTCATGGACTTGATGTTTTGCGGGTTTATATGAAAATAAGTTGCATTTAGTTCCCCAACATGATTCCGGGACCTCTGTTGCGGTGTACCATCCACAACCACCAAAACTTTAGGATCAAAAGAAATGGAACTCTTGCCCCTTACCCTGGCCGTCGACAATCCCGTATTTCTGGAATCCCAAGGGTTATTACTGCTCATCAATAAACCTGGGACTTCCTGAAGAACTTCAGTAACTGTTCCTTCTACTTCTGAAATTCGTTCCTCTGGGATATCATACACAGCAAAACCTATTTTCTTCTGTTCCATTGATATATAGCCGACGTCCACCATTTTAATTTCCTCCAAACGCTCTTCACTGACAATCACCTCGTCCAATTCCACCGTTTTTGAATCTAAAAAAAACCTGAGTACACTTTCTTGATTATCAACAACCAATTCTTGAGTTTTGTTCTTGCCGTCTTTAATGCTTAAAGTATCACCTATGGAACCCCTATACTGAAACTGCCCTTCTGCATCCGTAATGAATGATTTGCCTGAGGACGAACGAATAAAGGCATTAGCCAAGGGCTTTCCATCCAAATAAACGGCTCCCTCAATGCTTCTAACCTGTTCCACACTTTTTGATTTATCAATCCCATCAGCATAATCGAATAGCTTGGCCCGGTTCAAAAACTCCCATAATTGCAAGGTCTTTAGATTGGAATTGGGGGAACTGTTAACTAAAATGTCACCCTCATCCAATGAAAGAAAATCGTTCTCCAGGACTATATTTCCATCTGTAAAAACTACGCTTTTGCCTTTCTTGGAGACCTGATTCAGCCTTTGGTATTTGGTAGTACCGTCATATGTGTTTTGGGATAAGATTTCCCTTAGTGCTGACCAGTCTCCATCATTAATGGTAAAATTCTTTTCCTCCAAATCGTTGGAAAAACTCAAAAGTTGAATTTGCTCCACCTTCATGGCAGTAATGAGACTGTCTAAAAAAATGAGTTCCTTATCCAATTGTCGCTGCTTCATGGAATAGGAGGTGTCCCAACAAATCGAAAGAGCGGGGGAACTTGACTGTGCCAAACACATCAATGAGGCCAAAAAACTAACGAAGAAAAATTGTAGTTGGTTGGGCATAACATTATTTTTCAATAAGTTACAAAATATTATTCTCCCTTCATGATAATATTTGCGGTTGGTTTATCACCCACTGTCAGTACCATGAGTTTATACCCCTCTTTTTTAAAAAGGATTTCATCCCTCTTATCTGCTGCTATCATATATCGCCCGTTTTCATCTGTGAATACCGTCTCTTTGGTACGGGTATTGGTTACTTCCACGCCTTCCACCATTTTTCCCTTTCGCAGCGCAAAACCCGAAATAGTGCGTATTTTTTTCTTCTTACGGGCCTCCCTTTTCTCAAAACGTTGGGCCACTTTTTCAGAAACCATGAATTGAGTTTCCAAATAGTAGGCCATATTTTGGTCCGCTATACGCTCCCACTTATCCTGACTGGAATATTTTCGATAGGAACCATATTTGTTAAAAGCTGCTGCCAAGATCAAGCCCAGTTCTTCCTCACCATATACCTTTAGTAATTCAAGCGAGACCATAAAATCGTTCTCCACATAGATGTCATAGGGCTTTAAGTCCACCCAAACAATTTTATCCGTCTTCTTCACAGTAACTAAAACGTTCTTACCTGATTGATTCAAGTTGGTCTTTGGACTTCCTATAGGGCCATCATCTTCATAAATATTAACCCTTAGTAATAAACTATCTGAAGGATTATGAAAGACCTCAAATTGAAATCTGTCCAATCTGCGTAACCCACTTTTTGCTACAATTCTGGTTGCAAGCTCACCCCCCAACGCAATTTGATCTTTCCAATAACCAAAGGTCCGTTCCCCATAATTCTTGTATCCCACAAAATCAGTAATAAAACGGTCTCCCTTGTTTGATACCACCACTTCATTTAAAGTCACCCGTTCCGGTGTCATCTTAAAGACGGGATATTCATTATACACCAGAGGCATTTTCGCCACCGGGATATTTAAGGGAGCATAGCCCAAAGCGGAAAATAGAACGATTGCTGTTGGTGCGACCTGGCCCTTTTCGAAAGACAAATGGAATAAGCCCTCTTCATCACTAACCGTACCAATCCCCTGGGCAACAATACCAATATTTACATAAGGAATTACTTTATTGGTGGCCGCATCCACCACCTTCCCCTTATAGTCTTTTTGGGCTAAGCCGGTCGTTACTATGACACTACATAAAATATAAAATAGGATAAACGACTTTTTCATCATTAGGTTCTAAAAACTTTCTTTGTCATCTGGTCAAAAACGATTTCTCCAGAAGAAATTGAAAGTGGGAAATTGAATTGGGTTTAGACGTTGTGAGTTATCATTTACAAGGAAGCCATCTAGTACAATGGCAGGTCGAAGCGCACCCCTTTGGTTTATAAAATTAAAAAAGGTAGTACTGTACCTTTCATTACTGGTCGTGTCATTGGTTTCCGTTGGACCATACTCAATTTGATTCAAAATTGTAGTTGTTATTCTAAGGTCGCTTTTAATAACAACACCTTGGAACAATCTGAAAGGAGCATCTACCTTTAGGGCTTTCATTTGGTCTTGGGCAAAGATTGAACCAATACTTAATACGAACAGCATGGTAACGATTTTAAATTTTTTCATGGTGTTGGATTTAAATTATTTTATTTTATTTCAACATACTAGTGTATGATTGTTTTACCTCCTGTGGTCAAGCTGAACAGTTCCTGGTTGACGTCCTTTAGGTCCAGTTTGAAGACCATGGCCTCCTTGCGCTGGGTCCGTGAACCGTAGTCATAATAGATCGTGGCCTTTAGGTAGGTAGGCGTTAGGCTCTTATTGCCCAGATAGTTTACGTTCACCTTCCAGGTCCCCGGCAGTGCACCGTCCACCAGGTATTCCGTTACATTATAGCCAAAGTCCTTCTCACGTGCTATCGTTTCGGCATTGGAGGCCATGCTGTGCTTCCACTTGTGGTACTGGTTCTCAGGGTTCACGAACTGCAGCTCGAACTCTGCCTCCCCGTCGTTCCACTCGAACACCAAACGCGTACCCTGGAAGCCCTCCTCGGCCACGAAAAGCTTCCTGGCCTTTTTGCCATCCATTACGGCTCCCTTCTCCAGTGCCAACAGGTTGTTGAACTCCCGCTCCATGATGGGGCCAAAACCAATAGTGTCCTGCTCCAAAAAGCCTTCTCCGACAAGATAGTCATAGCGCGCATACAT
>JBCBZA010000204.1:0-5974 GCA_039815575.1 Bacteroidota bacterium | reverse complement strand
TGTTGTACCCTTTACCACGACACTTGCTCCGGGTAAGGGACCACTAGCATCCGAAACTGTACCCGTTACCGTCTGGGCCTGAACTGCACCAAAGCAAATCAATGAGCCTAGGAGCAGCAAGCTTTTAAGTAGCGTAATCTTCATAAAATTAATTTTAAGTTTAGTTAATTTAAATTTAAGAGTTAAACATATGTAAAAAATGTGTTAAACAAACATTATCCAAAATCTACAAAAACCACGAAAACGGTTTCGTGTTGATAACTTTGTAATTATTGGGGTATATTAATCCAACACACTCTAAACTACATAATTCGCAATACAAAGCCGCGAAATATGCGAAATATAATAAAACTAGGACAAATATACATTTTTTTAATTTTTGTGAAACTTGAAATTTTTCTTGTATTTCCTTGGATTCATTGTTAAAATTTTAAGCTAAATTTTTAACACCTAACGGATATACTTAATTTCAAATATTTAACATTTCAGGACCATGCTGAAACAAAAAATTACACTAAAACACATTGCCAAAGAACTGGATGTATCCATATCTACGGTATCCAAGGCCTTAAAAAATAGTGAGGAAATAAGTAGGGATACCAAGGAAAAGATTCAAGCATTTGCAAAATTATACAACTATAAACCCAATAATATTGCCATCAGCCTCAAAAATAAGAGGACCAAAAATATAGGGGTCATTATTCCTGATATCGTTCATCATTTCTTTACGACGGTGATTAGAGGTATAGAAAACTATGCCAATGCAAAGGGGTATAATGTTATTGTGTGCCTTTCCGACGAATCTTTTGATAAAGAGGTCATTAACATGGAGATGCTGGCCAATGGGAGTATTGATGGCTTTATTATGTCTTTATCGGCGGGTACTGAAAAGAAGAAAGATTTTAATCATTTAAAAGAGGTTACCGAACAGGGCATTCCCATAGTTTTATTTGACCGTGTGACTGATGAAATTAATTGTGATAAGGTGCTTATTGATGATATGCAAGGAGCTTACAAAGCCACTAAAAAACTGTTGGATCAAGGAAGGCAAAAAATAGCCCTATTGACCACAGAAGACTTTTTTAGTGTGAGCAGGAACAGAAATAAGGGTTATGAAAAAGCGTTAAAGGACAATGGACTGGGCTTGGACGAAGATTTGGTACTTCGCCTTCCTTTTATGGATATCGATGAGAATAAAATTTCCGAGTTTCTTAATGCCATCAATCCTGACGCCATTCTTAGCGTAAACGAAATTTTCGGGATTTACGGAATGCGGGTGGTACAAAGAAAAGGACTACGGGTGCCTGAAGACGTTTCCATAATAGGTTTTACTGATGGCTTGTTGGCCAAACATGCCAACCCCAGTTTGACTTCCGTTGCCCAACATGGGGAAAGAATGGGGGAAATAGCCGCAAATATGCTCATTGAACGGGTAGAAAGCGAAAGCGACGAAGTGGCGTACCGCACCAAAATTTTAGAGCCTACTTTAATTGAACGTGATTCTACAATTAATTAAGTTTGCCCCTCAACTTTCCTAGTTTATTTACATGAATCAAGAATACATCACTCCCAATACCTGGTCAATAGTAGAAGAAGGGTTTGACCCAGAGCTGGTTAAAAGTTCAGAAAGTTTATTTAGCCTTGGAAACGGGGCTATGGGGCAACGAGCCAATTTTGAGGAACAGTATTCCGGTGAAACTTTTCAAGGTAGTTATATTGCTGGAGTTTATTATCCGGACAAGACCCGGGTGGGTTGGTGGAAAAATGGCTATCCGGAATATTTTGCCAAGGTATTGAACGCTCCCAATTGGATTGGTGTCAATGTTGTGGTCAACGGTATACAAGTGGATTTAAATACCTGTAAAACAATAAAACACTTCCGTCGTGAACTCAACATGAAAGAAGGTTGGTACCGGCGGAGTTTTAGGGCAACACTTTCCAATGCTATTGAAATTGAGGTAAGTGCCACCCGGTTTTTAAGCCTGGTATTGGATGAGATAGGTGCCATAGAATATCAGATGGAGCTACTGAGCAGTGATGCCGAAGTGATACTTCAACCCTATTTGGATAGTGGGATTAAAAACCAAGATAGTAACTGGGACGATAAGTTTTGGAATACTACCCGTATTGTTTCAGAGGGCAATAGAGCTTTCGTAGAAGCACATACCATGAAAACCAATTTTGCTACCTGCACCTTTATGCAAACCAGCGTCAGTGTTGTAGGAAAATCAATAAAGCCTCTAAAACCAGAGCAATCCGAAACAGCAGTTTCCCACCTTTACAAGACATCACTCAAAAAGGGGGAGAAAGTAACCCTCACAAAATTAGGGGGGTATACCACTTCCAGGTATCATCCGGCCAATGCATTGGTTCAGGCGGCAAATAACACCATGGACAAAGCTTCTAAGTTAGGATTTCATGGGCTTTTGGAACGTCAGAAAGAAGCCTGGGCGGAAATTTGGGAAATGAGCGATATTACGATTGAAGGTGATGTAAAAGCCCAGCAAGGAATACGTTTCAATATCTTTCAGCTGAACCAAACCTATCTTGGAAAGGATTCTAGGCTAAATATTGGCCCTAAAGGATTTACAGGTGAAAAATATGGGGGAAGTACCTACTGGGATACAGAAGCCTACTGTCTTCCCTTTTATATGGCAACCAAGAATCAAAAGGTAGCTTGGAGCTTACTGGAATATCGCTATAATCATTTGGAAAAGGCTATTGAAAATGCGGCCATGCTCGGTTTTAAAAATGGCGCCGCATTATATCCCATGGTGACCATGAACGGAGAAGAGTGCCATAATGAGTGGGAAATAACTTTTCAGGAAATCCATAGGAACGGGGCAATCGCCTTTGCTATTTTTAATTACTATCGCTTTACCGGAGACTACAGTTACATTCCCGAAATGGGACTGGAAGTGCTTATTGGCATTGCAAGGTTCTGGCATCAAAGGGCCAATTGGTCCTCAAAAAAAGGGAAGTATGTAATTCTAGGGGTTACTGGTCCCAATGAATACGAAAATAACATCAACAATAATTGGTATACCAATTATTTGGCCAAATGGTGCATTTCTTATGCCATTGAACAGATTGAGAAGGTAAAAGAAGGGTATCCAACGGACTATGATCGGATTGTGGCCCATACAAAAATCACCGATGAAGAAGTTGAACAATGGGCAGAAGTCGCGGACAAGATGTTTTTTCCAAAATCAAAAAAACACAACGTATACCTTCAACAAGACGGATTTTTGGACAAGGAATTGATTGTAGTGGAAGATTTAGATAAATCCCAACGCCCTATTAACCAAAAATGGAGCTGGGATAGAATTTTGCGCTCGCCTTATATAAAGCAAGCTGATGTACTTCAAGGGTTTTATTTTTTTGAAGACCATTTCAACAAAGGGGAATTGGAGCGTCATTTCGACTTCTACGAACCTTTTACGGTACATGAATCTTCGCTATCTCCCTGTGTTCATAGTATTCAGGCGGCCAAATTGGGTAGGATGGAGCAAGCGTACCAATTTTATTTGAGAACCTCCCGATTGGATTTGGATGATTATAATAAAGAGGTGGAAGAAGGACTCCATATTACATCCATGGCAGGTACTTGGATGAGTATTGTGGAAGGATTTGGAGGTATGCGGGTTTTAGAAGACAAACTACATTTTTATCCCCAAATCCCAGAACAATGGGATTCCTATTCCTTTAAGGTCAACTTTCGAAATCGTATCATCAAAGTGATGATTGAAAAAGGAGGAGCTACCTTTTACTTAAGCGGGAATGAGGAAATGACCATTCGAGTCAATGGAAAAAGGGTGATTTTAACCCCTGGCAAAACAGTATCCGTGTGAGAGGCAAATGGTACTTTTTAATTGTATGTCTTACGGCTACTTTCTCATGCAATTTTGAACGGCAGCCCGAAAAAGAAAATTTGATTATGAACAATCAAAAAAAAGTGGTTTATCAAGTATTCACCCGCTTATTTGGGAATATAGAGACAACCAACACAGCCTGGGGTACCATAGAAGAAAATGGGACAGGCAAGTTTGCTGATTTTGATGATCAAGCACTTTCAGCCCTACGCGACTTGGGGGTCACCCATATGTGGTATACTGGTGTACCACATCATGCTGTAATCAACGATTACAAGGATTATGGAATTTCAAACGATGATCCCGATGTTGTAAAGGGTAGGGCAGGATCGCCCTATGCCGTTAAGGATTATTACAATGTAAATCCAGATTTGGCTCATGATCCCAACCATAGATTGGAGGAATTTAAGGCCCTAGTGCAAAGAACCCATCAACACGGGATGAAGGTCATCATTGACATTGTGCCCAATCATGTTGCCAGAAACTATCAAGGAAAGACCAATCCACCGGGAATAGTTGATTTTGGTGCTAATGATGATACTTCAGTGGAATATGCTCGTGACAATAATTTTTATTATATCCCAGAAGCAGAATTTAAAGTACCGGAATGGCATGATGACTATCAACCTTTAGGTGGAAACGAGAATCCACTTTCCGATGGTAGGTTCAAGGAAGTACCAGCAAAATGGACAGGGAATGGCTCCCGCTTGGCTCAGCCCAATTTTAATGATTGGTATGAGACCGTAAAAATCAATTACGGGGTGCGTCCAGATGGGACCAAGGACTTTGCGGAACTGCCAGCGTCCTATGGTAAAATGGACCACAAGGCACATTTTGAATTTTGGAAGGATAAGGATTTACCGAATTCTTGGTATAAATTCAAGGATATTGCCTTGTATTGGATGGATTTGGGGGTGGATGGTTTTCGGTTTGATATGGCAGAAATGGTTCCTGTTGAGTTTTGGAGTTTTATGAACTCTTCCATTAAAATGAAGAACCCCGATGCGTTTTTGCTAGCGGAAGTGTACAATCCGGAGTTATATCGGGACTATATCCATAAAGGAAAGATGGACTACCTCTACGATAAAGTGGAACTATATGATACTCTCAAGCACATTATGAAAGGTTATGGCTGGACCGATCATATTCACACGGTACAATCAGGTTTGCAGGATATTGAACACCATATGCTCCATTTTCTTGAAAACCATGACGAGCAACGCATTGCGAGTCCTGAATTTGTAGGGAAAGCAGAAATAGCAAAACCTGCTATGGTCGTATCCGCAACCTTAAGTTCCTCACCGACCATGATTTATTTTGGTCAGGAAGTTGGCGAAGATGGTTCGGAGGATGCGGGGTTCGGAAAACCTTCTAGAACATCAATTTTTGATTATATTGGGGTACCGGCCCATCAGCGATGGATGAATAATAAGAAGTTTGACGGAGGACAGCTTGGGGAGGATGAAAAATCGCTTCGTGACTTTTATAAACGGTTACTCAATTTTATAATTAAGAGCTCCGCCCTAATGGGAGCGTACCAAGAGGTTCACTACTATAATAAGGAACATACCGAAAGCTATGACCATCGTATTTTTTCATTCGTTCGTTGGTCCGAAGATGACAAACTAATTGTCATTTCTAATTTTGATACGCAGAAATCATTCCATCTTGATTTTAAACTCCCTCCTGAATTAATTAGTACCTGGGAGTTGGCAAACAAGGATTATTCCTTAGAGGAACAACTATATGGCGAGTTCAATCCTGTCCTCAGCATCGAGGATGGATTGGGGTCGGTACCATTAAAAATTGCTCCCTTGGAATCCTATATTTTTAAATTGGATGAATAAATCACAAAGGCAAATTTTACTGGGCATAGATGCTTCAAGTTTATATTTTTGTAATTCGATAAACAGTTCACTAATGGGAAAAGTAGTTTCATTTTGTTTTTTGATAGTTTTAATAATGGGATGTGAAATGCAAAAAAAGCCTTTGGTCATTGGACATCGAGGCGCAATGGGCTATGAGACTGAAAACACCTTGGCCTCGGTACAAAAAGCATTGGATTTAGGGGTGGATATGATTGAAATTGATGTCTTCAATGT
>JBCBZA010000236.1:0-3817 GCA_039815575.1 Bacteroidota bacterium | reverse complement strand
TGTCCAACATCGTTTGTTTCCGATATATCCAAGGAGATTTAGATGATGAAACCTTGGATATGACCAATGCAAAAATACGACAGGAGCTCTTGGAAGAGGGGGAATTTTATATGGTACAGACCAAACTCAAAGGGAAGCATTTTTTTAGGGTAACCCTAATGAATCCTTTTACGACCAGGGAACATTTGAGCGTGCTGTTGGACCGTATTAAAAACAAAGCGATCAAATTATTGAAATAGAGTATAATTGAAAACACCCCAAGAAAACAAGGGGTGTTTACTAACACAATAATAGAACACATTAAGCCTACCAATAAAAATAAAGTGTTCCAAAAAGCACGTATGTATAATGGTCAGTGTTTTTAAATATGCCAATTATTGGTTTTTTAGAATCAATTTTGAACCTATTTTTTTACCTTCCTTATTTCTTAGCACAAGCATGTACATTCCATTTGCAATTTCCTCGAGATCTAGCGTTAAATTAGTCATTCCCTTAGGAACGTCAATAAGTTCCCTGAAGGTTTTTACAATTCCTCCGTTAAGGCTATATACCTCCATTTTTATTTGATCTTCCTTAGGTAATTCCAACATAAGATTTAACATTCCCGTCGTTGGGTTAGGGTACACATTCATCAACTTATTGGATGTATTAACAAGGTCTTCAATTTCTTGATTATCAACGATTGTGTAATTTTCAAAAACCGGGTCACTGAATTTATCGATTCCTTGATTTAATCTCCTGATCTTCTGAAGCTTTGAGTCAAGGGTTGGAACATGTTTCTTAGGCTTTGATACGGGAGTTTGATCTATCTTTTGCACATTCAATTTTGAAGTTGAGCCCACTGGTGTTAGTCTATTATATTCGGCAAGACCTTGTGCATCGGTACCAATCCATGCTCTGAAAGTACTACCGTCCAATGCTTTAAACCCGGGTGTCATCGTAATTCTATTCAAGGCGTGGGCGCTTAATTTAGCTCCTTTTTTTATTGTGCTTTCCTGTAATTGTAAGCCATCCCTTGAAACAAATAGATGTTCAGGAGAACTTTCTAAACTTAGAGCCAATGTGGCTTCGCTAGACACTTCGGAATTAATGATATAAGCTACCTGAATAACACGACTTAGCTCGTTGTTTGTATAAGACAACTCTTTAGTGGCCTCATTCTCGTTTACTCTATAAAAAATCTTATAGTTTTCCTTTAATTTATTGGTAGCGATGCGCCCCGGATTATAGTTAAAAACAACACTTTTGGTCTCATAAGGATTTATACTGCTTAGGGTGGTAGATTTAATCCTTTTTGCGGTTCCGCCTTCTTTTTGAATATATACGTTGACCAGGACATTATTTGCTCTTTTGTTTCCATTATTGGCGACTCCTACAGCTATTTTAATGGGTCTATTTTCAATATACTCGGAACCAAAAGCCACCAGATTTTTGGCATTTGGCCGGGTATATATCCCCGTTGGAATAATTTCTGCTAGGTTATACCCTATGCCACCGGCATTGAGATAATTGCTTGAAGTATATCCATCGGAAAGAGATTGATCAAACACAACTTGCTGGGTGTTGGTGAAATTGGTGGTCAAATTCCCGGGCGCCACTTTGTTATCTATAGTTACTCCACCGGTTATAGTAGAAGTAATAGTATAACCCGAACTTGTGGCAGATAAAGAGGCTATCAATTGGTTGGCTTTTGAGTCCCATAAGCTTTGATTAAAAGGTTTGCTTAAACTAGTTCCGGTATACTGGGAAGAAAGGCTTCCAGTATCAATAATGTCCTTTAAGCTTCCATCGGCAAGATTAGATTGTTTGTACCAATGTGCAGCAACGATGGCGGGTAGAATACGTTTTAAATTTTTGTAAGCCCCAATGCCATTATTGACCCGGTTTACAATGGTATTTCTTTCACCTAGGGCCCTGTTGGTTACAAAGGTGTTGAATTGGTTTAGTTGGGTGCTTAGAATATTAAATTCTGAAGTGGTTATCCCAACAGTGCCATTTGGTAACGTATTACTAATAGTCACAGAACCTCCGTTGGCAGCAGTTAATCTTAGGGTGGCGAAAGCATCGGATACAATAATACCATATTTGGCATCATTAATAAATACTTTTGACTCTTCCTTGTTTCCTTTGGGAATTACAGGAACAATATTGGCCCTTATATTAAACGATATTGCCGGTATAACACCTCGATCTAAAATAGTTCTTAAAAAATTCGAAGAGCTACTAACATTGGCCAGTCGGTCATACCATTCTTGTGTAATGTTTTTGCCGCCAGGATTCACATAAACTTCACGAGCAAAATCTTTTTTCATCTGTTCATCGGCGGTGAAAAATATCTGTCCCATTTGCGTATGCTTAAAAGGCTCATAGGCCACCGCTTCTGGTGGGTTGGTCTCCAAACTTACGAACTGCGCATTATTGGGTATGGACAAGGCTTCAATAAATACTGTTTTTAGGAGGTTGCTTTCATTGTTAATATTGGTGGGTGCTGCCGCATTCTGTCGGTCTCCCCTTAAAATAAAATTGACTGCTTTAGTGGCTTGGTCAACATCTAAACCAATTACCTTAAGGTTGGTGAAGTCTACCCCATCATAACTATCCAATAGTGGTATTTGAGCGGCTGATGCTACGGTGATGGGTTGGCTATTAAAATTAGGAGTATCTGTTCCCGCAATCAGGTCCGAAACAATGGGGTCTCCTCCAAAATCTAAGCTTCCATTGGCCACATCGTACGGAGCAATGCCAATTCCTGCCAGTCCGGTGTTAAAGTAGTTATTACCAAAATCTCTACTATCATGCGTGGTCAACGCCAATTTCTTTTCTCCCCCTGAAATTACTTGGTTTACCGGAGTAAAGGAAACGGCATATTCACCTTCCGCGTAAATGGATATAGGTTGCCCATCTTTACCAAAACCCTTCACTAGGATGTCTTCATCGAGAATTGTTTCGGATAACGGACCTTTTGTAGCATCGTATAAAGGGTGGGTTTCATCATACGAAGGATAAAATAGCTTTCTTGTGGCATTATTAAACTGTTCTCCTGTTAGAGCTTCCACATGCCAAATAGTTCCCTGCCATTGCGGTCCAAAAACCTTAATGGCCCCACCGCTACCGCTAGCCCTTCTTCCACCTAACAAACCAGACGTTCCGTAACTTACGGCTCTATCAAAAGAGGTGGCTAACCGAATGGCGAAAGGATTGTTTCCTTTTGCGAACTGAACATCCATTCTGACAGTACCCCCCGCATTAATATTGAGTTTGCTTGATATAGACTCCAGTGATTGGCTCAATTGTCTTATAAACGGATTATTCTTAAGAAGGCCGCCCCCAGGGACCTTTTCCAAAACCTTGTTAAAAACCTGTCCCAAATTAGCTGTTCCCGATGCCCTTAAGGTTACAAAATCGGGGATAAGACCTTGCTGAGCCGAAATATAAGCCCAGGGAACGCTAATGCCACCAGAAAAAGCTCCGGCGCCAAGCGCTCCTTCGGCCACCGTTATGGATACGGGAATCGTTATCCCTCTGGTTGTAAACGTTCCACTTATCTTATTTTGGGCTACCGATAAACTTCCAAATCCGGCACTGATCGAGGTAATGCTTACATCGTGTCGGGAGAAACCAAACGATAGCGACTCCGGCCCGGAGAGATCCGCAATTCCTGATAAATGAAGTCCAATTTTAGAGTCCATCACCGCAAACACATCATTGATAGGCTTGTGGTCATAGACCATCGTCGCGTGCGCCCGACCGCGAAACTGCACCGTGCGCAACCGTGCCCGTGCGCGCCGGGTGCGCAGCAGCGGCGCCAGAACGGGCA
>JBCBZA010000157.1:0-9034 GCA_039815575.1 Bacteroidota bacterium | reverse complement strand
CCACCATATGTTCCAAAATTTTTGGTCCGGCAATACTGCCATCTTTGGTAATATGACCTACAAGTACAACAGGTGTATTACTCTCTTTGGCAAACTTTATCAATTCAGCAGTACACTCCCTTATTTGTGAGATGCTTCCTGCTGCTGACTCAATATGGTCCGTATGCAAGGTTTGTATGGAATCGATAATGACCAAATCAGGCTCTAATTCTACAATTTGTCGAAAGATGTTTTGGGTCTTGGTTTCCGTAAGTACAAAGCAATTTTCAGAATTAGGAAGAATTCGGTCTGCCCGCATTTTAATCTGCCTTTGACTTTCCTCTCCAGAAACATAGAGTGTTTTTAATGATAACTTCAAGGCTATCTGAAGAAGTAGGGTGCTTTTTCCAATTCCTGGTTCACCACCCAAAAGGGTTAAAGAGCCAGGGACCAATCCGCCACCGAGAACCCGGTTGAACTCTTGGTCCAACATAGTAAGACGAATCTCAGACCCATTTGTGATTTGATGGATAGGGAGGGGTTTGGCAATTCTGTCCGAGCCGTTTGGCAACGTTTTCCAAGTGGTTTTGGTCTGTTTTTGGACCACCTCTTCGACAATGGTATTCCATTGTTTGCACGAGGAGCACTGCCCTACCCATTTAGGGTATTGTGCACCACAGTTTTGACAGAAATAGGCAACTTTTGTCTTGGCCATCTAAAGCTTGGAATTTGGCTAAAGATAGTGTTTTGGATGGTTGGTAATTGGATTTTTATAGGGTAGAAACACTCCAATTCAAGCATTAAATATCGAATTGGACTAATATCCAAAATCTGCTTTAATGGCATCAATTTTTTCAAGGGCCATATCTTTTGTCAGAAAATCAATGGGCTCCATCAAGAATGATTTTTCAAAGGCTTTCATGGCTTTTTTTGGTTCGCCAGCAAGCTCCAAATGTTCACCTTCCAAGTAAAATCCGAGCATGGTTTCTGGAAACTGTTTTTTACAGATGTCGGCAAGTGCTTTCAAAGAATCAAAATCATCTTTCTTTAAAGCTGCGGCGTATATGGCCATAATATCATTTAATTCCACTTCTTTCGGAAACCCTAACAAATTTTCTATCATGTCATATTTGTCCTTCAAATATTGGATAACGGGTTCGTTGGATGTTAAAATTTGCTCTTTATATTCCTTAGGGCTTATAGGACGGAATAGTTTAAACACATTGTCAAAAGCTTTACTTATGCCATAAGCGGCTATGGATATATGATCAGGTTCCTGGTACTCATCAAAAAAATAATGCAAGTTCTCCTTACCGATGGAGGCAATGGCGTTGTTCATTTGAAGGATTCTGTTGCGGTCCTCAGCTTTTCCTTTTTCCAACACTAGGTTATAGAAAATTTCTTGATTTAAGTCTGAAAGTCTTGAGGGTATTCGACTTTCCATTTCAGTAGCTAAAACCGGTGAAATGATTAGATAAGAGTTGAATAATGACTTGTCTTTGAATAAAAAGTAATTTCCAAAATTCGCAGTGATGTCATATCCAATAAACATTTTAAAAGGAGCTACATTGTAGCTTGTTTCCAAATAGGGAATCAATTCGGTTCCCAAAAATTCGTAAAAAAGCTTTCCTTTTTCGGTAGGCAATCCCGTAGTTTGCTCAAAATCGCAATCTTCCCAGCGCAGTTCATTCTGCTCTTGGTGCACACCTACAATAATAGATTCTGGCATGCGATTGTATTTACTGAAAAACTTAGCATTGGAAACAACCAGGTCAAAAAGATAATCGGCATCCAATACCAAAATCAAGGGATATTTTTTATCCTCGGAATAGTTCTCAGGAAAATAATAGGATACATCCCTTCTTTCCTGTAGTTTGAAAGATTCAAATATTTCCTTTTGCACTTGGCCATTAAGTACAAAGCAGAATAGTCCAAAAAGGAAGAGTATGGGTTTGTTCATGGGGTATTGGTTTGATAATCAGAGATTATCGATTTCGGTTCAATAACGGTAAGAGCACAAAAGATATTGCACCAAGAATAACAATCATTAGGGTCTGGGTAATCCACATGATCCATCCAAAGGCGTCACCAGAATTAGATGAAATACCAAAAAGGGTAAGTGCGGCACTCACAAATATGGGATAGCCTCCCAACCCACCGGGAAAAACCATCATGGCAAATGCTCCCGCGACAAAGGCAACCAGAAGCTTCGACACCCCCAATACTGCAGTTTCAGGAATTGCAAACTTTATGGCCCAGAACATACCTACATAACAGGTCCAGATAAATAAGGTATGAAAAATAAAAGGCCATTTATCCTTCATTTTTAGAATACTGCTAACCCCTTGAAGCATCCCATCTAAAAACCTTTTGACTTTTAAGAGGAATCCCCCTTTGGCCTTTCCAATCAATCGTAATAGGACTACAAGGCCAATAATCCCTGCGAATAGGACAGAAATACTCAAAACCAAATTAAGACCATAATCCTTTAGATAGGTAAGGATAAAATTGGTTTGTAAGAGCAATGCAAACATAATAACGAGAAGTAACATAATAACATCAATTACCCGCTCGGTTACTATAGTTCCGAATCCTTTCTCAAAGGGAACTTCTTCATAGGTAGTGAGGGCAGTGGCCCTTAAAAATTCCCCTGAACGCGGAACGCCAAGGTTGGCCAAATAAGCTATCATGACCATAAAGAAATTATTACTGACCCTCGGAACATATCCTAAAGGGCGTAGGAGGTAATTCCATCGTATAGCTCTTGAAACATGGCTCAGTATTCCTATAATTAAGGATATGGATATCCAAAATGGATTGGCTTTGACAATATTATCTACAATGTTCTTTCTATCTGCAGGAGACGTACTATTGTAGAGAAAAAAAAGTAATGCCGTCCCCAAAGCAAAGGGAACAATAATCTTGAGGGTTTTTTTTAACGTTCTGGACAAATTATTTTAATAAGTTGGTTTCCTCGTTGGGGAAAACCAGGGATGGATTAAAAACCTTCGCTTCTTCAATATCCATCCACGCATAGGTAATCAAGATCAGGACATCACCTACGGCTACCTTGCGAGCAGCAGCACCATTTAGTGTAAGCTCACCTGAACCTCTAGGGCCTGGAATCGCATAGGTCTCCAATCGTTCACCATTATTATTATTGACAATCTGAACTTTTTCTCCACGAATGATATTTGCGGCATCCATTAAATCTTCATCAATGGTAATGCTACCAATATAATTGAGGTCAGCTCCAGTGACCCTGATGCGATGAATTTTGGATTTTACTACTTCTACTTTCATGATAAGGGACAAAATTATTTAATTCAGGGCAATATTGTCTATCAAGCGAATTCCCTCTGCATAAACAGCGACAAAAGCCCTGTATTTTCTATTCTTTTGAATTTTGGTTATAGGAGTTAAGGTATCCACATCAGTTATTTCAAAATATTCCAGTTCAAAAAATGGGTTTTCAATAAACTTTTCGGATACCCACTCCTTAATAGTATAAGCATTTTCCATGCCAAATTTATTTTTGGCAGATAGCAAAGTTTTATAAATAAAACCTGCTGCTTCCCTAGTTGTTACGGACAGTCTTTCATTACGAGAGCTTCTGGCCAAACCATTGGACTCCCTTTCAATAGGGCAGGGTACAATTTCCAAATTCAAGTTAGATTGTTGCACCATTTTTTGGATAATCTGCAATTGCTGAAAGTCCTTTTCTCCAAAATAAGCTCGTGTAGGTTGTACCGCTTTGAACAGAAGTTCAACAATGGTAGCCACTCCGTCAAAGTGACCTGTTCTAAATTCTCCCTCCATTACCTTTTCCAAGCCACTAAAATTGAAGGCCTTGGAAACTACATTTCCATCATATATTTCGGTTTGGCTAGGTGTAAAAATGAAGACCTCTTCCGAAACCGAAAGTAAAAGGGCAACATCCTTTTTTAGGTTCGAGGGATATTTGTCAAGGTCTTCCGAATTATCGAACTGGGTCGGATTTACGAATATACTGACCACTACAAAGTCATTGTCCGATATTGCTTTTTTCACTAGCGAAAGATGACCTTGATGCAGTGCTCCCATTGTTGGAACCAGTCCAACGGAACAGTTTTTTGATTTCCATTCCTTTAGGACTTCTTTAAGCTCTTTTTTATTATGGAATACCCTCATAAGCTAAAACAAAAGCGTGCAAAAATACTATAAATACTGGTATTAGGCATAATTTTTGTACTTTTGCGGCTACGTTAAGTCAGATGAACAAAAATTGCATGTATGACTGGTAAAAAGATATTGTTCGTATCTTCTGAATTAGTGCCCTACCTACCTGAGAATCAAGTTTCCTTAATGTCTTATGAAGCCCCTAGAATGGTAAACAGCAATGGAGGTCAAATTCGTATTTTCATGCCAAGGTATGGGAATATTAATGAGCGAAGACATCAACTTCATGAGGTAATAAGGCTATCTGGAATGAACTTGGTCATCAACGATATGGACATGCCCCTTATTATTAAGGTGGCCTCCATACCAAGGGAACGTATACAGGTCTATTTCATTGATAATGATGAATATTTTAAGAGAAAGGCTACTTTTCAAGATAAAGATGGAAATCTATTTCCTGATAATGATGAACGTGGCATTTTCTTTGCCAAAGGGGTTGTTGAAACGGTTAAAAAGTTAAATTGGTCACCGGATATTATTCATGTGCATGGTTGGATGGCCTCCTTGCTACCTTTATACTTGAGGGAGTATTATGCGGATGAACCCATTTTCATGGATAGCAAGATTGTTACTTCAATCTATGGAAAAGGTTTTGATGGTGAATTGAACGATAACATGCTTGATAAAATTGCCTTTGATGGGGTTGACCCTACGAAAATAGAGGCCCTAAAAACAGCTGACTATAATAATTTGTTAAAGGTTGCCGTGGATTATTCCGATGCCATTATTTTAGCCTCGGAAGAGATTCCGGATGATTTGGTTGATTATGTAAATGAGCAGGATAAGCCCACTCTTCCCTATGTTTCATTCCAAGAAACGGATGAAGCCTATGCCAATTTCTATAACACACAAGTTTTAAGTTAAGCCGAATGGTTTTTAAGCATAGTAGTATTTCAGCGTTGGCTGGAATTTCTTTTTTATTGGTTTTTCTGGTTTCCTGTGAAGAAGAGTTAGATACTTTGGGGGATGGTGTAATTGCTAGTGAGCCTTTTGTTACCGGTAAAGCGGACTTTGATGTTTTTGCTTTCAATCGGAGTGCTGTTGCTGTACAGACCAATAGACTGCCCTTGTATCAAATAGGTGTTTATAACGACCCCCTATATGGGAGGAGGGAGGCTGTAGTAACATCGCAGATTACTTTTCCTGCTCTGCAGGGGGATCCCGTTTTTGGAAATACGAGACAAAACCTTGAAGATTTACCAGAGGCATCCAGAGGTCAGGATACCATCCCGGAGAACGAAACCGTAAGGGAGGTTATTCTTTATCTGCCCTATCAATTGGTTAATTCCAATGCCAACGCGGATACAGATGGTGATGGAGTGCCCAATGAATTGGACATTGATCCAGATGATCCCAATAGCGATACCGATGGTGATGGAGTGTCTGATAATGATGAGCGGATTGTTCAATCCGATCCTTTTGACGCAGACGAGGATGGGACAGGTGATGACTTTATAGCCGGTAATTTTATTAGAAGCTTTGCATTGGATAGTATCTTTTCCCGAAGATTTGTTGGGTTAGAAGGTCAAGCGCCTTATCTGGGGGAACAACTTGACCTAAAGGTTGAGCGGTCTACCTTTTTCTTGCGAGACTTAGACCCAAATTCGAATTTTGAGGAAAGTCAAGAATATTTCTCTAATACGGACATCACCACTTTTGTTGAGGGAGAACCGCTGTTTGAAGGTACCGTTACTATTGATAATAAAGAGATCGTCACCTTCCAAGAGGATAATCCCGATACATTGGAGGACGAATCGGTAATCGTTTCTACGAGGCTGAACCCCGGGGTGGAGGTCGCACTGAATACACAATTCTTTCAGGAAAATATTTTGGATAAGGAGGGAAGTTTTGATTTATTGACCCAATCCAATTTTTCAAATTTTCTAAGGGGATTTCATTTGTCCATTACCCCAGTTAATGAAGATTTGATGATTTTGTTCGATTTAAGTCAGGCAACAATTACGATTACATACGAGTTTGATGATTTCGTGAGGGATGATAGTGGTGAAGGCACCACAGAGACCATCGAAAGAGTGGAGCGGGATTTTGTTTTGAACTTTCTTCAGGTACAGAATAACTTAGTATTTGGTAACGCAGTAAATACTTTTATTGACGCCCCTTTGCCATCTAACGTGGAAGCTCAATTAGATGACGATCAATCTAATGCAAACAGACTTTTTCTTAAAGGAGGAAGTGGAACTTTTTCGGAATTGCGTTTATTTGACCAGGACGAGTCTATGGCAAATGATATCATTGAAGACATAAGGGCCAACAATTGGATAATTAATGAAGCGAACTTGGTTTTTTATGTGGATAGGGATGCCATAGACATAGTAGGAGGCACCTTAGAACCCGAGCAACTTTACCTTTTTGATTCGCGATCAAATCTCCCTTTGTTCGACAATTCCTCTGTAAATGGATTTGCCTCAGTACTGGATCTTTTAAGAGAGACCTTTGGTGGGAATCTTGAAAAGTCGAGTGATGGACGGGGTACCAAATATACCATGCGCGTAACTGATTACATTAATGATTTGATTGTAAGGGATTCCATACTGGCTCCCATAAATCTGTCCCTATCTTCTAGTCTTTTGGTCACAAACACTCTGGAAGCTGAATCTGCAATGGGAGAAACAGTTGATTTACCCGTGATGAACACCTTGAATCCTTTTGGAACCATTTTGTTTGGTAATAACGTGCCTGCTGAAGAAGAAGACAAAAGACTTAAACTCCAAATTTTCTTCACGGAGACGGACTAAGTGGGGTCAACTTATACAAGTCAAGGATTTTTTGCGTTATATAACGTAGATTTTAAATGGAATTTGTATTCTAAATTTAATTTTAAAGCAAATACACTATTCAAATAACCGTACTAAAAAATTCAATCCATGTGTGGAATAGTAGGATATATTGGGAAAAGAGACGCTTATCCAATCATAATAAAGGGACTTCAAAGACTTGAATATAGGGGCTATGACAGTGCCGGATTGGTTCTATATGATGGCAATGATATTTGTCTTACCAAAACCAAAGGTAAAGTTGAAGATCTTAAGATAAAGGCCGAGGAAGCTTCCTGTAATACAGGTCAACTGGGATTGGGTCATACCCGTTGGGCAACCCATGGTGTTCCCAATGATATTAATTCCCATCCGCATTACTCCAATTCTGGGGACTTGGTTATCATCCATAACGGAATTATAGAAAATTACGAGTCCATCAAAAAAGCACTTACAAAAAGGGGCTATTCCTTTGAATCGGACACAGATACTGAAGTTTTGGTCAACCTCATTGAAGAGGTAAAGAATACAGAGGAAGTGAAATTGGGACAAGCGGTTCAAATTGCTTTGAACCAAGTTGTAGGAGCTTACGCCATTGCCGTATTTGATAAAAATAAGCCCAATGAAATTGTAGTGGCCAAGTTAGGTAGCCCTTTGGCTATTGGCATCGGTGACAATGAATATTTTGTGGCATCAGACGCCTCTCCTTTTATTGAATTTACCAATAATGCGGTTTATCTTGAAGACGAAGAAATGGCCATCATCCGTTTAGGTAAGGAAATTAAGCTGAGGAAGATTAAGGATGATGCTATTGCTTATCCAAATATCCAAGAACTTCAGCTAAATATTGAGGAAATTGAAAAAGGGGGTTATGACCATTTTATGCTCAAGGAGATTTATGAGCAACCCCGCGCCATTTTAGATACGTATAGAGGAAGACTCTTGGCAGATCAAGGACTTATTAGGATGGCCGGAATTGACCAAAATCTTGAAAAGTTCCTCAATGCCAACAGGATTATTATTGTTGCCTGCGGTACATCTTGGCATGCTGGACTTGTAGCGGAATATATCTTTGAGGATTTGGCCCGAATACCGGTTGAGGTGGAATATGCTTCTGAGTTCAGGTATAGAAATCCAGTAATTACCGAGAACGATGTATTGATTGCCATTTCCCAGTCAGGGGAAACAGCAGATACTTTGGCCGCAATTAAAATGGCCAAGGAAAAAGGAGCTTTTGTATTTGGGGTGTGCAATGTAGTAGGATCCTCTATTGCAAGGGAAACCCATGCTGGGGCCTATACCCATGCTGGTCCAGAGATAGGAGTTGCCTCAACAAAAGCTTTTACCACTCAAATTACTGTTCTTACCTTGATTGCATTGAAGCTAGCCAAGGAAAAAGGAGCTTTTTCCGACTCAAAGTTTCATGAGTATTTGACTGAGTTGGAGGCCATACCTGGCAAGGTAGAAAACGCTTTGGAATCCAATGTTCTTATTGAACAGATTGCCGACGTATATAAAGATTCACCAAACTGTCTTTACCTAGGGCGCGGCTACAACTTTCCAGTGGCCCTGGAAGGTGCGCTAAAGCTAAAGGAAATTAGTTACATCCATGCAGAAGGATATCCTGCTGCTGAAATGAAACACGGCCCAATTGCGTTAATAGACGAACAAATGCCTGTGGTGGTAATTGCTACCAGAAAAGGTCACTATGAAAAGGTAGTTAGTAATGTTCAGGAGATAAAATCAAGACATGGAAAAATTATTGCCGTTGTTTTTGAGGGTGATGAAATGGTATCGGAACTGGCCGACCATATCATTGAGGTTCCAGAAACTTCAGAGCCACTTTCCCCACTTTTGACTACCATTCCACTGCAACTATTGTCCTATCATATTGCTTTGATGCGAGGTTGTAATGTAGATCAGCCCAGAAATTTGGCGAAATCGGTTACTGTAGAGTAACTAAGTAATAGTATAATTTTAATGAAGAAACCGCTTTTAGAGCGGTTTTTTTGTTAAATCCGTAGACTTAAACTGTTTTTTTTAGGAAAAAAATACTATGCATG
>JBCBZA010000171.1:0-7947 GCA_039815575.1 Bacteroidota bacterium | reverse complement strand
TTTTGTAATGGAACTGAGTACGATAGATGCCAAAGAAATCTATGATTTGATGGGCGTCCTAGAGGGTGAAGCCGTTCAGAACTCCACCTATAACCCTGAACAATTAAAAGAGTTACAACAGATCAATGATAGTTTTATAAAGGCTACAAATGCCAGAGAGATGCTAGAATTTGACCGCATGTTCCACGAAAAATTGATTGAAAATTATTCAAACAATTATGCACGCGGAATCATTGATCAATTACGAATTAGAATCAGTTTGTATGATTATGCTTTTTGGAATGAGACGCAAAAAAAAGAATCTATCGAAATACATGAAAATATTATTGCCCAATTAAAAAAAGACGACATCAGATCGGCAGTAAAACTTCTAAAACATAATTGGAGTATAGGAATACCATTTATCATTGAAAACTTTGAAAAATAATACATCACATCAAAAAACGACACTATGAATAGACTTCGAATCATCACAACCTGTTTTCTCTTATTCTTGAATTGTAAAACAGATGAAAAAAAGGATAGTTCACCGGAGACTTTAAAAATTCAGGAATCCGTTTTATTACAAAAGGAATTATTTGATTTACCGGGCATCGCCTTTGGTATGATAGTAAATGATACCGTTGTTTATGCCAATGGCCATGGTGTACAAGCTTTGGACACACAAGAACCTATGACCTCCAAGTCGCTATTTCACATGGCATCGGTTTCCAAACCCTTTGTTGCAACGGCAATTGTACAATTGGTGGAAAAAGGAAAGATTGACCTAGATGGAAAACTAACGGACTACCTTCCCTATTTTACCATGGCCGATAAGCGTTATAAGGATATCACTATTAAACATATGCTTACTCATACTTCTGGAATCCCGGATACTGATGATTATGAGTGGGATAAGCCACAATTTGATGATGGCGCTGCTGAACGCTACGCTAGGAGCCATAAAAACTCTGAACTTGACTTTTCACCCGGCACGAATCAACGTTACAGCAATCCAGCTTTTGACATTTTATGTGATGTGATTGCCAAAACCTCCGGAATGCCTTTTGAATTGTATATGGAACATAACATCTTTGAGCCTATTGGAATGAAGAACAGTTCCTTTTTTCGTCCAGAGAAGGGGAATTCCTTGGCAACAACTCCGCATATCATAGGGGATAGCCTCCAGCGTGTGGTGAGTGCCATATATCCTTATAATCGACGACACGCCGGTAGTTCAACGCTACATTCAAATGTTGAGGACATGCTACTATGGGCCAAGGTCTATCTTAATAAGGGTACCATTGAAGATAGAACAATTTTTTCCAAAGATTCATATGATCTACTCACAACCATACATACACCCGATAGCCTAAGGAAAGTAGCATTGAGTTGGTCATTAGGCAAGTTGAATGAGTCCAAAATTTACAAACATAGTGGAGGTGATACCGGTTACCGAACTTTTTTTGGATTTATGCCGGAAAAGAAGTCGGCCGTGGTAGTAATGGCTAATTCGGATAACTTCTGGTCCACTGATAGTGCCACAGGAATCTTAAAGAATGCCGTTTTTAATGATTCCATTGAACCAAAGGCACCCATTCATTTAAAACTCAAAGATTACATTCTAACCGAGGGTATGGATAAAGTAAAGGAAATCTACTTTTCCGAAAAGGAAAAATCTCCGCAAGATTATTTTTTTGGAGGTGGTAGCATAGATGATTTAGGGTATTGGTTACTTAATCGAAGCTATTATTCCCAGGCACTAGAGGTATTCAATTTTAATACGGAACTGGAACCGGAGGATGCAGGTTGGTTGGATAGTGTGGCAGATGCCTATCGGGAAATGGATAGTACTGCTCTAGCAATTGATTGGTACAAAAAGGCCTTGGAAATGAAACCTGACCAAGAGTTCTCAAAGAAAAAGCTCGATGAGCTCTTAAACCAAGTAGAATAGTACATGATTTAGGCATCAAAGTCTTTCAAAATTTATTTATAAATTCATTTTGTTAGCTTTAGGGATATGTTATAATTTCATCAGAATTCGTTCTGGTTGCAGATACCCGTCAATTCTAAATTATTGAAATCACCATTAAAAGCACATTATTGATCTTTACCCGGACTAAAACCCAAAAAAGCACCATAAGCCAATACGTATTTTTAGTACTATGGATTACTTTCGGCACAAGTTGCAAAAGGCCGTCCAGTTCCCACGTCACAACTCAAGTTTCCAAGAATACTGATTCGTGGACACTTGTTTTCGAAGATGAATTTGACCAAGATTTTGCTCAATGGAATGCTTGGAACAGTGGCGCTTTTAATGAGGAAATCCAGCTGTACCGGCCGCAACAGTTATCCTTGGAAAACGGTATCCTAAAAATCAATGTGGAACGGAAAGCGGTTTCAGGGGCAACCACTATTGCGGACACGACATCAAAGGATTTTGAATATGTTTCTGGTCGAATAGAAAGTAAAGTACAATTTGGGCCTTCCAACAACGAGGGGGAACATCAATATCGATTTTTGGCTCGTATAAAATTACCTGCTGGCCATGGTATGTGGCCCGCTTTTTGGACCTATGGGGACCAATGGCCCACTCGCGGGGAGATTGATATTTTAGAAGCATGGGGTGGCAAACCCAATGAGTACATTAGCAATCTATTTTTCGGAACTACTCAAGGTATCAATATTAACAAAGGCACTGATGTACTGCACAAAATGGGTACGGATCTGACCACTGCGTTCCATATCTATGAAATGGTGTGGAAAGAAAATACCATTGACATATTTTTTGATGGGGAGCTAATTCATACCTACACCGCCAATGGTTCCAATAACATAGCCCACTTTTTTGGAAAAAAACATAAGGTCGTCTTCAACACAGCGGTAGGGGGCACCTTTTTTAAGGATAGGAATTCCCAAAACTATGTGGATAGTTCCACAATGGAAATCGATTGGATGAGGGTATATAAGCGTTAGTAAAAAAGCCGAGTAGTCATGAAAATTCTCATTTTCTATTCCACTTCATTCCAAACAAAACTCGAGTCACCATTGTGTTCTTAACAACAAAATGATACACCAACCAAATAGAGGTAACACAAATAAAAACAAGAATCAGAAATTTCAATGGAATACCAATATTCCATTGGAGCACATAGTACCCTGAAGCTACAATTACCGCTTGGTGCAAGATGTAAAAAGGATAAATAGCAGTATTCAGATAAATCAATTTTGGATTGGAATAATCCAGATATTTCATGGTATATCCAACTGAGGATAAAATTATCATCCAAATATGAAAACCATTCAGTATCCCATATTGATACAACCAAAAATTTTGTGATTTAGGCCGATATAATTTCCAGTCCCAATAGTATTTACCGATTAATATACCCGCCAGTAAGATGGCAACGATAAAAAATACCTTTCTGTGCTTTAGACAAGTCTGCCAAAATGCATCCATTCCGCTAAGTAAAAAGCCCAACAGATAAAATGTAATGGAAGAAATAAAAACGTACCAGTCATCAATTAAACTTCCCTGTTCCGGCCAATCCACAAACAAGGTAAAAATGTACAGCACAAAAGGTAGACTTAGGAACAAACAGGGTAAAGGATGACTAAAAATTGTGTTGAAAAAAGTCTTGAGCCTGTTAAACCATTTGATCTTGGCTAACGAAAAAATGGGAATTAATACAATCGTAAACACGAAAAGATAAGCCACAAACCACATATGACTCCATGTAAACGAACCTTCTGGGTAAGGAATGATTTTGTAAACCGAAGGATAAAATTCCCAGTAGTCCATTGAGATTTTTCCTTCTTGAAGCCATTCGAAATACACTTGAATAGGGGTAATGAAAAATATTGCGAATGCCAGAGGGATAAAGAGTCGTATGACCCGTTCTCCAAAGAAGTTTAGCACGGAGCGTTTTCGTAACGAAAATCGAACCCCTACCCCGGCAATAAAAAAAAGTAAGGGTAGTCGCCATTGGTGCATCCACCAAATGATGCGGGTAATCCATGGGGAAGTTTCCTTGCTATTAATCTCCCAGTGGTAGTGCTCAACAAATGGAACAGCGCAATGAAAAATAATCAAAGTGGCGAAGGCTAATACACGAAGCCAATCAATGTAATGTAATCTTCCTGAGGCCATATCATCTAAATCCGCATATCAATTAGACGATGGCGAAAGGAAAATAGTTGTCCAAATAATTAGGGGATATTAAGATATTTATGACTCTGGAGCGAGACCTTCCATTTAGGATTTTGCATCACATAGTCCACAATTTCAGGTATCATTTCCTCTCTAGTACCCCATTCTGGTTGTAAATAAAGTAGACAGTCTTTTGAAACAAGGGAAGATTGCTCTTCGGCAAACTCCAAATCATGTTTATCGTGAATCACCATTTTAAGCTCATCCACTAGGGGGTAAATCCCTTTTAGGGGTAGTTTTCGCTCTTTTGGCGAAAGGCATATCCAATCCCAATACCCACTTAGGGGATAGGCCCCACAGGTTTCTATATGGGTTTTAGCACCTTTAGCCCTGAGGATTTTTGTCAAAAAGTTCAAATTGTAGGTTAGGGGCTCCCCGCCTGTTATCACGATAGTATCCGAGTGCAGTAATGCTTTCTCTGCTATACCTTCCACCGCTACTACAGGATGCTTTTTAGGGTTCCAGCTTTCTTTGACATCACACCAATGGCATCCTACCCTGCAACCTGCCAGACGAATAAAATAGGCAGCCGTACCTTTATGATAGCCTTCCCCTTGGATGGTATAAAATTCCTCCATCAAGGGCAACATCAATCCTTGGGCAACCGATTTCTTTATTTCAGCACTGACTGTCTGCATTCGGCAAAGATAATCCGTAAAATTTAGATAGAAATTAGAGGATACATGAACTATTTGACTGCAATAACATCAATCTCTATCTTGGCCCCTGCCGCCAGGCCGGCCGCCGCATAGGTAGTACGCGCTGGCTTTTTGGTAAAATATTTTACGTACACCTCATTAAAAGCCCTAAAATCATCAATGCTGCTAAGAATAACGGTGCACTTAACGACATTATTCAAACTAAGTCCGTGGTATTTCAAAACGCCTTGTATGTTCTTGATGGCCTGCTCCGTTTCACCCTGAATACCGCCTTCCGCTAATTTTCCAACGGAACGATCCATTCCAATTTGGCCCGCTAAAAAGAAAAGGTTTCCCGCTTGTACCGCCTCACTAAATGGCGCAGAGGCCCTCGCCGGATTCTCAGGTTGATGAAAAAGGATTTCTGTGTTTTCTTGTGAAAAAACGGATGGAGACCACAGCGTGACCCATACAATAAGTAGTATTTTACTATTTTTCATTATCATCTATTTACAGAGCCTAAGTTCACAAATTATCTTTAATTGAACCTATTACGGCCTGGAATTTTAAGTTTCTTCCAACCCCACGCTTCATACTTATCGCTTTCAGCTCGAACTTCTATCCTCATTTTCCTATTTTTATCGCAAACTAGTTGGGAATGGACCAAAAAGAAAAATTCTTTGCCCATATTGAGAAGGGCTACACTATGAAGGGTGACTATATTACCATGGGTGCCGGAATGGTAGATGGCGAAACCATTAAGGATGCTTTTATTAAAGTTCCGCTGAAAACGTTGAACCGCCATGGATTGATAGCCGGAGCAACAGGTACGGGAAAGACAAAGACCCTTCAGATCATCGCCGAAAACCTCTCTGAAACCGGTATTCCAGTTTTGTTAATGGACTTAAAAGGGGATCTAAGTGGTATTGCCCAAGCCAGTCCAGGCCATCCCAAGATTGATGAACGCCATGCGGCTATTGGGCTGCCCTTTGAACCAAAAGGGTTTCCAGTGGAAATCCTTTCGCTTTCCGAACAGGATGGGGTTCGATTGCGTGCTACGGTTTCGGAATTTGGGCCTGTGTTACTTTCTCGAATTCTGGATTTGACGGTTACCCAAGAAGGTATTGTGGCAGTGGTCTTTAAATATTGTGATGACCATAAATTGCCTTTATTGGACCTAAAGGATTTTAAAAAGGTACTACAATACGCCACAGGAGAAGGGAAAAAGGAATTTCAAACCGAATATGGGCGTATTTCGACCAGTTCCACTGGTACTATTTTGAGGAAAATTATAGAATTGGAACAGCAGGGAGCTGACCTATTTTTTGGTGAAAAGTCATTTGACGTTGACGATCTTACCAGAATTGATGAAAACGGAAGAGGATATATTAACATCATTCGCCTAACCGATATTCAGGATAAACCCAAGCTATTCTCCACCTTTATGTTGAGCCTCTTGGCAGAGATTTACGGAACTTTTCCAGAACAGGGCGATAGCGACAGACCGGAACTTATCCTTTTTATTGATGAAGCCCATTTAATTTTTGACAATGCTTCCAAAGCCTTATTGGAGCAAATTGAGAGTATTGTTAAATTAATTCGTTCCAAGGGTATTGGACTCTATTTTGTGACGCAGAATCCCACTGATATTCCTGATGACGTATTGGCACAATTGGGGCTTAAGGTGCAACATGCCCTGCGCGCATTTACAGCCAAAGATCGAAAGGCCATAAAATTGACCGCCCAGAATTATCCGGATTCTGAATTTTATAAAACTGAGGAGATACTGACTTCCTTGGGGATCGGAGAAGCTTTGATCTCAGCATTGGATGAAAAAGGTAGGCCCACACCCTTAGCGGCCACCATGCTCCGCGCCCCCATGAGCCGTATGGACGTATTGACGGACAAAGAATTGAGCGAAGCTATCAATACCTCTAAATTGGTCAAAAAGTACAATGAGGAAATTGATCGAGAAAGTGCGTATGAAATCCTCAATGAAAAGATTGCAAAAGCTGAGGCCGAAGCCGAGAAGGAAAAGGAACAAAAGGCCACACGCAAAACCAGTGCAAGAAGAACCTCAACCAGACGAAGTACACGTATGAACCCTGTTGTTAAGGTGTTGACCAGTGCTACATTTATACGTGGGGTATTGGGCGTATTGAAAAAAGTAATTCGTTAGTTGAAATTATGAAGTATCGTTTTTTGTTTTTTGGAGTTTGTATTTTAGGATGCCTAGGCAGTTGTGCAGAAAAGGACACTACATTTCTAATTTCAAATGAGAAAATAGGAAAGCTGGATAAAATCAGTTTGGTAAGGGATTTGGAGCTCATCTATGCAGGGGACTCCATTGTCAAGGACACCCTAAGCTCACAAATAAGCTATCAGCGGAAAATAAAGGTTTATGAAAAAGGTGGGAAGCATTTACTTACCCTTACCCCCACGGCTGATAGTATCCCCTCCATAGAAAATATTGCTATTGAAGATCCCAGGTTTGAAACTGAAGGTGGCATAAGTCTAAAAAGCACCTTTAAGGACATTCAAAAGCAGTATGAAATTAAAAAGTTGGTAACCACCCTGAACAGTGTGGTTATTTTCCCAAAAGGAAGTCCAATGTACTTTACCATTGATAAATCCGAATTACCTTCAAATTTGAGATATACAACCGGAAATATCGATGCCGTTCAAATTCCAGATGAAGCCAAACTGAAGTACCTAATGATCGGATGGGAATAAAGGATTGTTAATTTATTCCCAAGGCGTTCTTTGGCTCGTTTTGATTTCCATAATTTTTAGCAAAACGGCCAATATGAACACAAAGTATCTCTTCCTGCTCTTCTTTCTACCCCTTTTTTCATTTGCCCAGTATGACTTTGAGCCTTCCGCTGAGCATCCCTATGGCCTACCCAACCCAAAAGCACCAAAGGAAATTCTTGATTTTGCTCCAATGATTGGAGAATGCGATTGCAAATCCCAAAAAAGAAACCCCGATCGGACTTGGGCGGAGCCTGTTGATATGCTTTGGCGCTTCAAATATATCATGGATGGAATGGGAATTCAGGACGAGACCTTAAAGGCAGATGGAAAGCATTCTGGGAGCATTCGTCAATTTATTCCTGACAG
>JBCBZA010000123.1:0-12072 GCA_039815575.1 Bacteroidota bacterium | reverse complement strand
AATTAATTTTGATATTGCCCAAAAAGGGGCAATTCAGAATATTACGTTCCAGGTAATACCTCCACAAAATGAAAGTGTAGGCACTATCTCACCTGAACTGACCATAGATCAAGAGTGGTTTAACAAGCAGTTAATTGAAATTGACTATGCGCATATTCCAAAACAATCTATTCTACTTCCCGCCCAGGCCAGGGTCGTCCGAGTGGATATTAAAAAAGAGGGGGAGTCCATAGGCTACATCGTAGGAGCTGGCGACAAAGTACCTGAAAGTTTATCCCAGATTGGTTATAAGGTGGAAATTCTTGATATCAATGAGGTTGATCAAGGAACCCTTTCAAAATATGATGGTATTGTTCTCGGTATTCGGGCTTACAACGTCCTGGAAGAACTAAAATATAAACAGGGCATTTTATTGGACTATGTTAAGGAAGGGGGAAATATGATTGTGCAATATAATACGGCAGGTAGATGGCGTACCCAGTTTGAAAACATTGCCCCCTATCCCATTACTATCTCACGAGACCGGGTAACTGATGAAAATGCCAAAGTTGAGATTTTGGCCAATAATCATCCTTTGGTTAACTATCCCAATAAAATAGGACTAAAAGATTTTGAGGGATGGGTTCAGGAAAGAGGCCTCTACTTTCCTAATGACTGGGATGAAAACTTTACCCCTATCCTTTCTATGGCCGATAAAGGTGAAAATCCAAAAAAGGGCAGTCTGTTGGTCGCTCCTTATGGAAATGGAAACTATATCTACACCGGATTGAGCTTCTTTAGGGAATTACCGGCTGGCGTTCCTGGAGCTTACAAACTTTTTGCCAATATGCTCTCTCTAAAAAAGAGAAATCAACAAATCCAAAATGATATCAAAGGATAATTTCGTGGAGAAGATTATATGGAAAAGGGAGTATACCATAGTGTTGATTCTTAACGTGCTCTACATCCTTTATTTTGCTTATATAATGCTTTCTTATACTTAATCCATGGCATTACTAGACTGGATTGTCCTTGCCGGTACCTTGTTCTTCATTGTTGGCTTTGGGGTTTGGAAAACGCGCGGTAATACCATGGAGGATTACGTTCGTGGTGGTCAGACCAAATGGTGGACCATTGGCCTGTCCGTAATGGCCACACAGGCTAGTGCCATAACTTTTTTATCTACGCCAGGGCAAGCATTTCACGACGGTATGGGGTTTGTACAGTTCTACTTTGGTTTGCCTTTGGCCATGATCGTCATTTGTGCCGTTTTTATCCCTATTTATCATAGGTTAAAAGTATATACCGCTTATGAAATGCTTGAGAAGAGATTTGATCTTAAGACGCGTACGCTAACGGCGATTTTGTTTTTGATTCAAAGGGGATTGGCCGCCGGAATTACCATTTTTGCCCCATCTATAATCCTTTCTGCAGTTCTGGGTTGGGATTTGAGAACCTTGAATATCATCATTGGAATTCTGGTGATTATTTACACTGTGATGGGGGGCACCAAAGCCGTAAACATTACCCAAAAGCAGCAGATGTTTGTCATTATGGTGGGAATGTTTTTTGCATTTTTCTTCATCTTGGGTAGCCTACCTGCTGATATTTCCTTTGGCGAGGCACTTAAAATAGCGGGAGCCAATGATAAATTGGAAATCCTGAATTTTGAATTCGATACTAAAAATCGATATACCTTTTGGAGCGGTATTACCGGTGGGTTCTTTTTAGCCCTAGCTTATTTTGGAACAGACCAAAGTCAAGTACAACGTTATTTATCCGGAAAGGATATCCGTGAAAGCCAACTCGGTTTAATTTTCAATGGGATATTTAAAATTCCAATGCAATTCTTCATTCTTTTGGTTGGGGTTATGGTATTCGTTTTTTATCAATACAACCCTTCACCACTACATTTCAATCCAGCAGCCAATGAGGCCATCAAAACCTCAAAATTTGCGGAAGACTATGCCATTTTAGAAGAAGGACATCGTGAATTGGAAAGGGAGAAAAGGATGGCACAGAACGATTTTGTTACTGCCTTAAAACTAAAGGACTATAATGCCATTGAACAGGCTAAAATTAATCTTTATCAGGTTAATCAAAAGGAACTGGGAAACCGCGAAGCCGCACGTACCCTAATAGGAGCCGCTAATAATAGCGTTGAGACCAATGACAAGGATTATGTCTTTATCCATTTTATTCTGAACAACCTACCTAGGGGGTTGATTGGACTTTTATTGGCTGTAATACTGTCTGCCGCAATGTCTTCAACCGCATCGGAATTGAACGCTTTGGGAACGATTACGGCCCTTGACCTTTACAAAAGGAACAAAAAGGGGGTCTTTACCCAAAAGGACGATGTTTGGGCCACCAGGGGATTTACCTTGCTATGGGGGGTAATCGCCATTATCATTGCGTGCATTGCGAACCTTTTTGATAACCTAATTCAACTGGTCAATATTATTGGTTCCATATTTTATGGTAACGTTTTAGGGGTATTTTTACTGGCCTTTTTCTTCAAATTTGTAAAAGGAAATGCCGTATTTATTGCTGCTATTATCACACAGGTCATTGTTATCCTAGGCTGGCAACAAGATTGGATGTCTTATTTGTGGTTAAACGCATTTGGCTGTTCCTTGGTCATCGTTTTGGCCCTGCTGTTGGAAATATTGGACCGAACGCTGCGCCAACCTCCAATAAAAACATAAAAAAAACCCCGACCAAGGGTCAGGGTTTTCAATTTTTATTTATCTGCAATTAAAGTGCCCCCCACTCTTTTAAGGAATCCTTGTTCATTTTAACGTAGTCTTGATTACCAGCAGCTTCAGCGGCAGCAAGGGACTTTTTGGCAGCGGCAACCGCAGCTTTGGTATCTCCAAGTTTAGCATGTATCAAAGACTGTCTGCGCAATACCCAGTACTGTTTTCCTTCGGTATCCATGGCCACGGCTTTATCTATCCATTCCTTAGCCTTGTCCATATCCAGCCCCTCTTCAAAATAGTAGGAAGCGGCAGCATAGTAATCCCTCCCATTTGGACCGGCCAATACCGTTTCAATGCTCTTCTTGGCTTTGTCAGCAGTAGGTACCTCAAAAGGAACAGCTACATAAACGTCCTCCCAAAGAATACCCAAATTGGCTCCATTATTAGTTAAATCATCAATGGTTATTGTAAAGGTTTCTACGCGCATAGGCATTTTTACAACCTCAGTTTTAACTGTGGCCGCTACTTTGGAGGCATCCCAATTTTGGGGAGTACCCCAGTTCTCAGTATCCGCATAAAAAACAACCTCCCAAACTGCATCTCCTGGTTTTGTGAAGATGGCATAGGAACCGGCCTTAACGTCCTTACCGCCTATTTTTACATCATCACTGAAGGAGATTACAGTGTTTTTATTGGCTCCTGTTCTCCAAAGCTTATCATAAGGAACCAAGTCCCCAAAAATTGTTCTACCCCTTGTAGACGGTCTGGAATAGGCTACCTCAATCTCCGTTAAGCCCACCATTTGTTCCATCGCTGAAGAAGGACTGGGCTGTGGGGTCTGCATTTGGGCATGGACGCTGAGCGTCAGCATTGCCAATAAACTTAAGAATCCAAATTTTTTCATTGTATGTGTTTTTTCAAATTGATAGTGGGACAAAACTAGCCAATTCACCATGGGCTATTTGTTAATGAATACTTAAATCAAAGCGAGTGCTTAATCCCGGAAAAATGGTGCGGAAATAACGCTGTTGTTATAGAAAAAGGCAAGATAATAAAGTCCTTGGTTCAAAATGGAAATATCAATGGGGTCTTGCGCAATTCGTTCCAAGGGGGTATACCTAAGTATTCGTCCCTGGCTATCAAATATTCCCATCCCAAATATGGGTTTATTAGAATTCAACTCAAAGTTCACTTCCGTACTATTTGCCATTTTATATACAACCAGTTCTTCCGTGGGCTGGGTTTCTCCAATAGGGGTAGGAATGGAACTTTCCCCCTCATCCAAAGAAAAGGCAAACAAGCGTGCCGAAGAGCGTAAGGGGGGATTTGTGAACTCCTCAGAAGAGGCGTAAAAAATAGTATTTGCAAATGTTAAGGCTTCCACTTGGGAAGGTCCAATATCAAGTTCAGTTTTTACAGGTTCCCCAGAAAAAATAGTATCACTAGTAATACGCGGTACTTCAATAAAAAAAGGAATCAGAAATCGAGAATATCCTATGAGGTAAAGCGTTCCTGACGTGTCATCAAAGGTAGCACCAGTAACCAGACCATCCACTTGATACGTATCCAAGCGTTCCGCTAAAAAGCTTCCCGGTGTTTTTGGAATTTTGTAGGCCACCGTACCTTCAGATTGCCATTGTTTAGTCAAAACAAAGAGGTTATCGTCTAAAGTGAATAAGGCCTCTGCGTCAAAATCACTGTCTGGAGTAGTAGTAAAATCAGTTTGGTCTTCGTAAAGAAAATTGATTCGCTCCGCATTGACTTCGTTGAAACGATCAAATTCCGTCTTTGCTATTTTTAGAATCCCTAGGTCTTGTCGATTTCCCTGATTATTTCCAATATCACCAATGTAGATGAAATCAGAATCTTGCGTAATGTCTTCCCAATCAATATTTTGGGCATTCAAAACCTGTATCGTCCTGGTAATTTGTAATGTCTCCGCATCCAACTCATAGAGTTCAGGGGCGTTTCCGGAATCATTGTGGGTAATTAATCGGCCGTTGTAAAAAATAAGTCCCGAGGTCTCCAAGATTTCCTGGGGTATCTCCCCTAAGGACCGGATATCGGATTGTGACACTCCAATAAAGGAGCACCATATCGCAAGAAAAAACAAACAACGATTCAATTTTGGATATTTACACCTAAAATTATAAACCTCAGCCGTCACTCCAATTTTTAAGGGATTAATTTCCAACTATGACGGTAAAGTGCCATAACATCTTCCCATAATTCAAACCATCCTTAAATATTGTTTAACTTTTTTAATTTTATTTTAAACAAAATAACTAATATTTTTGTGAAAATTTTTCGATGAAATTATATCAGCTTCATGCGAAACAGGCTTTGCCAATAACAAAAAAAGAAGCATGGGATTTTCTTTCAGACCCTAAAAACCTCAAAGAAATTACACCTGACCATATGGGCTTTCAAATTTTGTCAGGAGCAGATAGAGCCATGTTCCAAGGACAAATAATCCAATACGTTGTAAAACCATTCCCAGGAGTCTCCACTAAGTGGGTCACTGAAATTACCCATGTCCAAGAGGGTAAGTATTTTGTTGACGAACAGCGGTTTGGGCCTTATGCCCTGTGGCACCACAAGCACTTTATAAAAGAAATTGATGGTGGCGTTGAAATGGAAGATCTCATAGATTACAAGATTCCTTTTGGAATTCTGGGTCAGTTGGTGCAACCCATTTTAGTAAAAAAACAGTTGAACCAAATTTTTCAATATCGTGAAGCTAAACTAGAAGCGCTTTTTGGAAAATTGGAGGGCTATCAAAATGAACTCCATCTAAACTAAAAACAATGCATAAAAATATTTTGTTGATAGGCGGTTCCCATGGAATCGGATTTGAAATGGCCAAAACATTGACTAAGGATTACAAAGTATACGTGGCCTCTCGCACCAGTGGCGATATGCAAGACTTGGATGTTATACATATTCCCTTTGATGCCACCACCGATATTATAGATGAGTCCCAACTTCCTGAAACTATTCATGGGTTTGCCTATTGCCCTGGAAGTATCCATCTTAAGCCCTTAAAAATGTTGTCCCTTGAGGTTTTTCGGGAAGAAATGGAATTGAATTTCTTTTCGTTGGTGAAGGTGGTCAAAACCATATTACCAAAGGTGGTTGATGGCGCCAGTATGGTATTCTTCAGTACGGTCGCGGTCAGTACCGGAATGCCTTTTCACACCAGCATCGCTGCAGCAAAAGGTGCCATTGAAGGTTTTTCAAAATCACTTGCTGCAGAATATGCCCCAAAAATTAGGGTCAATTGCATTGCTCCCTCACTAGTAGATACACCTCTAGCGGGAAGATTGTTGAGCAATGATAAAAAACGGGAGTTACTTTCTCAAAGACATCCATTGAAGCGGGTTGGTGAAGCTCAGGATATCGCCAATTTGGCTGTTTTCCTTTTAAGTGACAATAGCTCTTGGATTACGGGCCAAATCCTTGGAGTTGATGGGGGAATGTCCACTTTGAACGTTTCATAAGGCATGAAGGGGATAACGATTTTTTGGTTTCGTAGGGATTTACGGTTGGATGATAATGTGGGGTTATATCAAGCATTACAGCGTGGTAAGCCCGTATACCCCGTCTTTATTTTTGACCCGGAAATACTGGAAAAACTTCCTAGGGATGACGCCCGAGTCAGCTTCATCCATGAGCAACTTCAACAGATTAGATCCCAGCTGCAACGTAATGCGGAAAGCTCCCTGGCCATTTTTTATGACCACCCAAAAAAAGTATTCACAGCGCTTCTTTCCCAATATGATGTGGACCACGTATTTACCAATCATGATTACGAGCCCTATGCCCAAAAAAGGGATAAGGAAATAAAGCAATTGCTGGAAAGCAAAGGAGTTGGTTTTAAGACATTTAAAGATCAAGTTATCTTTGAAAAGAGTGAAGTGGTAAAGGATGATGGAAGTCCTTATGTGGTCTATACCCCTTACAAGAAAAAATGGAAAGAACGGTTTAACGCTTCAACCAGTCTGGTTGACTACCAAATTGCTTTTTCAAATTTCATTAAAAACGCTAATCTTCCCAACATATCCTTAAGTAAAATTGGGTTTGGAACAAGTCCCATAAGGGTCCCTGAATACACCATAACTAGAGATTTGATCCAGAATTATGAGGCCACCCGAAACTTTCCTTCTAAAAAAAAGGGTACCTCCCGACTAGGCCCACACCTGCGTTTTGGAACGGTTTCCATTCGAAAAATGATTAAAAAGGCCATTCAAGAAGAAAACGAAGTGTTCTGGAGTGAACTCATCTGGCGGGAATTCTTCATGCAGATTTTATGGCACTTTCCCCATACGGTAAATACTGCTTTTAAACCCAAATACGACCGAATAGAATGGCGAAATGATGAAAGGGATTTTGAAAAATGGAAAAAAGGGGAAACGGGATATGCACTTGTAGATGCCGGTATGCGGGAACTGAACCAAACGGGTTACATGCACAATAGGGTCCGTATGCTAGTGGCTAGCTTTTTATGCAAGCACCTGTTGATAGACTGGCGTTGGGGCGAGGCTTATTTTGCCGAAAAATTGTTGGACTTTGAGCTTGCCAGTAATGTTGGTAATTGGCAATGGGCGGCAGGAAGTGGGGTCGACGCCGCCCCCTATTTTCGCATTTTTAACCCAATGACCCAAATTGAAAAGTTTGATAAACAAAAAGCGTACATCACTACTTGGGTCCCCGATTTACAGGAACTCACCTACCCCACTCCTATGGTGGACCATAAATTCGCCAGGGAGCGCTGCCTTAAAGTGTACAAAGATGCTGTAAGTTGATCCTGGTCGTTTAGCCCCATGAAGACCCTTCTGCCTCTCTTAAAAGCCTCATGAAGTCGAAAATCCATCCTTGAAATTTACAAGCGATTTATCGTATTTTTTCAAGAATAGGCAACCAGAAATGGAAGTAGGGAGACGCCTTATAAATGGACCTAATTCTTGATTGTCCCTTTTGGGGACGATTATTGGGCAACCATGCACGAAATTGGGGTGATAAACTTTAAGTATCTTTAAAAACAACAATACCAAACAACAAAATATAGGAAGATGATGACAAGACTATTTGTATTAGTGCTTTTCTTGCCGTTGGTAGCATTGTCCCAAAAGATTGGAAAAAACAAACGAGCGGTAATTGCCGCTGTTGAACACCACAAGGAAAACCTTATAAGAATCAGTGATTCTATTTGGGGCTTTGCTGAAATTGCCTTCCAAGAGTCTAAATCGTCTGAGGTATTGGCCAGCTATGCGGAAAAAAATGGGATGAAGGTTACAAGGGGTGTTGCCGAAATTCCTACAGCATTCACCGCTACTTATGGCTCTGGTAAACCAGTGATCAGTATATTAGGGGAATTCGATGCCCTACCTGGTCTTTCGCAAAATATTCAACCCATTAAAAATGCAATGACCCAGGGCGCTCCAGGTCACGGTTGCGGCCACAACCTTTTTGGTGCGGCAAGTCTAGGCGCAGCCATTGCTATAAAGGAACAAATAGAAAAAGGTAGCTTTACGGGTACCGTAAAGTTCTTGGGCACCCCTGCGGAAGAAAAATATTTTGCAAAGGTCTGGATGGTAAAGGCAGGTCTATGGAGTGATGTGGATGTTAATCTCAGCTGGCATCCAGGTGCATTTACCGCAGCAGACGTTCAAAGTAGTTTGTCTTTGATTGACTTTATAGTGGAGTTTTATGGGCAGGCTGCGCATGCTTCCTTAGATCCATGGAACGGTCGTAGTGCCTCGGATGCACTAGAACTTTACACCACGGGTATAAATTATTATCGGGAACATATCAGGCCAACCTCAAGGATTCATTACCACATTCAAGATGGCGGACAAGTTGTCAATGTTGTTCCAGATTATTCCAAAATATGGGTTCGGGTACGTGACCCAAAAAGGGACGTGATGTTTCCTACCTATGAACAAGTCAAGAAAATTGCCGAAGGGGCAGCCATAATGGCCAATGTAGATTATAAGATCTCCTTGGTATCCGGCATATATGAAATGTTAGTCAATCGATCCGGGGGAGAGATTATGCAAAACAACCTAGAGCTCTTAGGACCAATCTCGTACAATGAGGAAGAAACCACTTTCGGTATGGGCATCCAGAGGGCTATTGGAAAGCCAGAAATAGGCATGGACAGTTCAATAAATCCCCTACTCGAAACGGAACCATTACCAGGTGGGGCTTCTACCGATGTCGCCGATGTGAGTTGGAATGTTCCCAATATCAACTTAAGTGTAACCACCGCTCCTAGAGACACGCCATGGCATTCTTGGGCTGTGGTCGCTTGTGGGGGCATGAGCATTGGCCACAAAGGCATGGTCTATGCTTCCAAAGCTTTAGCAATGACCATGATTGACCTTTTTGAAAATCCAAAAATGGTGAAAAAAGTTCAAGAAGAATTCAAGTGGCGAAAGGGCGATACCGAATATCAGGCCATGATTGACGGTCCACCCCCGATTGGTGCTGACTTTGGTGTGAGAGCCTGCGCTTATTGTAGCAATTGAATTCTAAGAGACGACACATATTTGCGCTAAAAAATTGTAATGATGAAGACGTGAATCATTGAATAGGAATTGGTTTAACAATCCTGTTATGGGAAAAACAAGCATTCTTTAGGAATGCTTGTTTTTCCCACAATTTAAACCTCACTTAAAAATTAATTGGTTTTATTTAATACCAGAGAGCCATTTTCATGATCACCTTCGCAATCTGCACCAATAAAGTTTATTGTTAAGGTGTCGTTGTTGGCTGTGGTACCTGTACCATTAAAGTTGCCATTACATGAAGGTATTACGTCTCTATAAACAAACTCTGTAACATCATCACCATCTATGGTAATATTCAATGTTCCGTCATTGGCCCCACTATTACAACAGGAGATTAAATTGCTTGTAAAGAAAAATTCACCGCGAAAGACATTTGGATCGGAGGTAGCAGTAATTTTCGCTGAAATGGGTATCCCTTGGTAGTTATTTAAGGGAGTGATGGAGGACCAGGCACCGGCATAGTTACCCTCTAGGGTTTGGACTTCGGACTCCTCAGGGGTTACTGATGAGTCGTCATCCGATGAACCACAGGACCATGTTAATAAACTACTTCCCAATATCAGGAAAAATATCTTTTTCATTTCTTTATTTTAAAAGGTTAAACAGTCCAAAATAATAATCCAACCAAGGTGAATCGTCCCAATGGGCACTTTGACACCTATTGCCAATTTTTCCTCTGTTTGATTAAGCCCACAAATACGTTAAAATACTCACCAAACTTTATGCATATGCTTCAGCACTATTATGGCGTTCGGTATGACAACAAAATATTCTTAATGTATTTACCATATCTGCTGTTCGCGGAGCATCGTGTAACTTTATGGAAAATATATAGTGAATGAATAATTCGATAATACGGACCTACGCTTTAGGATTTCCTTGGCAGACCCAAGACCCTTTTCTATTTTGTGTATATCACCTAGATCATTATCCAAAAGGGAATGGTGAAATGGGGCCTGACCCTAAATTACTGGAAGGGCGGACTATTGGAAATGATTTTACACTAAAAGATGGATGGCGCATGTACCATGGAAATACCATTCCTGGATTTCCTTACCACCCCCATCGTGGTTTTGAAACAATAACCATTGTAAACAAAGGCTTTTGCGACCACTCTGATTCCCTCGGAGCAGCTGGACGTTTTGGTCAGGGCGATGTGCAATGGATGACGGCAGGCAGGGGCGTACAGCATTCCGAAATGTTTCCACTACTGAATGATGCCAAAGAAAATACTTTGGAACTTTTTCAGATCTGGCTCAACTTGCCAAAGGAAAATAAGTTTGTGGAACCCCATTTTAAAATGCTTTGGCACGAAGACATTCCTATTATAAAGGAGGAATACGCCTCCATTAAAATCATTGCTGGGAATTATTTAGGCCATCAAGCACCGCAACCTGCTCCTGATTCATGGGCATCAAATCCAGAAAATGAAGTGGCCATATGGAATATTCATATGGATCCAAATGGGCAGCTTCAATTACCTAAAGCCGTTGAAGCAGTGAACAGAACGCTATATTTCTATGAGGGGAACTCCATTTTCATTGATGGTACGGAGGTGCGTTCAAATCATGGCATATCATTGGATCCAATGAAAAATAGCGTACTCAAAACTGGTTCAATGGAAGCAAAATTAGTACTCTTACAGGGAAAACCAATTCAGGAACCCGTAGCACAACAAGGTCCATTTGTTATGAATACCCAAGAAGAACTTCGCCAGGCATTTGAAGAATACCGATTGACCCAATTTGGTGGTTGGCCATGGCCGTATCCCGATCATGTGCATGACAGGGAGAAAGGACGATTTGAGAAATACCCGGATGGAAAATTGGAGCTAAAATGAAGCTTACTTTAAAGATTGCCGCCATTTATAACATAATTTGGGGGGCATGGGTCGTCCTTTTTCCCAATCAGTTCTTTGAGTGGGTAGGAATGGAACCCTTAAACCATCCGATGGTCTGGCAAGGTATGGGTATGGTTATTGGTGTATATGGCCTCGGTTACTGGTGGGCATCGCACAATCCCATCAGACATTGGCCTATCATTGCCGTGGGATTTTTAGGAAAGGTTTTTGGTCCACTGGGTTTCTTTTTTAATTATTGGAATGGTGGCGTTCCTTTTGAATTCATCTATACTTTAATTTCCAATGATTTTGTTTGGTGGGTTCCTTTCTTTCTTATCCTGAAAAAAGTGTATCAAGAAACGCAATGGAAACTTTAAAGGAACAGCGTACCAAAAGATTTCGAAGGTTCTTAAGATATGTACTGATTCTTTTTATGCTTTTTGCCGGCCTCAACCATTTTATAAATCCACAGTTCTACCTTCCCTTACTACCGGATTACTTACCCTTCCCAAAAATGATCAATGTTATATCAGGGGGTTTAGAAGTCATTTGTTCGCTATTCTTATTGAATAAAAGGTGGAGAAGGGTTGGCGTATATGGTCTCCTACTATTACTAATCTTATTTATCCCCTCGCATATCTACTTTATTCAACTGGGAGCTTGCGTTGAGGGTGGGTTGTGCACACCTCTTTGGGTGGCCTGGGTCCGACTTTTGGTCATTCATCCCATACTAGTACTTTGGGTTTGGAAAATTCGCAAGACCTAAATATCATCAAGTCAACAATTCCCTATTTTGTTTAATAGTCTTACTTTCGATATTTTGTCCAAACCTTTTGTATGGGCCTTATCACCATCTATTTTACTGTGCTTTTCAGGCCTTAGTTAATAGTAAAATTCTTTTGACAAAATTTTAATACCTAAACAAAATTGGGTTATATTTAATTGAAATTTATCTTAAAGACCATATATGCATTCGCTT
>JBCBZA010000104.1:0-14470 GCA_039815575.1 Bacteroidota bacterium | reverse complement strand
TTATGTACATTTGTTATGTCCATTATACCTTAACGGGAATAGTGGGCTTTTTTATTAGTGTAATGGACAAGCATTAAGAATCCCTAAACCCCGTAAGGTTGATGGGATTTTTTTAGTTTATGGTCCTAGAGGAAAACGAAGTATCGGAATTAATATTGAGTGGGGTTGACGAGCGTATCGAACTGGCACGTAAACAGGCTCAGCGCATCAACATGCATATTACCGGCCAGAACACCAAAGACTATTTGGAAAAGCTGGATAATTACGAGAACCATGCCCAAAGGCAGTTAAAGGAAAAACTACTTAAAACCAACAAATCACTTTTCTCCTTTCTGTTAAGACCGGTTGATCAAGTTTTTTCAGCTAACGGAGGTTCCATACAATATAATCTAAGCGAGACCGCATTAGCATCCTTAAAAGAATCTACCCAGGACGTAAACGAAGGGCTTTCAATTAAAGATTTTTTGAGAAAGAAAGTTTTTAAGAACTACATCATAGATCCAAACGGTTTTTTGATGTGCGACTTGGACGAATTCGGTGGTCTTTCGGTCAACTTCTATCAAACCAAGGAAGTATTCTGGTATGAAAGAAACGGAAACAAAATAGAGGCTCTAATATTCAATCCCTACAGAAACGAAAGTGATAAGGAAGATGATAAGGAATATTTCCGTGTAATCGATGATGTATCGGACAATATCTACGTAAAGGACGGAGATACCGTGACGCTTTCCGAAGACGAACGTCTTCCCAATTTCTTTGGGTTCGTTCCAGCGCATGTTGTTGGTGATATATATAATATCAACCAACCTCTTTTTGCTTCTTTTATAGAAGATGTTTTGGACGATGCACAGGAAAGGTTGAGGGATGTAAATACAAGTGTGGTCCATAAATTGGCCCATGGATATGCAAAATACTGGCAGTATCCAGAGGCCTGTACTACTTGCGGTGGTGATGGGGAGATTAAATATGAATGTTCCGATACAGGCGATGTAAAGACAAGTGTATGTCCTACTTGTGATGGGTCGGGAGTTAAGTCAAGGAAGGACGCATCTGATTTAATGCTAATAGATATCCCCAGGGATGGAGAACAAAAAATAGCTCCCGACGTAGGTGGCTATATAAATCCATCCATAGAGATCTGGAAACAGTATAAGGAAGATATCAAGGACATAGGTGATTACATGTACGAATGTCTTTGGGGTTCTTACTTCTCAAGAGACAATCAAAAAGAGAAAACCGCCACCGAGAGTTTTACAAATACCCAAATAAAGAACTCCCGCAGACAGGATTTAAGCAAGAATTTCGAAAAGCTCCACAAATTCATTTTGGATTGTTATGGAAAAATACTCTTTGGAATCAATTATGAATCCTCTGTAAGTTATGGCACGAAATATAATGATGAAAGTCCAGAGGTTCTGCTAGAAACAATATTCAAGGCTACGGAAAAGAATATCAGTTCATCTATCATAGGGGATTTACAGATTAAATACTACCAATCTGAATACGCTAACGACCAGATAGAGCTTACCAAGAAAATAAAGCTTTACAAGGTAGACCCGTTTCCGACCATGACGCCTTTGGAAGTTAAAAGCTTAGGGGTCGATCCAATAGATTTTAAATGTAAGGTCTATTACCCTCAATGGGTTTCAAGCCTTGATGACGCCAAAATAATATTAAGCACTACAGAAGAGCTTAAAAACGATTTGAAACAATTTGTAGAACAAAAACAATTAGAAGATGGCACAGGTACGCAGCCGGTACAAAAAACTGGCGTTCAATCAATTTAAAAAGAATTACGAAGAAGTAGGGATTGCCCTTCTTTCGGAAGAAGAAGCTAAAACTTTGAATATGGATTCAAAGTCTACCAAAGTAAAATTTGAGAAATCAACAGCTAAGCAAGCTGCAAAAAAATAAATTATGTTATCAAAAAATACAACGGATACCCTCGCCGCAAAGTTGGGTATCAATGCCGACGAACTGGCACAAGCAATTTCCGACGAACAGGAAAAAGATTTAGAACTTCCCGAAGGTAGATTTTTGACCAAGGACAATGAGGATAAATTACTCGACAACCATGGAAAAACAAGATATGACGCGGGAAAATCAAAGGCTTTAAAGGATGTTTTCGATGGAAAGACAAAAGAAGAGTATTTGGAACAATACAAATCGTCTATCCTAGAGGATGCCAAAATAGAGCCCAATAAAAAACTCTCCGAAAAGGACAAGGCTTTAAAGGCAATGCAGGACAAATACGAATCGGATAAAAAAGATTGGGAATCCAAATACGGAATTTTGGAAACACAGTTGACAGGAATTAAGACCAAATCCGAAATCAACAAGTATCTGCCAAACGAGTTGCCCATGGGGTTGACCAGGGATGATGCAACAATGATAGTTGCCAACCATCTAGAATTCAAAGAAGGTCAGGTTCTAAGGAACGGGGAAGTTTTAAGGGATGATTATCAGAATCCATTGACCCAAGAACAAGCTGTAACGAGCTTTGTCGAGGAGCGAAAATGGAACGTACAGAAACCTACTGGTAGAGGGGCGCAAAAACCCAATTATAATGGTGCTGCCCCCAAAAACTATGAGGAATTCGTACAGCTCTGTGAATCTAAAGGAATAGAACCAGGTAGTATAGAAGGTAAAAACCTCATGAAGGGTTATGCCGAAAAGAACCCTGAATTTTTTAACGATTAAACAAATAAAAGATGCCCAATTATACAGCAACTAATTTATTAAAGGCAATTGCGAAAGCGGAAGCTTCATTTGGTGCGGCAGAAACCCGCCAAGGAAGCAACGCTGCTTTGGCCCTATTGCTTAGAAATGAGCCACAGGTGTTTAGAAATGCCAATGCGCTTAAACAAAGTTTGAGTCAGCCCAATACGGCTATTATTCAAACTAGAAAGAACATTGTTTCAGGTACAGCTAAAGAGCACGACCATTCGGGAGCTATAGGAGATTCTATTGAAAGTCCAATTACTTACGTGTTACGTCAGCAAAAGTTTTCGGTATCCTACAAGTTGGCAGAAAACAATCAATTTAGATATCAAGAACAACTGAACCATGGGCTTTCAGAGGCAATGCGAATGATCAGAAAAGATTTGAACGCATATGGCCTTGCTCAATTGGCGGCCAACAAATCTCAAGTGGCTACCGCTAATGGTATTACTGCTTTCGACGGTACTGAATTCGCGTTTGAGAACACAGCTGCCGAGTCTGATTTTCTTGCTTACAACATTAAAGCAGCGCTGATGAAGAACGACTATAGTGCTCCTGTGGATATAATCGCAGATCAAAAAGCATTTAAATCGCTTTCCGCAAGTGCGGCTCAAGGAAGTGGGAACGACGAGAACCTTATATGGCAATTCAATGGTTTGAGTATGGCAGAGGACGAAACGCTAGCTGTTCCGGCCAAGTATGCCGCTGGGGGTTACTTATATGCCTTTGGTCAAGGGATGGCAGGTATGACATCTTGGAACGAACCTATTAACAGGACTTCACAATATAGGGAGGTAGGATCTAATACAGGTTTGTTCACAACTGCTTCCGATCCTTTTATTTCTGGACTTAGCTATGATGTTCATGTTGTGAACAAATTGGCCGACACTTCCGGTTCTAACGGAAATAGCCAAGATGTAGTTGATGAATATGAGGTTACGGCTATTGTGGCTTATGGGAACGCTTATTTAAGTGTGGCCAATGCGTCACCGGTTTTTGCAGTAGGACAATTGTAAGATGACATATACCGAGGCCAAGGACATATTAGATCAAAGGGTTAATTGGAGAAATTCTGGTGCATTCATTCTGTCAAGTGAGAACACAACTACCGAAAGCGGAAGATATTTTCAAGACGAGCATAGCGCGATTACGTTGGATAACATTAAGGCATGTCAGCCTAATACCGTCATTTCAGATGGTGAATTCGATACATATCTGACACAATTGCGTCATGCCGTAATCCTTCAGGTTTTGGCCGATGTTTATGGTTCTGAAAGCGAGGTAACGGAGAATGAGCTTAACTGTAATGTAGGGGTGTTCGACAATGCTATTTCCTTAAGGATGATGGTCGTTGTTGCTGAGTTGATAATTACATCGACCAGAAGCAATATGACCGAAAGACTGACGAAGGGATTCATTCAACAATTACACTTTGATCTAAATGGGAATTATGGTCAGAATTTAAACCCAAATTTTCCAAGGGCGGAAGGTTTTGGAAAAAAATACCAAGATTCAATTGGATCAATAAAAAGGAAGTTGAGCAAGCATGTGAAATTTAAGAGTATCACTGCCGGGGCATATGGGAACTATAAAGGTTATTTATCAGTAAATGAATTTTATAAAAACTAATTCCGTAGGAGTTGATAAGCCTATTCAAAAAATTCAGGAAAGGCTATATGCCGCCCTTGATTCATTGGGAACAATAAATGGATATGGCAGAGTCTATAAGAATAAAAGGAAGAACCGGTTTGTATTCGAGTGTTATAAAGGTAATGATGAATATGAGGACATTACCAGTCAAGATGGTTCTAATTTCTTTTGTCATGTAGAGGAAACTGTTGATTTGACAGATGCTCCACAGGCTAATTTGAACTGGATATTCATGCTGAATTTGGAACATTTCTATAACGGAAATATTGAAAGAATGGACGAAGAGATAAAACAGGTAGTAAATGCGTCTCTAATAAGAAAGCCGTTTACACTTTCGTCCATGGTTTCCGGTCCTGAATTCGTTGACAATCTATTAAAGGGTTTTTTTGACGGAAAGTCCTTGGCTCAAAGGGATATGCATCCTTACTGCATTTTTACTGTGAGGGGAACCGTAACATATAATTATAAAAATTGTTCGTAATGGCAAAAAAAGAAGCAAGGCCGGAGGTTGAGAAGAAAAAAATAGAGTTGAAAAAATTCAAGCTCAAGGATGATTACCCTCCCAAAAAAAAGGGGGAATACGTCATGCTCTCCAAGGGCGGTGAAATATTATTAAAATCTAAAAATTTAATTTAAAATGGCATTATCAGATATAATAGACAAGTTAAGTTGTTCGTTGGCCGATGCTTTGGGAACAGGTCTTAGAGGTTGTGATTTCAACTTTGAGAACATGGAGTCCATAGCTATCCTACCTTCGGGAACAGCAATACCCGCATCAGCGGCCTATGATAGGGATTATATCCGTTCATTACAAAAATCGGGGCAGTGGATTCCGTTGAACAGGGTATATTCATTTGATTGGCAGACGGGTGATGATGAAGTGGAAACTTCGGACACTAAAGGTATAGAAGCGGTAACAAGAAAGGGGCTTTATAAGTTCGAAGTAATGTTCCGCAATGGCATCTATCAGCAAAAAGTATTGAACTCCCTTGAAGGTTTTGGTAGATGGGACGTTATTTTTTTCGATGAGGACGGAAACCAACTACATGTAACCACATCAAGTGGAGGAATTAGAGGGTTTTCAACTGGCAGGTTCTCGGTATCGCCGATTGAGTTCAAGAACGGGAAAAACTCATTAAAGACTAGACTCACGGTACAGTTCACCAAAACTTCACAATTTAATAATGATATTGGTTTTGTTGGAGCAGATGACCTAACATTCAATCCAGATGAGATCGAGGGTGTCAATCAGGCTAGACTTTCAATACCGACAGCACCCGCCAATGCGGCGACCGATATTGTGGTAAAAACTGTGTTGGACAAGGACGGAAGTACTTTTGTTACAGGTCTAGTTGATGCTAATTTCTTGGTAAAGGTAGATGGAGCAACTGTTGCTGCCACCGCAGTAGCCGATGCAAATGCCAAGACGTATACCTTGACAGTTCCCGCATTGAATACCGGACAAGTAGTAACGGTGGACCTATATGATACTCCCGGAGTTACTCCCGTAATCGAAGTGGGGCAGTCCCCTGATGATATTTTGTATCAAGCGAAAACGGCGACCACTACAGTAGTATAATGATTAAAACGCCCCGTTTAAAAGGACGGGGCTAATATTTCCGCAATGATAACCGCTAGGGACATGGTAAAGAGGTTACAAAGTGCGGAGTCCAAGATTGAAAGTGATGTAAAGGTCATTTTGAAAATGTTGGAAAGTGAAATACTGGATATTAACCGTAACGAGCAGCTTTTTGAAAAAGGACTCGGAACGGACGGTCGTTTATTAGGCGTATACTCCAAGGCCACGCAAGAAATGACCGAAGGAATCCAAGGCACGGGATTCCCTAAACGAGCAGGTTCGCCTTACAACTTCTACGACACTGGCGAAATGTTCAAATCCTTTGACCTACGTGTGGGAAAGGACAGCTTTAGCATTTTTAACACAAGCCGTTCACTAAAGGAATTTTCAAGAACAAAGGGCATTTCCGAAGACAGGATAATAGGTCTTACGGCTGCAAACGAAATCAAGGTAAATTTTCAAATGATAGCACCCATACTGCGTGAATTCTTTATTAGAAATATCGGTTGATTTAGAAAGTGTGTTTATCTGGAACTTCTATAAGGTTCTGGAAACAAGTGATTATTCATGGATAAACGAAGACTGCAAGGAGAAAGATTGGTTAAGGCTATATGATGAATACTATAAGGAGGCAGGTCTTAAGATGCCCGACTGGAAAACAATGCAAAAGCACACCAGGCTGACCCTAAAGCTTTATGCCTTGGAAAGCCTCGTACCGATACTGATGAAGAGGGACGATAACTATGAGGAATGTCAAAAAACATTAAGAAAATTCGGTTATAGGATAAACCCATCAAAGCCCTTTTTAGAAAATATTGAACGCTTCTATAGAAACATGGAAGTCTTGGGAACCAAGATCAAGATACTGGAAGAAGAGTTACCAAAAGATAATGATCAAAAATTGGATCTATGGAGCGAGGTCATACGTCTTAAAAAACATTTCAAGTTCGATATAGACCCTAAAAAAACCAATTGTATAGAATGGTTAAAACTAAAAAAACAATATAAAGAAGATGCCGGGAGCAGTTGATTTATTAGTTACCGAACAGGCCCGTAAAGAGGTCCGGGAAGCTACACAAGAAATGCTGAACCTTGATTTACAGATAATCAAGGTGGCTAACGATATCAATAAGTTTGTCGGCAAGCCACTGACCAATCCTATTCCATCCGACCTACCAAAAAGAGCTAGGGAATCAAGTAAGTTCGTTTCTGATCTAAACGCTGCAAATAAAGAAGCAGAAAGGATTGCCGGAAATCTAGCCAGGGCAAAGGCAAAGTTAACGGCGGCGGAGAGTAAAAACGCAAAAGAGCTCTCAAGGTTAAGGTTAGAAACCCAATTGGTAAACAAGGCTTTAAGGGACGAGTCGATATTATCCTCAAAACTTGTTGGTGCTTATCAAAAGCTAAATGTAAGAAGAAGACAGGCCGCAGAAACATTAAGAAATCTTGTAGCATCGGAAAAATCCAGTAATAAGGAGATAAGAAAAGCTCAAAGAGAGTTCGATCGATACGATAGAAGAGTAAAAAAAGCGGATAGGGCTACCCGTAATTTTTCGAGAAATGTTGGAAACTATGAATCAGCATTCGGTAAGGCAACTTTTGCATTAAGGACTTTCGTAGGTGCTTTGGGGATTTATTCTGGAATTGAGATAGCAAGACAGGTATTTGAACAGGTCAAGGAATTGAACGGACTTGAACTCGCATTAAATCAAGTTACTGAAACTTCCGATGCTTTTGCGAATGCCCAGTCATTTATTGGAAAGGTTGCAGAGGAATCAGGGGCGGATATTTTTGAACTCACAAGGGGTTATACGAAGTTTTTGGCTTCCGCAAAAACAACTACCCTAACATTAGAACAAACAAATAATATTTTCAGGCAGACCGCAAAAGCAGCCGGTGTATTGGGTTTATCGACGGATGATACCGTAGGTGCTTTTAGGGCTTTGGAGCAGATAATGTCCAAAGGTAAGGTACAAGCGGAAGAGATCAGGGGTCAGTTAGGAGAAAGACTTCCCGGTGCTTTCCAAATTTTAGCCAAATCAATGGGTCTAACGACCGCCGAACTCTCAAAACAATTGGAGCTTGGCAATGTTCTTTCTGACGAAGTTTTACCCGGGTTTGCCAGAGAATTGGAGAAAACATACAGTCTTGATCTAGTTAATAGGGTGGAGACCTTGGCCGCTGCCCAAACTAGATTGGGAAATGCATGGAAAACTTTCCTTTCAAATGTCGAAGGGGGAGAAGGTGCTATTAGCCGTGTTTTTAAAGGCATATTTGAAACCGTGACCAAGGCAATACAATTTCTGGATGATTTTAATAAAACTGCAGAAGAGACCAATGAAATATTCGACAAAGGGTTAAAAGAGAAATCATTAACAAAGGAAATTGATGAGATAAAATTAAAATCTCTTGAGACTGGAAAAACAATGCGTGAAGTTGCGAGCAATGATTTCTTCCAATATAATCAGGCAGTTTCAAAATCGAAAGATAGGATTCAAGACCTAAAACAGCAACAATCTGAATTGAAGGAAGTTATTGGGGATAGTTCCGGTCTTAGAATTCAAAAAGCTCAACTTGAAAAGATTAATGGTGAGTTAAGGGATGAAGAAAAAAATCTTGCGATTAAACAGGGTAAGCTTGATGCTGTAAATAAACTTGTTAGAAACAATACCAAAGAACTAGTTGAGAATATTAAAGAAAGTGAAAATTTCAACTCAGAATTAGATATTAACAATAGTTTTTTGAATGGTTCGATTGCATTTTATAAAGCTAAAATAGCCGAGCAAAAGAGTTTAAGGGATTCGACTGCATTAACTACAATAGAAATTGCAGAATTTGATAAAGCAATAGCAGAATTGGAGTTTCGACTTAAACTTTTGAGAGATCCTGAATCATTGAAACTTTCATTAAATACTGAAAGACTTAATACCTCATTACCTGGATTAGAAACACCTTCTCAAGACATTATAGCAAGCGAGCTTCAAAAAATAGCTGGTGAGTTTGACAAACTTGATGAAAGGGCAAAAGCATCTACAGATACACAAAAAGAACTTTTCACCAACCTTTTTAGCACCTTTTCGAATTATTATGGTCTGGATTTAGAAGCATTTACAAATCTACTTTCCGGAAAAGAGAACAGTGCTGTTGATTATGCGAATACATTAAAATCAATAAGCAGTTCTATCCTTGAAGGTCAACTTATCAGGTTTGACAATGAGCAAGAAGCCAACAGAGTAAAGCTCGATACAATACTGAACGACGATAATGTTTCAGAAGAGCAAAAACAAGCAGCACAGCAGAAATTTGATGAGGAGGAAAAGAAGTTAAGAGTAAAACAAGCTAAGGCACAGAGAACCGCTACATTAATTCAAATAGGAGTGGATACGGCTGCTTCAATAGTTACAGCCCTTGCGCCGCCACCTTTAGGGGCTGGACCCATACTTGGGCCTGGTCTTATTCCATTTATCGCAGGACTTGGAGCCGCCCAAGCTGCTTTTGTAGCGTCACAGCCTTTACCAAAGTTTAAAGATGGGGTGACAAACTTCAAAGGTGGCCCTGCAATCGTAAACGATGCTTCAGGGTCAAATTACAGGGAAATTATAGGAACCCCGGACGGGAAATTATTCAGCCCTAAAAAAAGAAACACATTAGTAGACCTACCAAAAGGCTCCAATGTCTTCACTGCAAAGAATTCTATGGAATTTCTTAAATCCAATTTTGTGAACAATGAAAGCTTACAGCAATCTCAAATAAATCGATGGATAATGCAAAAAGTAGCAAACCCAATAATAAGCAGTGAAGGAATAAGAAATGAAATCAAAACAGGTATCAAGGAAGGATTTAAAGGTATTAAAATACCTCAATCTAAATACCCGGATAATTACTCACAATACTAATGCCATTAGGATATCAAAATAGCGTAGAATATTCACTTATCTCACAAAGTAGGGGCAGGGTGGTCATACCTGAACCTATCAACTTTGAAGATGGAAACGGAAATATTTATGAACGGGACAAGGATTCCAAGGGGTTTTTAAAAACTAAAAGCAACGACCTTGAATTCTTTGGAAAGGGCTATGACTTTTTGTTAGGTCAATACGCTTCAAATGGTGTGGCCCAAGATGTAATCCTTGAAAAGCGAATGAAGTCACTAGATAGATTGGATGAACGTTGGAGGACGTTGCCACCTACCTATTTGGATATGGGGGAAGCCCAATATGATGATGTAAGGAGAACAGTAAAGACCAAGGCGACCCAAGGTGGTCTTTATAAGATATTGGAATCAAAACTATCCGATGATTTCGATATAACAGACAACACCGCCGCGAATGGAAACGATATAGGAGAATTGAAAAGGGTAAATATCCAACTGGACCCAAGGGAAATTCTTTTACGAAGCGAGGGTGTGGTCGAAGAAGGTAGGGAGATAGGCGCCATCGTTAGTGGAGGTGACAACCTAAACGCAAGGAGTATACCTATACAATGGAAAATAAACAGCGATCAGGATAATCTTACCTCTGCAATAGGGGATCAATTAAGTGCTGCAAGTGGCAACTATGCAAATCTTTCTTTTGACAAAGTTGGCAACGTTTTTCTTTTCAATGCTAAAACCGATAAGATTCTAAAAGTAAACGGGAAGATAAAAGCGACTATTATCAATGCAAATTCTGGAACTTGCTTTTTTGATTTGGTGTATTACACGGGAGGCTCCGACCTAGTATATGATCAAAGCAGAAAAATAAACCTTGATTCTTGTAACCCTGGTGTTTTAGGTGATTTTGTGGAATTCGTTTTTACCGATTACGAAATCGAGGTAAAAGCTGGCGATTCATTGGCATTCGGCTTGTTGTCAGATACCAGTGATGGTATTCGATATAGGGTAACCGAAACCTCACTTATAGTAGAGGAGGCTTCCGGGGTCAATCAACCCATAACATCTGCAAAGGCTATAACCCCTTTTGATCTAGGAGAAAGATTGGTATCCAAAATAACCGGGGAAAACGATTGTTTTAGATCATCTCTACTTGAAAATGGTGGAATACACGAACATAGGTTATTGACCCAAGGATATTGGGTAAGACAGTTTCCGGATATTATACAAGAAGGTACAGAAGAGGAAAGAAGGATTCAGTTCACAACATCCTTAAAGGATTTTTTGGAGCACTTGGATGCATTGGGACCTATTGCTTGGTGGGTTGAAAAAGACGGAGATAAAGAAGTCATGAGAATCGAATCCCTGAAATATACGCAGCAGAATTTTGTTGGTATCAAATATGGTAATACAAGTACAGACCCATCCACTGGGAAAACCAGTTTTATTTATGTAGAGGCATCCGATATCAAAAGAAAGAACCTTAAGGACAATTTCTTTGTAAAGGTAGAGTTCGGTAGCGAAAAAGGAGGCGACAACTATGAGGAGATTTCTGGACTTCAATCAGTAGCAGGTAAAGCGAATTGGTCGACAATCAATACAAAATCGGAAGCCGTTTATTCTAAATTAAGCCCATACGCCCTTGGAGATGTAGACATTGAGATACCAAGAAGGAAACAATATGAAAATTTCCCTGAAACCGATACAAAATACGATAGTATTATCAATTGTGTCGATTGCAAAAAAATAGGTAACAACTATTATGTAAAAAAATGGGCGGACACTTACGAAACCGCTCCGACGGGAATCTATAAAGTTGAAAGTGCCTATAATCTAGAATTCACCCCTTCCAGATTGTTACTGGAACATGGTTTTGTGATAAATACGGGGCTATATCATTATTCTACCGAAAACCTTTATTTCAACAGTAGCAATTGTAATTCATCGTTCACCTCTAAAAAAGTAGGGGAAACAATATTGGTAGAAAATGAACCTATACCCCATAATAGATTGGCCGCTCCAAGAATAAGACCCAAAAGCGTGGACTTCACCTTACAGGTCACACAAGAAATCGAGGATGCGGTATTAGGTGCCACAGACGGTATACCGAACTGGTTCGGCCTAGTGGCAGTAAACACTGGGCAGTCAATGGAGTACATGAGATTGGTAAAAGTAGATACAAACAAAGAAGGGAAGCATAAACTAGTAGAAGCGTTCATATGAGTACTATTAAAATAACTTTTCAGACCCAGGCTCTTGACTTCTCTCCTCTAATCAGAGGAAGGGTAAGTATTATGTTCAATGATGGGGACCAAGACCACGATTTGTTTGAAACGCATACTACAGGCGTGGCTACCAGTACCCGTTTTAAGGAAGAATCTTGGGACGGAACGTCAGAGACCGATAATCTTCAAGCTGCTAATTTTGCAAATGCTTTTAACAGGGATTATTCCCAGATAGGAGGTTCAGGCAATATTATCCAGTTAGGAAACCTATTTGCTTCGGTCAATGATAATGAAGTGACCATAACTGCTGAAAACGGAACCTTTATATCGGGGTCGTCTTATAACGGTAATGTACTTGTTGTAGGTGGTTTCATAATTGATAATCCGCCTACGGTAGCAAATCCAAAATTGACATTCCAAAGGAGTGCAAACGTTGGCGATTGTGATAATATACAATATTCTGCCAGTGCTACGGACGGTACACCACCATTCGCCCTCAGATCAAGTGTCGGTACGATTATCGAAGGTTGGGACGGCGCTAGTATAGACTTCGATTTGCCAAGGGGGACGATTCAGACAATCCGTTTAACGGATTCCAATTTGGTTGAAGTAGCTAGAACGGAGAATGTTCCAAGAAAGCTTGTTATCGGTGAATTTCAGGAGTCGATTGCTGCCTATGATGGCTTTAGCGATATAATAATACAGAGTTTAAACCCTGTTTTTGGGACTACACCGTTGGAATATACATTGGAACCGCAAGGCTCTTTAAACGGAGTGTCTTATCAGTCGGGGAATACTTTCCCAGGTGTTTTACAGGGCAGTTTTTATGAGCTGTTCGTCAGGGACGTTTATGGTTGCGAAATAACCAAGACCATTGAGGTGAGGGCATTTCAAGACTCAACGGTCAATGAAAACCCATTGTATTTTGATGTCATGTCCGCAAATTCAATAATACATTCGCCATGTCCCGCTTTTAACAAAGACACTAAGAAAAATTTTCATAACACAGGTTCTTGGAACGAATTATCAGGCATAAGAAATGAAATTACCCAGATTTTTGACCCTTCGGATGTAAGGGGGACACAATTTAAGTCCAGCTTTCCATATCATGTGATTACCCTTCATAATTGTGACGGAACTAAAGTGGACATACCTCCAATATTGATATCGGAGAATTTAGGGGCCAAGGAAAAGGTAGATTGTAGGGTTTTCCCGTTAAACGGAAAGACAGCAGTTTATTTTGACGGTGGAAACGCATATGAGCCAGATACCACAACTGTAATCGGAGCATCGGAATATCTACAGTTCACCCCTCCTTGGGCCATAGAAAACCAAATAGTATTTATAGATGGATATGGTGGACTCACCATAGAATCTACCGGATACGACCAGGATAGGGCCAAGGGGTATTTTGTTGTGGATGCAATAACCGCTTCCGAATCGGATGCCATCGTGCAGGTTACTTTCAATAAACAAGATTATAACACATTTGAATATTATTTGGACATGTCCAAGGTTTCCGGAACTGGAAGGGTTGTAATAGAGAAAGGAAACTCGTTTAACGAAATTATAGGCGACCCATGGGTGTCCGAACTGGTGAAAATTGAGGGCGATTCCGAGGATTTATTAAAAATAGAATGGAGCGACAGCAAGAATAAAGGGGATATCGTTTTTCAGTCAAATATAAAATTTGAAAAACGCATAGAAGGTCGTTTTCGTCCAAAGTGGGACGGAGAGTCAGAAACTTTTGCAGGGGATTCAAGGGAATTCAGTTTGAGACAGACTACTTATCAAAATTACAGGTTGGAACTGGATAGGTTAAGTGCAAAAGAGGTGAATCAATTGAATATAGCAAGTGGGTTGGAGAGTTTTATAGTTAACAACGTGCCTTTGGTCAGGCAAGCTTATCCTGAAATAGAACCTCTGGGGGATAGCAATTATTATACGTGGACTTGTGAACTTGGATATGGAGGGGATGGTTTGGCCATTCAATCCGATGAAATAGTGTTGGATGTTAGTACAGGTGTAGAAGGAGGTGGGGGTACGGGAAGCGATAATCTGGGAACAGTTCTTTATGATGGAAGGACCAGGTTAAATATCAGTGGGGGCTTTGTCACCGTTGACGGTAAATTTATCGTTATCGATTGATTTAAAACTTTCCCCATCTAAATGAACCTGTCTGTTGTCATGGTAATGGTGATGTACAGAACGATCGATGTACTTTGAAGATTTTTCTTCATTTGTTCCGAATCCCGTAACAGTATCGAAAAATCCGGTAAAAAGAAACCAGCCCAACAAGGGTAGACCAATAAATAAAGCAATAACAAATAACCAGCCCATAGGCTATAAAGTTACTTAAAACATTGATTATTAGGAAAAATTGATAAATTATTAACCCTTATTTAGAATGATTCTAAATAATAT
>JBCBZA010000118.1:0-12448 GCA_039815575.1 Bacteroidota bacterium | reverse complement strand
GAAATCATCAATTCAAACCAACAATAGATGCAAGCAATCAAAAAACTGCTATTTCTACAATTGTTATGGGCTGCCCCTTTAATGGCACAGGAATCCAAAACCTCATTTTCATTGGATGAGGCCATAGCCTATGCTTTGGAGCACAATTACCAATCTATCAATGCCGGTCGTGATATGGTTGATGCCCAAAAACAAAAGTGGGAGACCATTGCCACAGGACTTCCTCAAATAAGCGGCACAGTAAATTACCAAAATCAGTTAAAGCAACAGGTTGTGCAGCTGCCCGGGGAAATTGCAGGTGGTGACCCTGGCACTTTTGTTGAAGTGGTTTTTGGCCAACCTCAACAAATGGTGGCAACAGGAACCTTACGTCAACAAATTTTTGACGGTTCTTACATTGTAGGGGTTCAGGCTACAAAGGCTTTTTTGAGCTTTAGTAAAAATAATAAGGAAAAAACGGATTTGGAGGTCAGGAAAGCTGTGGTAGAAGCTTATGGCAATGTACTACTGGCTGAAGAAAGTGTTATCATCCTCGAAAAGAATAAAACCACCTTGGAAAAGAACCTGCTTGAAACCAAAAAAATCTATGAAAATGGATTGGGGGACGAAGAAAGTGTAGATCAATTGCAAATTACCCTTTCTTCCATTGATAATCAGTTAAAAAATGCCAGACGTCTTGAAAAGATCACGTTGCAAATGCTCAATCTAATGATGGGCATCCCCTTGGAAAACCCAACTGCGCTTACCGAAAATTTAGACAATCTCGCCCAACGGAAAATTGACTTTGGACTTTTGGATTCCGATTTCAGCATGGAAAACAATGTAGACTATAAATTGGTCTACAATCTTAATGAACAGCGTTACTTTGAATTGAAATTGGCAAAAAGTAGAGCACTACCTACCTTAAATGCCTTCATCAATTATGGGGGACAGTCATTTGGGGATAGCTTTACCTTTCTGAACAGTGGTCAGGATTGGTTTGGGTTCTCCACCTTTGGGGTGGATTTAAACATTCCCATTTTCAGTTCCCTAGGGAGGAGTGCCAGTACGCAAAGGGCCAAGATTGCCTATGAAAAAGCAAAGACCGAGCTAACCGAAGCAGAAGAACAAATTCGACTTCAACTTGAAAATGCCAAAAGCAACTATGTTTTTGCCATAGAAGAATACCAGACTTCTAAGGATAATTTGTCCCTAGCGGAACGCATTGAAAGTAAAAATCAAGTCAAATATTCTGAAGGACTGGCAACTAGTTTTGAATTGAGACAGGCACAGACACAACTTTACGATTCCCAACGTTTTTATCTGGAATCCATGGTGGATGTTATCAATAGGAAAACAGAATTGGAAATCATTTTAAACAAGTAAATCAATCAAAATGAAAAAAATAATTTCACTTATAGTATTGGCTATCGTAATCATTTCGTGTGGAGGTGCCGACACCTCCGTGGAAGATGTTATTGCCGGTAAAGACCTTGAGTCCATTCGTTCAAAAAGGTCAGCACTCACAGCGCAGCTAAAATCATTGGAAGACCAGGTAAAACTTTTGGATGACGCTATTGCGGCATTGGACGAAAACGCAAAACTCCCCTTGGTCTCTACGATGATGGTAACGGAACAAAAGTTCTCACATTATCTGGAGCTTCAAGGCGATGTCATGACCGATCAAAATGTTTTGGTCTATCCGGAAATGGCAGGCACTTTACAAAGGGTATATGTGAAGGAAGGTCAAAAAGTCGGGAAAGGACAATTGTTGGGAAGCATTGATGATGGCGGTTTATCCAGCCAATTGGCACAGATGAAAACACAGTTGGCATTGGCCAAAACTACGTTTGAACGTCAAAAGCGGTTATGGGATCAAAATATAGGTTCTGAAATCCAATACCTTCAAGCAAAAGCAACCTACGAGGCCCAAGAAAGTGCCGTAAAACAAATGGCGAGCCAAGTAGGCAAGTCTTCCATAAGAGCACCCTTTTCCGGTATTGTTGATGATGTGATAAAAGATCAGGGAACCGTAGTAAGTCCTGGGCCGGGATCCGAAGTTTTTCGGATCGTAAACCTATCCGATATGTACGTGGAAGTGGAAGTACCGGAAGCACATTTGGAAAATGTCACACAGGGTAAAGCGGTAGAAGTTTATTTTCCAGTTTTGGGAACTACGGTACAAACCAAGGTACGCCAAACGGGAAATTTCATAGACCCGGGCAACCGTTCCTTTAAAGTGGAAATACCCATTCCCAATACCAGTGGAACCATTAAGCCCAATCTAACGGCCTTGGCCAAGATTAATGACTACAGCAACGATAATGCCATTCTTATCCCACAAAGTGTGGTTTCCGAGAATTCTACAGGGGAACAATATGTATACCTGGCAACGGAAAACGATGCGGAAAACGAAGTGGTTTCCAAAAGGAAAATTATAGAATTGGGTAGATCACAGGGTGATTATGTGGAAGTACTCTCCGGCTTATCTCCCCAGGATAATATTATTGTTGAAGGTGCCAGAAGTGTTCGAGAGAACCAAAGGGTAAAAGTTAAGAATATCGAAATAACGGCTAATAATTAAATTATGGATAAAGCCAAAAAAAACGCCAACAAAGAATTTCGCCTTTCTTCATGGGCCATAGATAACCCCTCGGTCATCTATGTGATGATAGCCATTTTTCTCTTTATTGGAATATCATCATATTTCTCTATGCCTAGGGAGGAATTTCCCGAAGCTGTAGAAACCAAAATCTATGTGAGCACTTTATTTCCGGGGAATACCGCAGAAGATATAGAAAGGCTAGTTACGGATCCATTGGAGGAACGACTCAAAAATGTGAGCAATTTTGTGGAGATGACCTCAACTTCGCAGGAGGATTACTCCATGGTGGTGGTTGAATTTGATGAGGACATTTCCGTAGAAGCTGCCAAACAGGAAGTAAAAGATGAAGTAGACGGTGAAAAAGCAAGTGAAGACTGGCCCATATTTAATGGTGCCAAAGTGGAACCTAATGTTTTTGACCTCAACTTTTCGGAATCCTTCCCCATATTAAATGTAAATATCACCGGGGATTATCCTGTTGAAAAATTAAAGGAATATGCGGAATACCTAGAGGATGAGATAGAAAATCTGGACGAAATAAAGCAGGTTGATATCCGCGGCGCCCAGGATAAAGAAGTGGCCGTTTCTGTGGATATCAATAAAATGATGGCCGCCAAGGTGAATTTTGATGATATTATCCAGGCCATAAACAATGGTAATATGACCATGTCCGCTGGGAACTTAATTAATAGTGGCCAACGCCGGACCATCCGAATTACGGGGGAGATAGAGGAGCCTTCGGAGTTATATGATTTTGTGGTAAAATCTGAATTTGGCCCAGTGTATCTCAAAGAACTGGCCAAAGTCACCTTCTCCGAAGAGGACAAGACCACCTATGCAAGGGAAATGGGAGAAAATGTGGTCATGTTGGATATCAAAAAACGATCGGGGAAGAACGATGTGGAAGCCATCAAAAAGATTAGGGGTATCGTGGCACAATCCCAAAGCGATTATCTGCCGGAAGATCTAAACATCAGCTTTGCCAATGACAGTAGTAGTAGCACCTTGAACCAAGTGGATGATTTGGTAAACAATATCATCTTCGGAATTATTCTGGTGGTAACCGTATTGATGTTTTTCCTTGGATTTAGAAATGCCTTGTTTGTTGGTTTCGCCATACCCATGTCCATGTTCATGTCCTTCATGATTCTGAACATTATGGGCTACACCTTGAACACCATGATTCTTTTTGGATTGATTATGGGCCTAGGAATGCTTGTGGACAACGGTGTTGTGGTCGTGGAAAATGTATATCGTTTAATGGAACATGAAGGAATGTCCCGAAAACAGGCAGCCAAAAAAGGAATTGGGGAAATTGCCATTCCCATTATCATATCCACCCTTACTACGGTAGCTGCTTTTGTCCCTTTGGCTTTTTGGCCTGGTATTATGGGGGAATTCATGATTTACTTCCCTGTTACCTTATCCGTTGTATTGGGATCTTCCCTGTTTGTGGCCATATTTATGAACTCCATGTTGGTCTCCCAATTTATGGAACTTGGTGAAAAGACACTTACATTGAAGCAGCTGATTCGCATCAGTTTACTACTTGGGGGCTTTGGCCTTTTTATCATCGTAGTTGGAGGTCCAGTACGCGGATTGGGTACATTGATGATGGTTGTAGCGGCCATGTTTTGGATCTACAAATACTTTTTAAAGCCATGGGCCTCCCGTTTTCAAAAAAACAGTTTGGTCCGTTTGGAAAATTGGTATGAGAGACGTCTTACCCACGCCTTAAGGGGAAAAAATGTGTATTGGTATTTTGGGGTAACCATGTTTCTGCTAATTGCTGCCTTCGTCACTTTTGGAGGTTCCGTTGGCAGTCAGCGAACCAAAGTGGAATTCTTTCCTGACAACACACCAAAAGAGGTCTATATCTATATAGAATATCCCCAGGGCACGGATATTGAAAAAACCAATACCCTGACCAGGGACATCGAAGAACGTGTTTATAAGGTCATAGGTGATGAGCAATATTTCAAAGAAGGGGAAAATCTATTGGTAGATACCGGGGTATCCCAAGTAGGCAGGGGTGCGGAAAATCCGTTTACGGAAGGGGGATCCTCAGCAGAGATGCCCCATCGTGGCAAAATTACCCTATCCATGCAGGAATTCAAATTTAGACAAGGCTTGGACACCGAGGAACTGAGGCTTAGGATTCAGAACGATTTGGCCGACGTATATCCAGGTGTTACCATTTCCGTGGAAAAGGATGCCGTTGGACCGCCTGCCGGTTATCCCGTAAACATTGAGTTGATAGGACAGAACTATGATACATTGATCAATGTGGCAGAACGCATGCGCAACTATATCAATTCAAAGAGTATCGATGGGATGGAAGGTCTAAAGGTCGATGTTAATAAAGGCAAACCCGGTATGCAGGTAGTAGTGGATAGACAAAAAGCAGGGGAGTTGGGCGTGTCCGTAGGTCAGGTTGGCCAACAACTGCGTAGGTCCATCTTTGGGGATAAAGCTGGAATCTTTAAAAAAGATGGTGAAGATTATGATATCAATGTGCGTTTCAATAAAGACTTAAGGTACAATACCAGTACGTTGTTCAACCAGAACATCATTTTTAAGGACCAAAATACGGGGACCACCAAGGAAATCCCTATATCTGCCATCGCTTCAAGACGAAACACCTCTTCTTTCAATGCCATAAAGCACATTAATGGGGAACGGGTGGTTACCGTTTATTCGGGGCTAAAGCCAGGAGGAAATGCCAATATCATTGTTGACCAAATCAAAAAGGAAATGGAAAACTTTAAAGGCATGCCAGACGGAGTAAAAATTGACTATACGGGAGAATTGGAAGAGCAAGCCAAGCAACAAGCCTTCTTAATGAGTGCATTTTTTATTGGTCTAGGACTTATTATGCTGATTTTAATTTTCCAGTTTGGAGGCATCTCCAAGCCAACAATCATTATGATGGCCATTTTCCTAAGTTTTATTGGGGTCTTTGGAGGCTTGGTCGCTACGGGATGGCCCTTTGTTATCATGATGACCATGATGGGGATTATTGCACTGGCCGGAATTGTTGTAAACAATGGGGTTGTACTGTTGGATTATACCCAAATACTGATTGATAGGAAAAAGGTAAACTTAGGGGTTTCCGACGATGAATTATTGACACGTGATGAAGTGACGGAAACCATAATCAAAGGGGGTAAGGCTAGGCTAAGGCCTGTAATCCTAACCGCTATAACAACGGTTTTAGGATTAATTCCGTTGGCCACAGGATTGAATATCAATTTTATTACGCTCTTTGGACGTTTTGACCCACAGGTATATGTGGGTGGGGATAACGTGATTTTCTGGGGTCCCTTGGCGTGGACGGTAATTTTTGGATTGATAGTCGCAACCTTCCTAACCTTGATCATTGTGCCCGTACTCTTCAATATCATTTATCGATTGAAGATTAGAATCCGGGGCAGCCATGAAAAAAAGAAAACAGAACTACAAGAGCTGGATGCAGCTGCATAGAATCAAGAAGGGGCATAAAGATTTTATGCCCTTTCTTTTTTAAACAACATCTTTATTTCATTTAATTTTTCGGGCATTTCCTTGGCCAGGTTATTGGTTTGTCCAGGATCATCTTTAATATTATACAACTGATACTCTTTACTCCTACCAGATTCAATATTGACAAACTTGAACACCTTTGGGCCTTGGTGCGGGGGAATCAATACCCAGTCTCCATTCCTGTAAGATAGAATATCATTTCTACCCAAAATAAGATTCTCCCTTCCTCTAGGTGATTTCCCAAGGAGCGCATCCAAAATATTTTTACTATCCGGTGTCTTGTTTTCTTGATTGACAAGTGAAGCAAAAGAGGCCACAAAATCCAACTGACTGACCAAAGCATTGGAAACTCCAGGTGTAACCGTCCCTGTCCATCTGAGCATAAAGGGCACATGTGTCCCAGCATCAAAGAGACTGTACTTGCCTCCCCTTAATCCTCCTTTTGGAGTGTGTTTTCCATTCATTTCAACCGCTTGATCTATATAACCATCGTCCAATACCGGGCCATTATCGCTACTGAAAACAATCATGGTTTCATCTGCAAGGTCAAGTTCATCCAATGTATCTAAAAACTGGCCTATGGCCCAATCGGCCTCAACAATGACATCCCCACGGGGTCCTAAACCGGAGGAACCTTCAAATCTGGGATGCGGTATGCGGGGAACATGCGGTTGGTGTAATGCATAGAACAAAAAGAATGGATGCTCCCGGTTTTTCCCTACAAATTCTTTTGCTTTCTTTAAAAAATCATCATTCATCTGCTCATCAATAAAAAGTGCAGACGTACCTCCTTTCATAAAACCAATACGGGAGATGCCGTTATGAACGCTCATATCATGCCCATGGCTTGGATGGACCTTTAAAAGCTCTGGGTTTTCCTTACCTGTAGGCTCCCCTTCAAAATTTTCCGTATAACTTACTTGGATAGGATCGTTTGGGTCCAATCCAACAACATGATGATTTTCAACATAGACAGAGGGCACCCTATCGTTGGTCGAAGCCATTACAAAACAATAGTCAAAACCTATTTCCAAGGGTCCCGGAGCAATCTTTCCGTTCCAATCCATGTTTTCATCCCCTAGTCCCAAATGCCATTTCCCTACTACTCCTGTGGTATACCCAGCTTCTTTAAGCATGGATGGCAGTGTCTGTTTGCCCAAATCGAACAGAAGAGGGGCATTCCCAGGTAATATTTGCGCTTTTTTCTTTCTAAAAGGATAAGTGCCGGACAATAACGCATAGCGGCTAGGCGTGCACGTAGGAGAACTTGCATAACCATTGGTAAACCGTATCCCCTCTTTTGCTATTCGATCAATATTGGGGGTTTGTAGTTCTGTGGAACCATAGCTACCCACATCGCCAAAACCTAAGTCATCCGCATAAATGATGACAATATTCGGAAGCTTGGTTGGCTTGCGTTTTGCTTCTTTCTTTTCTGAAGAGGAACATCCGAGTAACAAAATGGATGCTACTGCTGTAAAAACAGCGAAGGTTCTAATGGACATATTATACGGTTCTTCTTTAAAAATATGCATTTTGATAACCCCATAAAAAAAGCCCCGACCATTAAGTCGGGGCTTTTTTTAAGATTTATATTATTTAATTGACCGTTACCCCATCCGAAGCATTCCAATCCCGAACGGCGCCAATCTTATTATCTACAAATTCGACTTCTTTAACCATATCCCCTTCATAGAAATACCACATTCCTTGTTTCTTTCCCTCAACATATTTTCCGGAAGCAATTTTAGTTCCTTCAATATTGAACATGGTCCAATCGCCATGAAGTTTTCCGTTGAACATATAACCGACCTGGGCAATTTCTCCATTGTCATGAAAATAGGTGGCCTTCACCATTTCCCCATCTTTTTCAAAGGTAGGTTCCGTACCTTGGGAATATATATATGCTGAACAAAATGCCATTAAAATGAGTATTGCTTTCTTCATAACTTCACACTTTTACGATTACTTCATTAACATTAACGACACAAATTTACAATTTATTTTACAGTTAAATGATTTTTAATTTACTTTTTGTTTACATTAAATTTACATTTGAATATTAATCATTTGATTATTAGTTATTTATACTTTATGCGTTTATTCCTACATCAATCATAAAATGTATCATCGGTCATAAAAATGCTGCAATTCGTCCTCTAAATAGGCCTAAAATAGTTGCTTTTGCTCCATCTGAACTCATTAACTTTGCCGAGCTAAATTTTCTCTCATGTACCGGACCCATACTTGTGGTGAACTTCGCTTGTCCCACACCGATGAAAATGTTGTGCTCAGCGGTTGGATTTCAAAACAACGTGATAAAGGTTTTGTGGTATGGATTGACCTTAGGGATAGGTATGGTATTACCCAATTGGTTTTTGATGAGGAACGTACTTCTTCCGACCTTTTGGAAAATACTAGAAAATTGGGCCGTGAAACGGTAATCCAAGTCAAGGGAGAGGTCATTGAAAGAACTTCAAAGAATCCCAACCTCCCCACGGGTGATATTGAGGTACTTGTAACGGAGCTTACCGTTTTGAATGCAGCACTACTTCCCCCTTTCACCATTGAAAATGAAACCGATGGTGGAGAAGAATTGCGCATGCAATACCGCTATTTGGATATTCGCCGCAATCCTGTAAAAAACAACCTCATCTTTCGTCATAAAGTAACCATGGAGGTGCGGAAATACCTTTCCATTAAGGGGTTTATTGAAGTAGAAACGCCCTATTTAATTAAATCCACCCCTGAAGGCGCCCGTGATTTCCTGGTACCCAGCCGTATGAACCAGGGGCAGTTCTATGCCCTACCCCAATCGCCTCAGACCTTTAAGCAATTATTAATGGTGGGAGGTATGGATAAATATTTTCAAATTGTCAAATGCTTCCGTGATGAAGATTTGCGCGCAGATCGCCAACCCGAATTTACCCAAATCGATTGCGAAATGGCATTTGTGGAACAGGAAGATATTTTAAATGCCTTTGAAGGACTGACCAAACACCTTCTTAAAGAAATTAAGGGGGTAACCATAGAAAGCTTTCCGAGGATGACTTATGATCAAGCCATGGAACGGTATGGAAATGATAAACCCGATATCCGTTTTGGGATGGAATTCGGTGAACTCAATGCAGTGGCCCAACATAAAGATTTTAACGTATTCAACTCTGCCGAGTTGGTGGTAGGTATTGCCGTACCCGGTGGCAATTCCTTTACACGAAAGGAAATCGATAAACTTATTGATTGGGTAAGGCGACCTCAAGTAGGCGCCAAAGGTATGGTCTACTGCCGCTGTAATGACGATGGTTCTTTTAAATCTTCAGTGGATAAGTTTTATAACCAAGAGGATTTGTCCAATTGGGCCAAAGCAACCGAGGCAAAGGTTGGGGATTTGATTTTGGTGCTTTCTGGAGACACCATTACTACCCGTACCCAACTCAGTGCCTTGCGCATGGAACTGGCCGAACGGTTAGGTTTAAGAAACCCCAATGAATTTGCACCCTTATGGGTGGTTGATTTTCCACTTTTGGAATTGGACGAGGAAACGGGTCATTACCATGCCATGCACCACCCCTTTACCTCCCCAAAACCCGGACAATTGGAACTACTGGACAGCAACCCGGGAGCGGTGCGGGCCAACGCTTATGATTTGGTATTGAACGGTAACGAAATTGGTGGCGGTTCCATCCGTATCCATGACAAGGAGACCCAGGCTATCATGTTCAAACATTTGGGATTTACTCCGGAAGAAGCCAAGGCACAATTTGGCTTTTTAATGGATGCCTTTCAATATGGGGCGCCACCTCATGGCGGCATCGCTTTCGGTCTTGATCGACTGGTAGCTATCCTGGGCGGGCAGGAAACCATCCGCGATTTTATCGCTTTCCCCAAAAACAACAGCGGTCGGGATGTCATGATAGATGCCCCGGCGAATATTGATAAAGGACAATTAAAGGAATTGCACCTAAAGTTGGATTTATAATCCTTTTTCACTTTTAAAGCTGTACTAGGGGTATTTTCAATAATTTTGGTTGAACCCGATTAAATGGCAAACCCAAAAGTACTTCTGCGAAGATTCCTCAAATGGCGATATAAAACGATCTCCAATAAGACCTTTGTACAGTTGATGAGTGTTTTAGCGGGATTTTTGGCTGGATTGGTGGCCGTTACCCTTAAAAATGTTACCTATTTTATCCAAGCCCTGCTGGAACGTGGCATCATCATTTCCCAAAACCAATTGTACTTTATCCTTCCCGTTATTGGGCTGACCTTGGTCTACCTCTACGTTAAATATGTGAACAAACACCCTTTGGGGCATGCAGTTTCTTCCATTCTCTTTTCCCTTTCCAAGAACAAGGGTATTCTTAGCCTTAAGAAAATATATTCCCCTCTTATTGCTGCTCCTTTAACGGTTGGTTTTGGGGGGTCTGTGGGACTTTTAGGTCCTGCGGTGGAATCCGGTGCGGCCATAAGTTCCAACCTAGGACGTTTTTTTCACATCGATGCCAAAACAAGGTCCTTGTTGATTGCATGTGCATCAGCAGGTGCCATAGCTTCCATTTTTCAATCTCCCATTGCCGCCATTATTTTTGCCGTAGAGGTATTTAGTTTGGACCTCACCATGTTATCCGTATTGCCTTTGCTTCTGGCTTCAATTTCAGGGGTATTGACCTCCTACTTTTTTCTTGGTAATGAAACCCTTTTTAGTTTTTCCCTATCGGAAGGTTTTCAATTAAACGACACCTTATTTTATATGGTATTGGGACTAAGTACGGGAATTGCCTCCATCTATTTTACGAAAATGTATTTTTGGATTTTATCCTTATTTAAACAATTTCGAAGTCCCAAGTACAAGCTGTTGGTAGGAGGAATTGCCATTGGGGTGATGCTGTATTTTATTCCCCCTCTCTACGGTGAAGGTTTTGGTTTTATCAATACCTTATTGGACGGGAACACCATTAGTGCTCTGGGGAAAACACCATTCGACAAGTACCTGGACAACATTTGGGTCGTCATTGCCCTTTTATTTGGTATCACCCTATTTAAGGCCATTGCGATGACCACCACTTTTGCCGCCGGTGGTGCAGGAGGGGTATTTATCCCCACCATGGTCATGGGCAGCGCTTTGGGTCATGTGGTGGCCCAAATCATCAATGCCATTGGATTCGGTTTTCAGGTCAACACAAGCAATTTTACCCTAATTGGCATGGCTGGTTTAATTGCCGGGGTCATCCATGCCCCGCTCACTGCCATCTTTTTAATTGCAGAAATTACGGGAGGTTATGAACTCTTCGTCCCACTAATGATTACGGCTTCCATTTCGTACCTCATTACAAAAAATACCTTGGACTATACCATTTATACCAAAGAATTGGCAGAAAAAAATGCGCTTTTGACCCATAATAAAGACCAAGTGGTTTTAACCTTAATGCAACTGGACGATGTTATCGAAACCAATTTTAAATCGGTACATCCTGAAATGACCTTGGGAGAGATGTTGCACAAGTCAGTTTCCAAATCCAACCGAAATATTTTTCCCGTTCTGGTGGAAAACAGGATGGTGGGAATTGTACTTCTTGATGATATACGTGAATTTATGTTTGACGCCAAGAAACATGATTGTACTTTCGTCAAGGATTACATGCATGCCGCACCTGAACACATTTTTTACGAAGCTGACAGCATGAAACAGGTGATGAAAAAATTTCAGGATAGTGGGGCTTGGAATTTACCGGTAATTAAAAATGAGGAATACGTCGGTTTTGTATCCAAGTCCAAGTTATTGACGGCCTATCGCAGAAAACTCATTGATTATTCTCGTTGATATGAAGCTGAAGTACATTATTGTGGCCATTGTTATCGCTTCCTTTGGCGCCATTATTTACGGATTCAACCTTAAGAACAGTGATTCCAATCTTGGCCATAAATTCATTGGTTTTGGTACCATGGGACTGTTTTTAGTAGCGATGCCCCTATTTCTTTACAAGGAAAGTAAGGGCAAAAAGATGAAAGATTATATGTTAAACGAAGAAAACATTATGAAAATGAGGAATAAAGAACAAAAAAACGCCGATAATCAATAATTTTTAACGGATTTAAACTCAAAATAAAACCGCTCTAAGTTAAAAAGGTTACTTTCGCACTTTAACACATTTTTTTATATTTAATGACTGGTACAGTAAAATTTTTCAATGAATCCAAAGGTTATGGGTTCATTACCAACGACGAAACGGGCAAAGATATTTTTGTTCATGTTACAGCACTCAACGGCCTACAGTTGAATGATGGAGACAAGGTAGAATATGTAGAAGAAGAAGGAAGAAAAGGTTTGGTAGCCGGACAGGT
>JBCBZA010000185.1:0-7143 GCA_039815575.1 Bacteroidota bacterium | reverse complement strand
GGTCGGCACGTGATAGCGCTCGGTAGCTAAAATCAACGCTTGTATGCTTTCTATAATAGCTGGCCCAAACCCCTCACTTTTTAGAAAATCGGCTGCCAGTTCACCGCTCCGTTTCTCGTGCTGATCGGTTCCTTGGGTATACCCAGTGTCGTGAAACCAAGCGGCCAATACCAACTCTTCTTTTTTGGAGGGCTCCATATCGTGATGTTCCAGTAGCTCTTTTGTACTTTTTACGACACGTTGCGTATGCTTTAAATTGTGATATAGAAACTTTGGATCCAATTTCGTTTCCAAAAGTTTTGTAACAAAGTCTTCAGCTTTTTGAACGATTTCCGACATAGTTGTATATTGAATAATCCAAAATACGAATTTTGGAACGAAGCTCTTAACCATGAAAAGAATTTACCTGACCACCGCGATCCTGTTTTTAATCTCAAGTTGCGCTACCTACAAGTCAAAATATGCTGAGATACCGTCCCAAAAGCCAACAAAGAATAGCATACTTGAGCCTGCCCATACCTTTTATTTAATAGGGGATGCGGGCCTGTCACCTCTGGGGGAATTGAACCCGGTCCTGAAATCGGTCCAATCCGAATTGTACACTGCTCCAAAAAATAGCACGGCCATTTTTTTGGGGGATAATATTTATCCGGATGGAATGCCTAATAAGGATGACAAGCAGGCCTATGAAACGGCAAGAAACCACTTGGATGCCCAAATCAAATCTGTACAGGAGTTTGGTGGACGAACCATCTTTATCCCGGGCAATCATGACTGGTATTCCGATGGGTTGAAGGGATTAAAGCGGCAAGAAAAATACATTGAAGACCATCTGGAAGGAAAAGATGTATTCCTTCCTGAAAATGGCTGTCCCCTGGAAAAAGTGGATATCAGTGACGATATCGTTCTGCTTATTGTCGATACGCAATGGTATGTTGAGGATTGGGACAAGCATCCTGGGATTAATGACGACTGTGAAATAAAGGATAGGGGGAAATTCTTGGATGAGTTGGAAGGGCATATTAAAAAAAATAGGGGCAAGACTACTCTTATTGCATTGCACAACCCAATGTTTACCTATGGATCCCATGGGGGGCAATTTTCCTTCAAACAGCATATTTTCCCATCGGGGGGTAATTTCCCCTTACCGGTTTTGGGAACGTTGGTAAATGTACTTCGAAGAACAACAGGAGCTTCCAATACGGACCAGTCCAACAAAATGTACAATCAATTAAAAAAACGGATTGTAACCTTGGCCCAATATTCTGATAAGGTGATTTTTGTTTCGGGCCACGAGCATACCCTACAATACATTGTTGAAGAGAACACCCCACAAATTGTTAGTGGTTCCGGAGCTAAAAAGGGGGCTACCCGATTATTAAATGGTAGCCAATTCTCCACGGGCCAAATGGGCTATGCCATTTTAAAAGTATATCCTGACGGTTCTTCCAATGTAAAATTTATAGGGGTGGAGGACAATTCCAAAACAAACTTGTTTGAATCACAGGTGCTTCCTGCAAATCGAAAGCCTATAGAATTTAAAGGAGATTCCAATTTTCCATCATATGTTAAAGCCTCTATTTATACGGATGAAGAAGTAGATAAAACAGGGTTCTACAAATGGGTTTGGGGAGACCGCTATAGAAAATATTACAATACAAAAGTTAAAGCGCCTACTGTGGATTTAGATACCCTTTACGGCGGACTCTCGCCTGTTCGAAAAGGTGGAGGAAACCAGTCAAAATCGCTGCGGTTACAGCACAAAGATGGTAGGCAGTTTGTGATGCGCGCCCTTCGGAAAAGTGCGGAATTGTATTTGCAGGCAATGGCTTTTCAAGAAAAGTACGTAGTGGGCGAGTTTGAAGATACCTTTACAGAATCCATCCTTAAGGATTTTTACACGGGATCTCATCCCTATGCCCCCTTCACGATTGGAGCCCTCTCAGATGCCGTTGGTATCTATCACACCAATCCAAAATTGTTTTATGTGCCCAGGCAAAGAGCTTTGGAAGACTTCAATGGTGAATTCGGAAATGAACTTTATATGATTGAAGAGCACGTTTCAGATGGGCATAATCTAGAAAGTTTTGGGTATACGGAGAAAATAGAAAGCACTGATGATTTGATTAAAAAGCTTCGAAAGGATGAGGAATATCAAGTGGATGTCAAGTCCTATGCCAAGGCTCGCTTGTTTGATATGCTTGTTGGGGACTGGGATCGTCATGTGGATCAATGGCGTTGGGCCCAGTTCAAACAGGAAGACGGTACAAAAGTTTTTCAGCCAATTCCAAGAGACCGTGACCAGGCATTTTCCATTATGGGTGACGGAGTTCTAATGAACTTTGCTACTAAGGCCATACCTGGTCTTCGTCTGTTTGAAGGTTTTAAAGAAGAATTCCGAAGCGTAAAGGGTTTTAACTCGTCCCCAAAGACCTTTGCCCTTGATATGGCCCTGCTGTCCGAAACTACCCTGGATGATTGGATAAATCAGGCCAAATTTCTTCAAGAAAATCTGGATGCTTCAACTATTGATAAAGCCTTTCAACAGTTTCCTGAGGAAGTTAGGGATGAAACCGTTGATCGGATTAAGGCAACTTTTTTGAAGCGGAAAGAAAGCTTAGTTGAAGTGGCCAAAGAATATTACGGGATTTTAAATAAGTACAGTGTGGTGACAGGTACCGATAAGGATGACCACTTTGTGATATCTGAAATTGATGGTGGTGGGGTTGATGTTAAAGGCTATCGAATTAAAGATGGAAAAAAGGCAGACGTGTTTTTTAACAAGGAATTTTCCCCAAAATTCAATAAAGAAATTTGGATATATGGACTTGACGATGATGATGTTCTTGAGGTGACCGGAAATTCAGGTAAAATCAAAATTCGTTTGGTAGGTGGTCAAAACAATGACGTATATAAAATCAATGAAAAGGCCAGAAACGTGCATGTGTATGATTTTAGGGAAAAAAAGAATACCTATGACGAAGCATTTAGTGGCAACCTCCATAAAATTAACGATTACGATACCAACACCTATCAGTTTCTAAAGGTTAAGGCAAGTACCAATCAATTTTTGCCGACTATAGGATTCAATCCTGATGATGGATTGCGCATTGGCTTTGCCAATACCTATACCTTTAACGGATTTCGGCAGAACCCATTTACCCAACAGCACACGGTCAATGGAGCATTTTACTTTGCTACTCGTGGATTCGATCTGGGATATTCTGGAGAATTTGCCAATGTTTTTGAAGGAGTTAACCTAGAGTTGGAGGCAAGATTTACCAGTCCTAATTTTGCCATTAACTTTTTTGGTTTTGGCAATGACACCGAGAACAATGATGATACTGAGGAACTGGAACTTGATTTTAATAGGGTTAAGATCAGACAATTTCATTTTTCACCTTCATTGGTATGGAGGGGGTTCCTAGGTTCTAAGGTAAAACTGGGAGTTAGTTATGAAAATTTTGATGTAGAAGAGACGGAAGGTCGATTCATTGAAGGGTTTTTTACCGATCAGGGTAGGGATACCCAGCAAGATTTCTTTGGGGTAAATGCATCTTATGAATATTCAAATTCTGATAATGAGGCTTTCCCAACTATGGGGATGTCATTTTCGCTGGAAGGAGGGTATACGACCAATTTGACCGATTCTGATAGGGCTTTTGGGTATTTTATCCCATCCTTGACGTTTGATTATAAATTGGTTTCCAGTGGCCAACTTGTGTTGGCAACACAACTTAAGGGGCATTTTAATATTGGGGATGATTTTGAGTTTTACCAAGCTGCTAGCATAGGGGCGAACAATGGACTACGCGGATTTAGGTTCCAACGGTTCACTGGAAAAACGGCCTATTTTCAAAACACCGACCTTCGATTGAGTTTTCGAGAACGAAAAACAGGGTTATTGCCGGTTACCCCAGGAATTTATGGGGGATTTGATTACGGTCGGGTGTGGGTGCCGGATGAAGATTCAAATACATGGCACAATTCTTATGGAGGAGGGTTTTTTGTAAATGGGGCCGATATTTTGTCTTTCAATGCAGGCCTTTTCAACAGTACGGACGGAATTCGTTTTGCCTTTGGACTAGGGTTTGGATTTTAAATCATATTTGTAAAGATTGCGCCCTTTGGTTTTGGATTGCTCATCAGCAATAAGTAAGGTGTTCTCATCCGAAAAGCAAACAGACTCAATTTGAGTAGGGTATTGCAGATCAATAGGAGTTACTTTGGGAGCGGAGAAATCATTGAAATCAAATTCGGTCAAGAGGTAAATAAATCCATAGCCGATAAGGGCAATGGTCTGTCCATCTTCGGAAATGTCGGCGGCAGTCACTGAGCAATGGTCTTGATTTGTGCAAAGGGTAAATTCTCCCAGAAATTCCGCTTTGTGCTTCCCTTTTTTATCGGGTACCCTATAAGCTAAAGTTTTTCCGGAATAGGGTCTTGAACGGTTTTTTGTGAAGATATATAAGTGTTCATTCCAATGAAAAAAGCCTTCAGAATCAAAAAGGAGGTCTCTTTTCTTTGGAGGGAAATCTTTTTGTTGTGGATATGAAAATTCGATTTTTTCCGCCTTTGGGGTCTTCTTGGTCAATTGTTTTGCAGGAATTCGATAAATGACCAAATCCTTTCTATTATTATGATTATTGCCAAAATCCCCGATATAGAAGTTCCCTTCACGGGAAATGGTCAAGTCTTCCCAATCTCCGTTTTTGGCATTTTCTATTTTTAATTTTTTTATGGGATTTCCCTTAAAATCCAATTGGTAGAGGACATCTTTATTTCCATTGTCCTCAATGGCCCAAAGCCTGTCCAATTCATCGATATCAATACCTGAAATCTCAGAAAGCTGTGATGGAAAACGCCCTAAATGATCGAGTTTTCCGAAATACGGTTTTTGGGCGCATGCCTGCATAATCAAAAATACTCCGGTAAAAAAGACCCATTTATTCATCAGATTCTTTTATAGGCATGTAGATTTCAGCTTTCCAGGTCAACTCCGCTCCACCAGTGTTAGGGTTATTGTAAAATATTTCCACGGGATTGGGTTCCACCTCAATATTATTTTTTCCGGCATAATCCAATAAAGCATACCAAGCCCTATCTGAGGTAATATAATTGCCGTTGTATTCCGCTTTCAACGCTCTTTTGGTAAAGAGTCTTTTGTATTGGATATCTGTGCCAATGGGCAATCGTTCGGAGCGAATAATTGGTTGTCCAAAATTATAATAAAGGCTGTCATGCTCCATGTCCCATCGGGTTACCTCCAACATAGGTGGACCGTCTAATTTTACACCATTGATAACGAGTTCATTGGTGAGATAAGAAAAGTTTTGCATCATGCCCCCAGCTTTTTGAAACTGAGTGACCTTAACGGGTACATAAGCCAAATATTTAGAGGGAATATCCTCTTCCCCGATTAGGGTAACTTTAATCCTGTTGGTATGGTCATTAAGGTTCTCCATAAAGTCAAGAACCGTTTTCTTACTTCGTTTTACAAAATCATTTTCTTTAAATGGAACTTGGATTTTGTTCATTAGACTATGGTTCATGTCCTTTACATTAACGATGACTTTGGAAGTGGAATCGGTAAGCGGCTGAATTTGCCATTGGTAGTTATGTATGGAATCTCCAAAGCTAACTTCTTGCCTAAGGTGATAAAGATCGCCTTCTTGCCTAATTTTATGGATTGTGTCTAGCGTTTGATCCCATAATTTTAGGGTCTGGTTAATGGTTCCAGGGATGGCTTTAGCTTCAAAACGGATGGTGTAGTCGGACGGTTTGATAAATAAATACCACAAAAGTCCACTAAGAATAATGAAAAGAACACCGTAAATTAACTTCTTCATTTTTAATTAATTAGTGACGATATGGTTTTCTTTACCCATGTTCAAAGCATTGACAATAAAAGTGCCAAGGTCACGGCCTTGCTTCACCCCTACTTCTACGGCAGCTCTGTAATGGATACCACCATACATTCTACTAATGGCAGCTTCTTCAGCGGCTTCGATAAAGGACGGAAAAGTGCGAACAGGTAATCCATATTGTACTTCAGTGTCATCGTCAAAAGCAAATTGATCGCCATAAATACTGGTCAAGGCTACGGATGCTGCTCCGGATACCACACTGTGTCCACTAGTGTATTCTGGAAATGGAGGGGTCTGCAGCACGGGCTCCCAATTTTCATCAATATGTTCGTTAATCAATGTTTCTGGCCTAATAAGGTTACTTCGGTATTTTTCGTCCCAGCAACTGATAAAGGCATCCATAATAGCAATAGAAGTTTTGGTGTAGGTATGCACAGTTTTAGCGATGTCCGCATTGGTATTCCTTGTAGCGATTTTGGCAATACCTATCCAGTGTGCTCCGGGCGTAATTTTTTTGGTAGCGAACATTAAATGCCCTCGAGTTACCGAAACATAGGGGTTGCAATCCCAAAATTGGGCAATGGCCACTTCTTCAGATTCGTCACCCTTAGTGGTAATTTCGTTGCTTATATCATAGACTTCCTTTACTTCTTTAAAAAAATCGGAACCTTCTTTCATTGAAAATGGAGGCGGGGGAGTGGGCTTAAATTGTCCAGCAGAATCAATCACAAAAGGACGTATTTTATTCCAGTGCGGTTCAATGCCATCCATATAAGCTGGAGGGGTCGGTTGCCATCGTGAAGGTTCTCCTGTATCCACTGAAAATTTGGGCATAGTACGCGTTTGTTTGTAATTATCCTTGTCCATCCATGCTGCGATATGTTCCGAAACCTTGAGGCCATATCCCTTGGATGCCTTGAAAACTTCTTCATTGGTATCCTGCCATTTACTGTAAAGACTATCCCTATAGCTTGTAACCATATCTTCAGAGAAAATGAGCATTCTACTTAAGTCCATATGTGCAATCAAAGCCGCCAACTCAAGGTTGATGTTTTCTGATGTAGGCTCAGGAATGGGTGGGAGGTCAGTCAATTGACCTGCCAAGGATTGATAATCCCTGTTGTTTTTTGCAATAACTTCATAGGCCCCAATATTTGGGTAGGCATAAATTCTGCTGGCGACGGGTGGAGAAAATATATCATGCACCATAATTTCGGTTACCTTGTCAACGGAAGCGTGGAAATCCTCTGACGTAATCTCAATGGGTCGTTTTTCC
>JBCBZA010000016.1:0-38989 GCA_039815575.1 Bacteroidota bacterium | reverse complement strand
CGTTTCTTGGGCACTTCCATAAAACCCAATAAAAAATATGGCAATTGATAAAACAAAACGTAATTTAGCTCTCATCCAGTTGGGGGCGAAACTTAATCAAAAGTAAGCCTTTTTATTTTTGTTCCGTGGAAACAGTCCAAGGCATCTCACAATTCAATTCTTTAGCAAATACCGCGATTACCATCGGCACTTTTGACGGTGTGCACATAGGTCATAGGCAAATACTAAAACGCCTCATAAACAATGCCAAAAAAACGGGACTCAAGTCTACGGTACTTACTTTTTTCCCCCATCCAAGAATGGTACTTCAAAAAGATGCCGAGATAAAGTTGCTCAATACCCTCTCAGAAAAGCAAAAAATATTGGAGGAAATGGGGTTGGATTATCTAATTGTACATCCCTTTACCCAGGATTTCTCCAGACTTTCGGCGCTGGAATTTGTAAGGGACGTATTGGTAAATAGACTCAAGGTCAAAAGCGTGGTCATTGGCTATGACCATAGATTTGGCCGTAATCGAAATGCCAGTATCCAAGATTTAGCAGCTTTTGGAAACACTTTTGACTTTAAGGTTGATGAAATTCCAGCTCAGGAAATCGATGAAGTTTCCGTAAGTTCCACTAAAATCAGAAATGCACTACTTAATGGAGCTATTCAAACGGCAAATTCCTATTTGGGGTATCCCTATATGATAAGTGGCCAAGTAGTTGCCGGTCGAGGACTGGGTAAAGATTTAGGGTTTCCAACCGCTAATATTAACATTGAAGAATCGTACAAACTGGTCCCGCAAAATGGGGTATACATTGTAGATTGTAAATTTGAAGGGCAAAGTGCCCCTGGAATGATGAATATTGGTGTTAAACCAACGGTAGATGGTTCCACCAGAAGTATTGAAGTAAACCTCTTTGATATTGACCAAAACCTGTATGAAAAGAATATACAGGTGTACTTCCTAAAAAAAATAAGGGACGAACAAAAGTTTGACTCGCTCAAGGCTCTGAGCTTTCAGCTACATGAGGATAAAAAAATTGCTTTGGATTTCTTAGAAAATGAAAATCGTTAATCAATTCCTTTTTAAAAAAATAGATAATGCCCAATTGGTTGTTTTTAGGGTATTCTATGGCATCCTTGTTTGTTTTGAGGCTTTTGGCGCAATTTCCACGGGCTGGGTAAGGCGTACGTTCATAGCGCCAAAATTCACATTTTCATTTATTGGTTTTGAGTGGTTACAGCCCCTTCCGGGAGATGGCATGTATTATTACTTTGTGTTGATGGGAATTTTTGGAGTGCTTATCACCTTGGGCTATAAATATAGGTTCAGTGCATTTGCTTTTGCCATCATGTGGTCCGGGGTCTACCTTATGCAGAAAACATCCTATAACAACCACTATTACCTTTTAATGCTATTGAGCTTTATAATGGGGTTACTCCCTGCACATAAAAGCCTATCCCTTGACGCACATTTCAATCCAAAAATGAAGAAAGATTGGATGCACAACTGGATAAGATGGTTGATTATTGCACAACTTTTCATTGTTTATACCTATGCATCGGTTGCAAAGTTATATGCCGACTGGTTCGATTTAAGCATTATCGAAATTTTAATGCGGGGCAAAAAAGACTATTGGCTCCTCGGGGAATTATTACAGGAAAGATGGTTACATAAGGTCATTGCCGTATTTGGAATTGCCTTCGATCTGTTGGTCGTACCTGCACTCCTGTGGAAGCCTACTCGAAAAATTGCTTTTGGATTTTCCATCTTTTTCCACCTTTTCAATAGTTATGTATTCAGGATTGGCATTTTCCCCTATTTGTCCTTGGCCTTTTGCGTCTTCTTTTTTGAACCAAGAACAATTAGAAATCTATTTCTGAAAAAGAAGGCTATAGAAATTCCTGATGACCGTACCTTCCCTAGTCGTTATAAATGGATTACCGTAGCAATGACAACGTATTTAGCAGTTCAATTGCTGCTTCCCGTAAGACATCACGCCATAGAAGATGACGTACTTTGGACCGAGGAAGGCCATCGATTGAGCTGGCGAATGATGTTAAGGACTCGCTCAGGTTATACCCGTTTTAAGGTGGTGGACAAAGGAACTAAAGATACGATCCGAATTGACTTGGACGATTATTTGACCAAAAAGCAACGCAGAAAAATTGGTTGTTATCCAGATTACATATGGCAATTTGCTCAACGCCTAAAAAGGGAATATGCAAAAAAAGGTCAAGATATTAGTGTTTATGTGACAGGAAGGACAAAGGTAAATGCAGGAAAATACCAGCCGCTGATTGACCCAAAAGTGGATTTGGCCGCCGTGCCCTGGAATCATTTTTCCCATAACGAATGGATCATGGAATCCCCTAAAAAAACGGATTCGAGCTCCGAATAAAGAAGCAACCTCCATTAAGCTTTTGTATCCTTATATGAAACAACTTAATTACGAATATGAGGAAAGCAAATACCGTTCTGTCAAAATTGTTGATGGCAGCCATTACCCTTCCCCTGCCGTTCTTACTATTGGCATGTGGTTCGGATGATGATAGCAACAGCGGCGGATGTGAAAATGTGGCTTGTACTTTAATTTATATTTCGCTCAGCGTAACTATTGTAGATGGCACTGATGCGCCAGTAGCCTTGGATAGTTATACCGTTATAGATACCCAAAACAACCGAAATCTGCCCCCTGATTTTTCAGCGGACAGCTTTGAAAATATGCAGGCCACTGGACGTTATGTATTCTTCAGTGATTTTTGGCGCGACGATTATAGAAATGAAAGTACGGTACTTCGCTTTACCGGTTTTTTGAATGGCACGGAAGTGATTATGACGGAACTAGAGGTAAATGCGGATTGCTGCCATGTTTCCTTAGTATCAGGGGATGTCGATTTGATAGTAGACTAATTCCCAGGAAGACCACTTTTCAGAATATCCATAAAATCAAAGCCCTTCTTTTAAAACAAAAAGAAAGGTTTGGTTTAAATTTGGGCGTTCAAAGCAAAAACGTATGCTTCAGCTTCAAAAAATAAGGGAACATAAAGATGGGTTCATTGCAGCATTGGCCAAAAGGAATTTGGATGCGGAAAAACTCGTAGAAGAGGTACTGGAATTGGATGCAAAACGCAGGGCCACACAAACCGAATTAGATACCGCTTTGGCCGAATCCAACCGACTTTCCAAGGAAATAGGACTGCTTTTTAAAAATGGTAAGGTTGAAGAGGCCAATACCATAAAGGCAAAGACTACGGATTTAAAAGACCTGTCAAAAATACTTTCAGAAACCTTAAATACCGTTTCTAAAGAACTGGAGGAGGTACTGTATCAAATTCCCAATATCCCACATGAATCAGTTCCTGCCGGAAATACTGATGAGGATAATGTAGAGGTTTTCCGCGAAGGAGACATTCCTGCTTTGATTGAAAATGCATTGCCTCACTGGGAACTCGCCAAAAAATATGACATCATAGATTTTGAACTTGGGGTCAAGATCACAGGGGCGGGATTTCCGGTTTATAAAGGAAAAGGAGCCCGTTTGCAGCGTGCTTTAATATCCTATTTCTTGGATAAGAATACCCAAGTGGGTTATACCGAGATACAGGTCCCACATTTAGTCAATGAAGCTTCTGGTTATGGTACGGGACAATTGCCAGACAAGGAAGGCCAAATGTATCACATTGGTGAGGATAATCTTTATCTAATCCCCACTGCAGAAGTACCGGTTACGAATATTTTTAGGGGCCAAATGCTTAAGAAAATGGATCTCCCCATTAAATATACCGGCTATACCCCTTGTTTTCGAAGGGAGGCCGGAAGCTATGGTGCCCACGTACGGGGACTAAATCGATTGCACCAGTTCGATAAAGTAGAGCTCGTTCGGGTAGAACATCCTGAACATTCTTATGATGCATTGGACGACATGGTGGAACATGTAAAGGATATTCTTAGGGACTTGAAATTACCCTACCGTATTCTTAGGCTTTGCGGGGGGGATTTAGGCTTCACCTCTGCACTTACCTATGATTTTGAAGTATTTTCCACCGCCCAAGACCGATGGTTGGAAATCAGTTCTGTTTCCAATTTTGAAACCTATCAAGCCAATCGGTTAAAGCTTCGTTTTAAAGATGCCGAGGGAAAACGGCAGTTGGCGCATACCCTTAACGGCAGTGCTTTGGCATTACCTCGTGTACTTGCAGGTATCTTGGAAAACTACCAGACAGAAAACGGTATTCAAGTTCCAGAAGTATTGGTTCCTTATTGTGGGTTTGACTTTATCAACTAAGTTTTCAGGAGAACTTAACATAATACTATCAGGGGCTTCGTTATATTTAAACCATGCGCAGTTTTTGTTCCATTCTATTTCTTCTTACTACAGTATACCTGCAGTCCCAGGAAGACTTTCTCGCCAAACAATACTTTAATGATGGTGAGTTTGAAAAGGCCGTTGTTTTCTATGAAAAACTGGTCGAAAAAAATCCTAGACGAACTGATTATTCAGAGGGTTTGGTCGCCTGCTATCAACAATTGGAACGTTATGATGAGGCAGAGGCCTTCCTTTTAGAAAAAATAGAACAGACCTATGCCTTTCCCACTTTTTTTATTGAGTTGGGATATAACTATACCTTAAAACAGGAACCGGAAAACGCTACCGAATACTATCAAAAGGCCATTCAAAAAATAGAGGAAAATCCAAACTTTGGATATGCGGTTGGGTATCGTTTTCAAAAATATGCCCTTTTGGATGAGGCTATTACGGCCTACAACAAGGCCATGGCAATTAAACCAGAGCTAAATTATGATTTCCAACTTGCTCGAATCTATGGGGAAAAGGGGGATATAGAGAAAATGTATCAATCCTACCTACACTTAATTTATGATGGAAAGACATCAAGGGCCAACGTACTTCGTAACCTTGACGACTTTATTACTGATGACCCTACCAATCCAAATAATGTGAAGCTCAGAAAAACCCTGCTTCTCAATGCACAAAAGAATCCTGACGTCCTTTGGAACGAACTATTGAGTTGGCTTTTTATCCAACAGCACCAATATAAAAATGCCTTTGCCCAAGAAAAAGCAATATATAAACGCACCGGAGAATCTTCTTTGGACCGCTTGTCCAACCTCGGTGAGATTTCCTTGGAAAACGCTGATGAGGAAACAGCTATTGCAGCATACAGGTTTATCGTAGCAAATGCGGAGCAGCCCACCACCAAACTGAGAGGTGAACTCAGTCTTATTGATATCGAGCTCCTGCGTGCGAAAGGAAAAAAATTGGACGCCATTGAAAAAAAGTTCGACCTTTTATTGGAAGCATATGGTTATGATAGCAAGACGCTTCAACTTCAAATAGCATATGCCAATTTTTTGACTTTCAAGAAAGAGCGTCCAAAACCTGCAATCTCCATGCTTAAAAGAAGTTTGGAAGAACCTTTGGGCCGGTTTGGAAAGGCCTATGTAAAATTAGCACTTGGCGATATTTTGGTTTATAATCAACGGTTCAATGAAGCATTAATTTATTTTTCCCAGGTTCAAAAAAGCTTAAAAAATGATGTTTTAGGTCAGGATGCCCGTTATAAAGTGGCACAGACCAGCTTTTACAAAGGTGATTTTGATTGGGCACTTACCCAATTAAAGGTGTTACGCGGATCTACCTCGCAATTGATTGCCAATGACGCTATGCAGTTAAGTTTGTTGATTTCAGACAATAGCTTCGAAGATTCCACCCAAACGGCGTTAAAGAAATACGCGCGGGCCGATTTATTGGCCTATCAAAATAAGGACCAAGAAGCAATTTCCATCTTAGGGGGTATCCTTGAAAATCACAAAGGTGAAAAAATTGAGGATGAAGCATTGCTAAGGCAAGGACAACTTTTTGAATCCAGGGATGAAATGGCGAAGGCACAACTGAACTACCAAAAAATAGTGGAGTTTTATGGCGAAGATATTTTGGCGGACGATGCGCACTTTGCCTTGGCCCAGCTATATGAAAATGAACTCTTGGACACCGAAAAGGCCAAATACCATTATGAGAAAATAATTTATAACTATCAAGACAGCTATTACTTTCCCCAAGCAAGAAAAAATTTCAGGAGACTTAGGGGTGATATTTTAAATTAATTAGTATCATTGAAGTTTAAGAGTTTTCCCCCTCACATTTAGCAAACGTAGTACCTAAAACAATCGTAGCGTCGAACTAAAGTATCGTTATGCTTATTTACAACGTCACCATAAATATTGATGATTCCGTCCATGATGAATGGCTACATTGGATGAAGAACAAGCACGTTCCCGAAATGCTGGCTACCAAAAAATTTATAACCGCTAAAATCTGTAAGGTAATGATAGAAGAAGAACATGGAGGTACCACTTACTCCATTCAATACACGACCAAAAATAAGGAAACATTGGAACGCTACTATTTGGAAGATGCGGAAAAAATGCGCAGTGAAGGAAATCAATTGTTCCCCAATAAATTTGTAGCCTTTAGAACCGAATTGGAAATTATAAGCCAGCAATAACTGTTCTTTTGAAAGCCACCCAATATCTTTTTTCCTACGGTACCCTGCAAAATGAGGACATTCAAAGAATGGTACTTGGACGAACCTTAAAAGGAAAAAGTGGAATATTGTTGGGGTACCGTATTTCCCAAAAAAAGGTACATGGAAAATATCCCTTGATTGAACCGTCTCCTATAAAGACAGATAACGTAAGAGGTAAGCTTTTCCGGGTGTCCAACTTTGAACTCCATGAGTTGGACCACTATGAAACTTATGCCTATATGAGAATTGAAGTTGAATTAAAGTCGGGAACAAAAGCATGGGTCTATGTGGAAAATTTAGGGTGACCCCCGTTCTCCATTTAATACCAACTATAGAAAATAGGTGATGCTGTTGTCATGTAAAAAAGAAGTATTTTATCAGATGGTTTTGAGTGGCAAATTGGTATAATCCCTTACCTTGCCCTTAAATTTCTTCAAATGGCTAAAAAAGGGAATAAGAAATATTCTTTTCAGCATCCAAAGCCATATAAAAATCAGAAAGACCCTTTGTTCGTTAAGGCAAAAAAACACTTAGGCCAACATTTCCTAAAAGATGAAAAAATTGCACAACAAATTGCCCAAACCCTATCGCTAAAGGGATATCATTATGTTTTGGAAATAGGTCCCGGTACCGGTGTGCTGACCAAATACTTATTGCTTAGGGGAATAGATTTGACCGTAATGGATTTGGATGCGGAATCCATAGCATTTCTCAATAACAGTTTTCCCCTGGAACACCCAAAAGTGCTGGGTCAAAATAACAAATTACGGATAGTGGAAGGTGATTTTTTAAAATTTGAGTTATCACAACTCTATGGAAATCATCAATTTGCCATAATTGGCAATTTCCCCTACAATATTTCCAGTCAGATTGTTTTTAAGCTATTGGAACTAAGGGGCAAAATCCCCGAGTTTTCCGGTATGTTTCAGAAAGAAGTGGCAAAACGTATCTGTGAACCTCATGGCAACAAGACATATGGTATTCTTTCGGTGCTTGTTCAAGCATTTTATGAGGCAGAATATTTGTTTACAGTTCATCCTGAGGTATTTAACCCTCCACCAAGAGTGCAATCGGGGGTACTCAAGTTGACCCGAAAAACCAATTATCAATTGAATTGTGATGAAAAACTCTTTTTCAGAGTGGTCAAAAATGCCTTCAACCAAAGGCGCAAAACCCTTAGAAATAGTTTGAAATCTTTTAACTTATCTCCAAATCTTAAGGAAGACGTTATCTTTGGCCAACGACCAGAACAGCTTAGCGTTGCTAATTTTGTGGCGCTAACACGTATGATTTCAGATGACGCCGTTTAAACTAACAGATGAACTTATTGAGCGTATTGGAGCGCTCATTGAAAATCAAAAAGACAGTGATCTACGTCTTTTGATGAAAGAATTCCACTATGCGGATGTGGCTGAAATTGCCAATGAGCTGGAAGAAGAACAGGCCACTTACCTCATCAAATTACTGGATAGTGAAAAGACCTCCGACGCCCTTACCGAGCTGGATGAAGATGTGCGTGAGGCCATTTTGAGCAACCTTTCCCCAAAAGAAATTGCTGAGGAAATTGAGGAATTGGACACCGATGATGCCGCCGATATTGTTGGGGAACTTCCCAAGGAGCTGGTTCAAGAAGTCATTTCGGAAATTGAGGACAGGGAACATGCAAGATATATCGTTGACCTATTGCGATATGATGAAGATACCGCTGGTGGTCTAATGGCCAAGGAATTGGTAAAGGTCAACGAAAATTGGACCGTTACCCGATGTGTAAAGGAAATGCGTGCTCAAGCAGAAAATGTGACCAGGGTCCACTCCATTTATGTCGTGAATAATGAAGAAATACTAAAGGGCAGATTATCCCTAAAAGACTTGCTCACCGTTTCCACAGAAACACACATCCGCGAAGTATATATCCCCAAGGTCGATGCGGTAAATGTGAACGAAAAACCTGAGGAAGTGGCCAAAATTATGTCAAAATATGATTTGGAAGCCATTCCTGTGGTAGACGAAATTGGCCGTCTGGTAGGTCGTATCACTATTGATGATATTGTGGATGTGATCCGTGATGAAGCGGAAAGGGATTACCAACTGGCTGCAGGTATCTCTCAAGACGTTGAGGCGGATGACAGTATTTGGGAGCTGACCCGTGCCCGTCTCCCATGGTTGATTTTGGGACTCTTTGGAGGCTTAGGGGCAGCGGTCATCATGGGCAGTTTTGAAACCATAGTAAAAAACGCCCCTGAGATTTTGTTTTTCACACCCCTCATAGCAGCAATGGCAGGAAATGTAGGCGTGCAATCCAGTGCCATCATTGTTCAAGGACTGGCCAATGATGACTTAAAGGGAAGCATCGGTAACCGACTTTGGAAAGAAATGCTCCTGGCCTTGTTGAACGGTCTCATCTTAGCGGCCCTTCTCCTTTTATTTACGTGGTTTTGGAAAGGGGAATTTGACACCGCTTTGGCCATTTCACTTTCTTTGGTAGCCGTTATAGTGGTCGCGGGACTAATAGGTACATTTATACCCTTATTCTTGGACAAAAGAAACATTGACCCTGCAATTGCAACTGGCCCTTTTATCACTACTAGTAACGATATTTTTGGTATTTTGATTTATTTCTGGATCGCCAAAATGATTTTAGGTATTTAAGCATAGCACCTACGAGTTGTATTTTGTGATTTGATTAACGGAAATTGTACTTTAATCAGCTTAATTTGAATGTTTCGGACTACCCATAAATGAAATATGTATTTCTCACTATAATCGCCCTGTACATTTCTTGTGGTCATAGTCAAAGTGAAATTCGAAAATTCAATTTAGACTTTGAGGACAATACCCAAAACAAATCCTTGCCAAATGGGTGGTTGAAATGGGGGGATTATGAACTCTCCAAAGATTCTACTACCGTGCACTCCGGTATATTTTCCTCTAAAATCAGTGCTGAATCCGGTTCTTCCTTTGGAAGCATTGCATATAAGATCCCGTCAAAATATAGAGGAAAGAAAATTACCCTCGAAGGCTATATGAAATTAGAAAATGTCTCTGGAGGACATGCAGGCCTACTATTAAGGATGGACGGTGAATCGGATGTCCTTGAATTCGACAATATGCAATCCCAAGGGATTTCGGGAACTTCAGATTGGAAAAAATATTCAATTACACTCCCCTTTAACCGAAAAACCAAAAATATTTATGTTGCTGGTATCCTGAAGGGAAGTGGTGTCGTCTGGTTTGATGGGTTTAAGGTGACCATAGATGGTAGGGATATCCAAAAATTAAAAGAAACAAAAAAACAAAAACGCAAAGGAGAATTTACGAATTCATTTGATAATGGCTCCTTCGTGGACTTTGGCCAACTCACAGAAGATAAAATAACCGATTTGGAACTATTGGGGCGAATTTGGGGTTTTTTAAAATACCACCACCCAGCTATTGCAAAAGGTAGGTATAATTGGGATGATGAATTGTTCCAAATTCTTCCGGATTATCTGGATTTGACCAATAGAGAAAATAGAGATAGTATTTTATCACAATGGATAGCTTCCTATGGCAAGGTGAAACGATGTAAAAATTGTAGGCCAATAGATCCTGAAGCCTTTTTAAAACCAAATTTTGATTGGTTTGGGAAATATGACATTTCCAAAACCTTGTCAGGTCAATTGAAATACATTCAGGAGAATAGGTTTCAAGGAAACCATCACTACGTGGATTTTGACAGTATTGTAGGCAGTCCGAAGTTCAAAAATGAGAAGAGTTACCCAAACATGCCCTACCCCGATGCGGGTTTTCGCCTATTGACACTTTTTCGTTTCTGGAATATGATAGAATACTTCTTTCCCTATAAACATTTGACCGACATGCCATGGAGTGCGGTGATGAAAAAGTACATGGTACCATTTATTGCGGCCAAAAATGAGCTTGAATTTGAATTGATCGCCTTGCAACTTATTGGAGAGGTCAAGGATACACATGCCAATCTTTGGAGTGGGGATAATGGGATTCAAAAGTGGAAAGGATCGTATTATCCACCATTTCATATTCGTTTTATAGAAAATAGAGCCGTAGTGACTGACTACTATAATCCTGAACTACAAAGGGTTTCAAAGTTGAAGGTTGGTGATATTATCAACGGGATCAATGGCAAATCAACAGACCAAATAATAGAAGAGCGCCTAAAATTTTACCCAGGTTCCAACCGGGCTTCCCAATTAAGGGATATTGGTGAGGAATTACTGCGTTCCCAAGACAGTGTTCTAACGTTGACGTATGAAAGTGAGGGGGTCGTAAGTAAACACCAACTAAAATTATATGGGGATAAAGAACTAAATCGCTATAGATGGTACAAGAAAGAACCCAATGAAAAATCATATCGTTGGTTGGATAGTGATATTGGATATATCACGCTAAAAAATATAAAAGACAGTGATATTGAACCTATTCAAAATAACTTTTTGAATGCTAAAGGCATTGTAATTGACATTAGAAACTATCCATCCTTTTTTGTAGTATTCGAACTTGGCCAATTTTTTATTAACCGACCAACAGCATTCGCCCGTTTTTCTAGAGCTAACAAAAACACCCCTGGTGAGTTCATTTTGGATAAGCGTGTTACTATTTTCCCTGGGAAGAACCGATTTAAAGGTAAATTGGTCATTTTGGTCAACGAACTATCCCAAAGTCAGTCGGAATTTACGGCTATGGCATTTAGGGCCGCCCCTAATTGCATTATTATTGGAAGTACTACTGCCGGAGCCGATGGGAACGTTTCCAGAATCGGTTTACCCGGTGCCATGGGTTCAATGATTTCCGGTATTGGCGTACATTATCCTGATGGTTCGGAAACACAACGTATCGGTATTGTACCTGACATTGAGATTAAACCCACCATTGAGGGCATCAAAAATGGAAGGGATGAACTACTCGAAAAAGCAATTGAACTAATTAAAACAACGAATTGAAAGCCATAAATTTAAAACAAAAACACGGTCTGTTTACCAAGCAATGGCATCCGCATCAAATTGCCGTTGTGGATGATATGCAAGTCATTTTAGCCAAAATTCGGGGAGAATTTGTTTGGCATGCACATGAAAACGAAGATGAGCTTTTCCAAGTGTTGAAAGGTACGTTATACATGAAGTTTCGAGACCGCACCGAAGTGGTTGAAGAAGGTGAAATTATCGTTGTACCAAAAGGGGTAGAACATTGCCCTTCAACAAAGGATGGCGAAGAAGTGCATCTCCTATTATTTGAAAAATTATCTACTGCACATACTGGTAAAGTACATCACGAAATGACCCAAACCCATTATCCTAAAATATGAAGGTTTTACATTTAGATACCAATCACCCTATACTTTTGGGGCAACTGGAGCAACTAGGTTTTGAAAATGATGAGGATTACATCGCTTCCAAGGAAGAGATTGAAAAAAGAATTGCCGCTTATGACGGCATTATCATACGCAGTCGATTTCCCATCGACCAGCAGTTCTTGCAAAAGGCCTCAAATCTGAAGTTCATTGGCCGTGTAGGAGCAGGACTGGAAAACATTGACGTTGGTTATGCGAGGGAAAAAGGGGTATTCTTGGCCAATGCACCAGAAGGAAACCGAAATGCCGTAGGCGAACATGTACTGGGTATGTTATTATCGCTAATGAATAATATGACCAAAGCACATCGTGAAGTACGTAAAGGAAAATGGGACCGAGAAGGAAATCGTGGAGCGGAATTGGATGGAAAAACCGTAGGTATCATTGGATATGGGAATATGGGAAAAGCTTTTGCTCAAAAACTAAAGGGATTTAACGTTGAGGTCATCTGTTATGATATTGTTGGTGGGGTAGGCGATGAAAATTCCCGTCAAGTGGGAATACTGGAACTCCAACAAAAGTCGGATGTTATCAGCTTGCATACTCCTTTGAACGAGCAAAGCCTTGGTATGATCAATATAGATTTTATCAATGCCTTTCAGAAACCTTTTTGGTTCTTGAATACGGCTCGGGGCAAATGTGTGATTACCAAAGATTTGGTAACAGGCTTAAAGTCGAGAAAAATTCTTGGTGCAGGATTGGATGTTCTGGAATATGAAAAGAAATCCTTTGATTTTGGTGATTTCTTTATCAATAAACCCAAACCGTTCAAATACTTGAGAAAAGCGGAAAATGTTTTACTTACCCCACATGTTGCCGGTTGGACAGTGGAAAGCAAAGAAAAGCTGGCACAGGTCATTGTTCATAAGATTAAGGCCGAATTTTGTTAAATTGAAACGTGAAGAAAACCATTTTCGTTTTTTCCGTGCTCATCCTATTGCTATTGGTTCTCTTTCAGATTGGCGAGTATGCATTTTTGATGGGTGATACTTCCATTGAATTCATTATTGGAATCATTGCCCTTGTCTTTTTAGGTATAGGACTTTACATCAACAGGAGTAGGGTGACATCCGATTCTTCAGGGAAGACAGGGATAGATTTAAAAAAAATAAAGGATCTTGGTATCAGCGAACGGGAATACCAAGTATTACTTGAAATCTCAAATGGACTCTCCAATAAAGAAATTGGAGATAAACTATACATATCTGAAAGTACGATTAAAACCCACGTATCCAATCTACTGGTAAAGTTAGACGCCAAACGCCGAACCCATGCCATTCAAAAGGCTAAAGAGCTTCAAATCATTGCGGGATAAGTTGTTTCCCACTAAAGTACCATCATTTTAGTACTTTAGTATGAGACCTAAAACTGGGGGCTTCCATAGCTTAGCGGCAACCTTAAACCATATCCTATGAAAACATCGGTAATCAGATTTAGTGTCTTTGGAATACTGGTTGGCTTTACGGCTTTCCTAGCGGGATTATATTTTGATATCACGACAAACGAGGCCTTTGGTTATGCCACAATTGTAACTTCGTTGCTATTTGTATATTTCGGGATTCGACATTTTAGGGACAAGCAGAACAATGGAAAAGTGAGTTTTAAACAAGCTCTTGTTATAGGTTTGCTGATTTCCATATTTACGTCCATTGGAATTGCCATAGCCGATTATATTTATACCAGTTTTGTCAATCCCGATTTTTTTGAGGAATACGCAGAGATGATGAAAGCTAAGGATCCCTCTGTAGAAATTATTGAATTCACCAGCGGACAAGCGGCGCTATTCATGTTTGCCATAGTATTTATTATTGGACTTATCATATCATTGATTTCTTCGCTCATCTTGCAACGTAAATAAAACTAGTATGACCATAGATGCCAAAACTGTAGACGAATACATCTCCAAAGTCCCTATAGAACGGACTGCTGCAATTTCCAAACTTAGGGCAACTGTTAGGGACCATCTACCCAATGGATTTGAAGAGTGTATTAATTATAAGATGATAGGGTATGTGGTACCCCATTCCCTATATCCCTCAGGATATCATTGTGACCCAAAACTTCCCCTACCCTTCATCAATATTGCTTCGCAGAAGAATTTTGTAGCACTCTATCATGCTGGAATTTACGCCGATAAAAAGTTATTGGATTGGTTTGTTGCAGAATATCCAAAGTACGTGAGCACCAAATTGGACATGGGCAAAAGCTGTATTCGATTTAAAAAAGTAGAAAACATCCCCTACGAATTGATTGGGGAACTCTGTCAAAAAATGTCAACAGATGAATGGATTGCACTGTATGAAAATAACATTAAAAGGTAGTCCTGTACCGTTTATTTAAAAAATATGAAGAGAACCGTAGTGCACTTTGAAATAGGATGCAGCGATATTGATAAAACATCTACCTTTTACAGAGAAGTTTTCAATTGGAATTTAACTAGACATGGGGACTTTGCTACAATTGACACCGGAAAAGAAGATGCCTTAAGCGGCCATATCAATCAATTAGGACCAAAAGACCCTCAAAATTATGTGACCGTATACGTGGAAACTGATTCCCTTGCTGCCGATCTAAAAGCAATTGGGGCAAATGGAGGAGAGATATTTGTCAATCCGGTAAAACTACCTGATGGAAGGGAATTCGCATGGTTTAAGGACGTGGCAGGCAATCTAATGGGACTAATTACACCTAAATAGAATAACATGAAAAAAAGAGTAACAGGACTGGGCGGTTTCTTCTTTAAGACCAAGGATCCCGACCATATTAAAAATTGGTATAAAACCCATTTGGGCATCCCAACCGACCAATACGGATGGACTTTTTGGTGGAAAGACAAGGAAGGTAATGATTGTTCAACACAATGGAGTCCCATGAATGAGGACACTACTTATTTTAATCCCAGTGAAAAACAATTCATGATGAACTTTCGTGTGGAAAATCTAAATGAATTGTTGGTGGAACTGGAAAAAGAGGGAGTTACCATTGTAGGCGAAGTTGAGGAATACGATTACGGAAAATTTGGTTGGATTTTAGACCCGGAAGGCAACAAAATTGAGCTTTGGGAGCCTGTTGATAAAGCCTTTCTGTAGCTAAGGATTTATTTTTTACATTTAGGGTTATAAACCAATCAAATTAAAAATCATGTCTGAAGACAATAAAGATTTAGGGGATAAGGCCGAAGAAGCGTTTGATAAGGCAAAGGAAGCAGCAAAGGATGCTGCGGAGGATGCCAAAGAAGCTGCAAGTGATTTTAAAGAAGAGGCCAAGAAAACAGCCAACGAGTTTAGTGAAGGACTAAATAATGCCGTTGGCGGAGGGGACAACAAAAAAATATTGGCGGGAGTCCTCGCCATTATTTTAGGATCTCTTGGGATTCATAAGTTTATTTTAGGGTACCAAAAGGAAGGGTTCATATTATTGGGCGTGACACTTCTGGGATACGCAACGATGTGTTTCGTGGTCGGATCATTTTTCTTTTGGATTCCTGGACTAATAGGTCTAATTGAGGGAATCATTTATTTGACCAAGTCTGACGAGGAGTTTTACAACACCTACCAAGTGGGTAAAAAACCTTGGTTCTAAAAGAGTTTAAGGTTAACTTTTTTTTGGTTAACCTTTTTTATTTGTTATTATAATCGTAATATTGCAATATTAAATTTATTAATGGGTACGACCAAAACACATATTTTCTCCCCTAAGCACAATGAACTGGCTCGGGCGGCCAAAGTAATGGCACATCCAGCAAGAGTTGCCATTTTGGAGTATATCAGTAAGCAGGAGGGTTGTATCTGTACGGATTTAGTGGAAGAGATTGGTTTGGCCCAACCTACCATATCCCAGCATCTTAATGAAATAAAAAAGGTAGGGCTTCTCAAAGGGACTTTTGAGGGAAAAAACCTATGTTATTGTATCAATCGGGAAAAATGGTTGGAACTGCAACACTTTTTCAATTCCTTTTTCTCAGTTATCCATCAAAATTGTTGTTAATCATGAAAACCGAAGAATTTTTAGAAGTATTAAGTGCTCATAAAAACAAAGAACTGTTATTTGAATATCAACCAGGTCATTTTGTTGGTGCCAATTACCACATCACCGAAGTCAAAAATGTGACGGTAGACGCTGTGGATTGCGGGGCAAGAACTGATTTTTGGAAAGAGACCATTATACAGCTTTGGGAAAGTCCAAAGGAAAAAGGTAAAACAGAATTCATGACGTCATTCAAAGCCTTGGGAATTTTGAATAAGGTAAATCGGATAAAGCCAATGAATACGGATACAGAGGTGAAGTTTGAATACGGTAATGACCGTTTTCATACGACGCAACTTTTTGTTAACGATTATGTATACAACGAAAAAAAGGTTATCCTTAAACTTGGGGTCGAGAAAACAGATTGCAAGGCAAAGGAAGAATGTGGGATTGTCCTTGAACCTGCCGTTAATGAAGTTAATAGTTCTTGTGCCCCAGGAAGCGGTTGTTGCTAATTTCTGGCCATGATGATACGAAACATGATTCCTAAAGACTGGGAACATGTGGCAAAAATCTATAAGGAAGGAATTGCCACTGGTTTTGCCACTTTCGAGATAAAAGTCCCCGATTATCAAGACTGGGACAAAGCCCACCTTATAATAGGCAGACTGGTCGCTGAGGAAAACGGAGTCCTTCTTGGATGGACAGCATTAAGCCCTGTTAGTAGTCGATGCGTATATGGTGGCGTGGCCGAAGTAAGTATTTATGTTTCCAGCAAAGCACGTGGAAAAGGAATAGGAAAAAAGCTGATGCAAAGGCTAATTGAAGAAAGTGAAAGTAAGGGATATTGGACCCTTCAATCAGGTATTTTTCCAGAAAACGAAGCCAGTATTCGATTGCATGAAAAGGTAGGTTTTCGGTTCCTTGGTAAACGGGAGCGCATAGGCAAAACGGCCCAGGGAATTTGGAAGGACAACTTACTGTTTGAAAAACGAAGTAAAATCATTGGAATATAACCATCTCTCACAATGGAACAAAACAAATGGTCAATACAACTTATCACAACCATTAAAACATTACAACCCAAATCAATTGCATCGGAACGAAAAATGGTCTTGTCGCCCTTAGTGGATTACATTAAAAAGAAATGTGACGAAAAACAGGAAATACGCCTTAATTTTATATGTACCCACAATTCAAGAAGAAGCCATCTATCCCAGATTTGGGCGCAGACCATGGCACATTATTTTGAGATTGACAATGTTTCCTGCTACTCTGGAGGTACAGAGGCAACATCGATGTTTCCCAAAATTGCGGAGACGCTTGTACATCAAGGCTTTGAAATCTTAAAGCTCTCCAAAGATGAAAACCCGATTTATGCAGTAAAATATTCCAAAACGCAGCATCCCGTTATTTGCTTTTCAAAGACGTATGACCATGTCTTTAATGCCAATACAGGCTTTGGGGCCATCATGACCTGCGATTCAGCAAATGAAGCCTGTCCTATGGTCGTTGGTGCTGAGGCACGATTTCCAATCACCTATCGTGACCCTAAGGAGTTTGATGGAACACCGCTACAAGATGAAAAATACCTAGAAAGAAGTACGCAAATTGCTACAGAATTATATTGGGTTTTTTCTAATAGTCGCATGTGACATTGTACGTTCTTGTTACACTTATAATATCAAAAAAGGGCATCTATTCAGATACCCTTTTCGTCCTTAAATTTTTTTAATTATCGCTCCCCTATTCTTGGGCAGTAGTACGTTCGTAGCTAAAACCACCACCACCTTCACTACCTTGAGACCATTGGGTGAAAATCACACTCAAGAAAATATCATCCTCAATTAAATGCACTACATAACTAGTACCATTCGCAACAGCGGTGTTTGGGTTACCTACGGTATTCCCCCAAGTACCAAAGCTCAAACTGTTCAAATCATCCCCAATGCTCCCTACGGCCCATTCCGTGCCTGCAGGAGAAGGACTGTTTCGCATTCCCGGAGCGAAACCATCTTCTTGGGCAATATTAAACAAGCCCATGGTATTCCCCCGTGTTATAATGACATTATTGGTAATAAAATCCTGGTTTGCGGCCATAGTAAAATTGGCATTTGGCGATTTGGTAAATGAAATCACTGGCCCATCGAAAATAGTCGAGCCACTGGTGGTCTCCACCTCCTCAATCACAAAGTTCAATTGCACCTCTGAATTTGGACCGGTCTGGTTCAACCAAATGGTATAACTGCCGGCAGGTAACGGTGGAGTAAAGCCCTGTACCCCGTCAAACGCACCTATGTCAGAAAGAATGTTCATACCCACATCAGCAGCACCATATATTAGTCCACCAAGAAGTGCCGAAGGTTCCGGGTTGGTCCCAGCGGCAACATCCACCGGGAAGGTATTCCCTTCCACTATACCTATAAAGGCAAGGTTATCTTCTTCAGCCAAAAAATCATCCAAAATAATTTCGGACAATTGATTTCCATCGCCGATAGTAATGGTAATATAATCAATATCCCTGGGGTCGCCCCGCTGACCGGCCCTTAGACGATTACTCCCTAGGGAAAGGGTAAACGCACTTGGGGCTGTATTATCATTAGAAAGATCTCCATCTTCCTGTTCATCATGAATCACATCTTCAACCTCTCCATCAGGATTGTCGTCGACAGGATCTTCATCAACAGGGTCTTCGTCTGCCGGTTCTTCGTCTGCCGGTTCTTCTTGTTCAATAGGATCTTCATCAATTGGGTCAGAATCATCTGAGTTACAGCCAACTATTAAAATACTAGCGAAGAGAACCATTAAAATTGTAAAGTAATCGTATCTAATTTTTTTCATTCTTTCCAGGGTGTAAAATGGGATAAGCCGTTTTTTACAACTTTGGTCGCCAAAAGAAGGGTATCCTAATACCACTTAAAGGGAACTTAGATCATTCATCTGATTTAAATGTCCTTACTCGAAATCCAATTGTATTTAATTATTTGATAATCATAAGGTTAATAACCAAATTGATTTAATTTTGGTTTTAATGGAATTAAAAAATTAACAATATTATAACTATTCTATGGGCCAATGGTTCCTGTATTGAATTGTATTCCACAAAAAAGGAACAAGATGCCTACTCTGCTCGTAATAAGTTGGATCAGGGGGGAATAGTTGTTTTAAAAGTGAATTCTGGTTGGACCTAGGGAAAAGGTCAACTAAAGTATGCTGTAATCGTTACCAAATCCATTTTTTTTCCGTGAATTCTTTCTCAATTTCGGGGAACTTACTTTAACCTTAAATCAGCATCTTTACGTTCCAATTCGGCTTGAAATTCCTCCATTACCGGTTTTACCGTACTCTCAGGTAAATCGGCAATCTTAATATACATCAACCCATCAACGGAGTTGTTGAATAAGGGGTCAACGTTGAAAGCTACTACCTTCGCATTTTGTTTGATGTATTTTTTTATCAGTACCGGCAGCCGCAAACTTCCTGGTTCTACCTCATCGATTAAACGATCGAATTTATTCAAATCGGCTTCGGTCTCATCAAAAATAAATTCCTTGTCAGCATCCTTTAGCTTTACCTTAAATTCCTTTTTGGGCCGAACATATTGGGCCACATAGGGATCCCAATAATTGGATTTCATGAACTCAATCATTAACGACTTTGAAAAATTGGAAAACTGATTGCTGATACTAACGCCACCTATGAGGTACTTGTGCTCAGGATGCCTTAAGGTCGTATGAACAATCCCTTTCCAAAGTAAGAACAAAGGCATAGGTTTCTGCTGATACTCCTTTACAATGTAGGCACGCCCCATTTCAATGGATTTTGACATCATACCGTGTAATTCAGGCTCAAAGCCAAATAAATCCTGGAGATAAAATCCATCGATACCTTGATCCTGGAAAATTTCAGATCCAAGCCCCATTCTATAGGCCCCAACTATGGCCTTTTCATCATCATCCCAAAGGAACAAATGATGATAGTACGAATCGAATTTATCCAAGTCAATAGGATTGTTTGTGCCCTCTCCAACTTCGCGAAAAGTAACTTCACGTTGTCTACCTATTTCTTTTAGCAAAAAGGGCATATCATGTTCTTGGGCTAGGTAAACCTCATAATTTTTACTCTGTAATAAGCGCAGGTCTTTTTCCCTAAGTTTTTCAATTTCTCCCTGTAAAACTTCAGGCCTTACGGCTGAGGCAATTTTTTTGGGGGCTTTTGGAATTTTTAAGCTTGTTGGCACCTTGTCTATGAGTCGTTCTTTTTCGAAGACATTGGCCAGAAGATAGGTTTTCTTCCGGAGTAACTCCGTAAAACCTTCCAAGGATTCTTCTTCTTGCTGTGTCTTTACAGAAATGGGCTGTCCAATTCTTACCTTGATGGGACGTCTGCTTTGGGTCGTCAATTCTGAAGGTAATTTTGCCGTTCGAAATACGTCATTGATTTTCGACAAACGATAAAAAAGGCGACTATTCCTAGCATGAAAATAAATGGGTACAACAGGAACCTCCGCTTTGCGTATTAATTTCAATGCTGCTTCCTCCCAAGGGCGGTCGACCACCAATTTTCCATCGCGATAGGTGGATACTTCCCCGGCCGGAAAAATACCTAGGGGGTGACCCTCCTTTAAATGCTGCAATGCCGCTTTAAAACCAGAAACACTGCTTTTTGCGTCCTTATGGCCCTCAAAGGGATTAACGGGCATGATATAGGGTTTCAATGGGGCAATGCGGTGTAATAAAAAATTGGCCACTATTTTGAAATCGGAGCGCTTTTCAAGTAACAACTTCAATAACAATACCCCATCGATTCCACCCAAAGGGTGATTTGAAATGGTAATAAATGGGCCATCTTTTGGAAGTCGCTTTAGTTCCTCTTGTGCCAAATCAAAGTCAATCTCATAATGCTCCAAAATCGCATCACAAAACTGGGGACCCTCTAAATTTTCATGTGAATTGTAGAATCGGTTCAGATTTGAAATACGGGTAATTTGCATCAGTAACCAGCCGACAAACGTCCCGAACACCCCATATTTATCCAAGTGGATGACCTTGGCAACCTCTTTCGCAGAAACCAGCCCCATTTGATTGATTTAGTAATGGTAAATATAGAAAAATAGCCGTATTGAAAAAGATATAAAATTTACTTCACTACCAATTGCACGGTCACCTTGCCCCGTTGCTCCACAAGTACATCGTACCCATTTAATATCGATTCCACTGCGTTTTCATCAAAATGGCGGATGGTATATAAGGAAACGTCTTCGTGACAAATGACTTTAAAACGCTTTTCAAGCTCCGGCAATAAGGTTTTTAGACCTCCAAATTTATTGTCCAAACAAACCGAAAAGCTGATAGCGGAATTCTGAATTAGATCTACTTTCAATCGATGGTCATGGAACATTTTAAAAATGGCGCTGATGTTATCTTCGACGATGAAAGAAAAATCCAAAGATGATAGCTTTAAAAGGACTTGGTCTTTTTTAACGATAAAACAGGGAATCTCAGGTACGATCTTTTTTCCTTTCCCCACTGTAGTTCCTTTTTCCGAAGGTTGCAGAAAAGACTTTACATGCAATGGTATCTCCTTTCTTTGCAAAGGTTGCAGGGTTTTAGGATGGATTACGGAAGCCCCATAAAATGCCAATTCAATAGCTTCACGATAACTGATCTGTTCTAACTTTTGGGTTTCTTCAAAATGCCGTGGATCAGCATTCAAAACCCCAGGTACATCCTTCCAAATGGTTACGGAATGGGCATCCAAACAGTATCCTAAAATTGCCGCCGTATAATCAGAACCTTCGCGACCAAGGGTGGTGGTGAAATTATTCTCATCGCTTCCCAGGAACCCTTGGGTTATATTCAATGTTTTGGTGTCCACTTTAGATCTTATGAGATTCTCGGTGGTCGCCCAGTTTACTTTGGCATCACGATAGGCACTGTCCGTCTTGATGAGTTCACGTACATCCAACCAGTTATTTTGAAGGTTAACTTCGGACAGATAGGTACTGATAATGGAAGTTGAAATCAACTCTCCGTACCCAACCACCTGATCGTATACGAAAGCATATTTGGGGGACTTGTTCCATAATAGAAATCCACGAAATTCTTCTATCAGGGTATTGAGCTTATGGTGTATGGAATGGTTTTTGGCCTCAAACAATTCATTGATTATAGCCTTATGATAATCAGCGACCTTTTGAATTTTTTCATCAAGCAAGGTTTCATCCTCAAAATAAGCATTCACAACCTCTTCCATGGCATTGGTAGTTTTGCCCATGGCCGAAACCACCATGAGGGTATTTTCATGGCCGACCTCTTGAAGCACTTTGACTACCCTCTTCACGCTATCAGCATCTTTCACTGAAGCTCCCCCAAACTTGAAAATTCTCATTGACTTAAAAATGTTTTAATTCCTTCTTCATTAAGCTGTACTACATCCCAATCGCGTAAAACCTTCGCCCCATTGTTCTCATAAAACCGGATAGCAGGTTCATTCCAATCCAACACTTCCCAACTTATCCTTCTAACTCCTTTTTTGCTGCCATATTTTATAACCTCTTGGAGTAATTTTGAACCTACTCCTTGGCCACGCATGGATTCGGTCACAATCAAATCTTCCAAATGTACCACGGGGCCACTCCATGTGGAATATCTAGGATAAATTAGGGCAATCCCGACAATCTTACGCCCAACCTCGGCCACAAAGCAATGGAACAAGGGATTTTCACCAAAACCGTCATTCTCAAGGTCAGCTATCGTTACTTTTACCGCTTCAGGTTCATTTTCAAAAACCGCCAATTCGGTAACTAACCTATGAACACTGGGCATATCTGATCTTTGGGCATCTCTTACTTGTATTTCCATATTGTTGCAAATAAAACACTTTGTTATAAAATATCAAACCTCTGTTTATAAATGAAACGAATTCCAATGGGTTTGTGCGGTACAATCAAATTTTAAGTGATTTAAAAAAGGAGACAACAAAGCGAATTCGAAAACGTTGTAGTAAAACAAAAAACACGAACTTTGCTACTGACGAAACAACCACCTTTAATGCAATCAAAAAACAAGACCCTTGGCGAGTTCATCATTGAAAACCAAACGGATTTTCAGTACTCCACAGGAGAACTTTCCAAACTCATCAACGCCATTAGATTGGCGGCAAAAGTCGTCAACCACGAGGTAAACAAAGCCGGCCTTGTTGATATTTTGGGCGATGCTGGGGATACCAATATTCAGGGTGAAGACCAGAAAAAATTAGATGTTCTCGCGAACGAAAAATTTATTCAAACCCTAAAAAACCGTGAGATTGTATGCGGTATTGCTTCCGAAGAAGAAGACAGTTTTATTACCATTAACAGTCAAGATGAAAACCATAACAACAAGTATGTGGTATTAATTGACCCATTGGACGGCTCCAGTAACATTGATGTCAATGTTTCAGTAGGTACCATTTTTTCAATCTACCGAAGAATAACCTCCGTAGGAACCCCGGTTACTTTAGAAGACTTTCTTCAACCGGGCCACCAACAGGTTGCTGCTGGTTATGTGGTATATGGCACTTCTACAATGCTGGTGTACACCACTGGCAATGGGGTCAATGGTTTTACCCTTAATCCTGCTATTGGCACCTTCTATCTATCCCATCCTAATATGCAGTTCCCGGAAGATGGAAAAATATATTCTGTCAACGAAGGGAACTATGTACATTTCCTGCAAGGTGTAAAAGACTATATCAAGTACTGTCAAATGGAAGAGGGAGATCGACCCTATACTTCGCGTTACATCGGCTCTTTGGTTTCTGACTTTCATCGAAATATGATCAAGGGAGGTATTTATATGTACCCAAAAAGTAGTGTAAGCAGGAATGGCAAGTTACGACTGCTCTACGAATGTAATCCCATGGCCTTTATTGCAGAACAAGCCAATGGAATGGCAATAGGCGGTAAGACCCGAATCTTGGATATTCAACCAACGGAATTACATCAACGGGTTCCCTTCTTCTGTGGAAGTAAAAATATGGTCATTAAGCTCCAAGAATTTTTGGATAAATACCGTTAAGCTTACTTGTCCATTAGGTATTGGTAGTCTTCAAAGGCAATTTTACCTTGAAAAATATCCAAAGACTTCTGAACCACTCGCTCAGCGACATCAACAGGAAAACCGAGACCAACAGCATAACGTTCAATCAAATTTTTCTGATCGGCCTCGAATGATTGATCGGCCAAGGCCATTTGAAAAAACTCAAACAAGCGTTTCATTCTGCGCTCACCACTTTGTGGCGTCTGAATAGGATATTTGTTTTCCTTTTTCATCACCTCTTTGTATTCCTCTTCAGTGATATTCAGCTTAAAAGCAAATTTGTCCAAAATCGCCTTTTCCTTTTCATTGATTTCACCATCAACAGCCGCCAAACTCGCTAATGTGGCAAAATGAGCAAGATTGTGTTTCTGATCACTGTGTTCATAAAGGTCAACAATGGGCATAGTGTAAAATTTTGTTCGGCAAATATAGGTACCTCAAAAAAACCATCCTAAACAATGCCCAAAAGAAATTTGTAATTTCATCGAGCTATGAATAGACCCCTACTTGAATTTACCGATAAGGGCATTTATTGTGAAGCAGCTGATGTTTATCTTGATCCATGGAGGCCAGTCGCCAAAGCAATTATCTCCCATGGGCATGCCGATCATAGCCGATGGGGACACCAGCAGTATATTACCCACCAACGCAATGTACCTATTGTTCAACATCGTTTGGGAAATGTAACTATTACAGGAAAAGATTGGGGGCAATCATTCTCCATCAATGGCGTGACCTTTAGTCTTCACCCTGCCGGCCATATCATTGGATCCTCACAAATTCGCGTGGAATATAAAGGAGAAATTTGGGTCTTTACCGGAGATTACAAAATTGAGGATGATGGCCTAGCCACCCCATATGAATCCATAAAATGCCACACTTTTATCACGGAATGCACCTTTGGTCTCCCAGCTTTCCTCTGGCGGCCCCAACAAGAAGTCATTACTGACATTAACCATTGGTGGGCAGAAAACCAAACGAACGGGCAGACTTCTGTTCTTTTTGGATATTCCTTAGGAAAAGCACAACGGCTGTTAAAACATCTTGACCCCTCCATTGGAAAAATTTTTACCCATGGAGCCGTGGAAAAAATGACCGAAGTACTTCGTACACTTACCGATTTTCCGGATACGGAATTAATAACACGAGAAACCAAAAAAGAAGACATTAGGGGGGGCATTGTTATTGCCCCACCTTCCGCACATGGAAGCACATGGATTCGTAAAATGACCCCTTTTGTAACAGCCACTGCCAGCGGTTGGATGGCCTTTCGCGGTGCTCGAAGAAGGCGTGCCATTGACAAAGGTTTTGTGCTCAGCGATCATTGTGATTGGCCAGGGTTATTAAAAGCCATAAAAGATACTGGGGCCGAAAAAATTATCTGTACCCATGGTTACACCGATATTTTTTCCAAGTATTTAAGAACATTGGGGTATGACGCCCGTACGGAAAGCACCCAATTTGAGGGTGAAAATGGCGAGGTAAATGCTGAAACCGAAAAAACCGAGTCCACATGAAGCGGTTTTCCCAACTTGTGAAGACATTGGATAGTACCAACAAAACCAATGTTAAAGTCAACGCATTGGCAGATTACTTTTCAGTTGCCTCCGAAGAGGATAAAGTTTGGACCATAGCCATTCTGTCTCACCGTAGGCCACCAAGGCCCGTAAATACTACCCTACTTCGCGGATGGGCATCCGAATTGGCCCATATTCCACTTTGGCTATTTGAGGAAAGTTATCATATCGTTGGCGATTTGGCGGAGACGATTGCCTTAATTGTTCCAGCAAGCGAGAATTCCACGGACAAATCTCTGACCCAATTTTTAAGGGAAATGATTTGGTTGAAAAAGCAATCGGAAGAAGACAAAAAGGCCTATCTCTTCGCAAATTGGTCCCAATTGGACTATTATGGCCGTTTCGTCTTCACTAAGTTGATTACTGGAGGATTCCGTATTGGCGTGAGTCAGAAGTTGATGACCAAAGCACTTTCAAAAGCTACGGGAATCGATGAAGATGTTTTGGCCTATAAATTAATGGGGAATTGGGACCCCAATTCCATTTCATTTCAAAATTTGGTTTTGGAAGAAAAAGAAAGTGATTTTCTGTCCAAGCCCTTTCCCTTCTACCTGGCCTATGCCCTAGAAGATACCGTGGAAGATTTGGGAGATGTTAGGGCATGGTCCGTGGAACACAAATGGGATGGTATTCGGGCTCAAGTCATCATCAGAAATGATGAGCTCTTTGTTTGGAGCCGGGGGGAAGAACTGGTTACCGACAAGTATCCCGAATTTCAAGCATTTATAGGACCTATTCCAAACGGCACAGTATTGGACGGTGAGCTTTTGCCGTATCCCAATGGCCAAATTGGGACGTTTAACGATCTGCAAACACGTATTGGAAGAAAAACGGTTTCAAAGAAACTATTGGAAAAAACGCCAGTGGTTTTAAAGGCCTACGATTTGTTGGAATGGGAAGGAAAGGATATTCGGAACAAATCCTTTCTAGAGCGAAGGGACCTTTTAGAGAAGTTATGTAAAGAAAATGTCATTTTGAGTGAGCACAGCGACGGGAAATCCAAAAATATAGATTTTCCACATTCGTTCGAAATGACGGATTTACCCCTATTACTGTCTGAACGAATGCAGTTAAACTCATGGGCAGCAGTGGCCAAAGAACGTCAACGTTCAAGGGAAAAAAGAAGCGAAGGACTCATGCTCAAAAAATTGGATTCTCCTTATCAAGTTGGGCGAAAAAAAGGGGATTGGTGGAAATGGAAAGTGGACCCCTTGACCATTGATGCCGTCTTGACCTATGCCATGCGGGGACATGGACGACGAAGCAATTTGTTTACGGACTATACTTTTGCCCTGTGGCATAAAAATGAAGCAGGTAAAAAAGAACTGGTCACCTTTGCAAAAGCCTATTCCGGTTTGACCGATGCCGAGTTTCGGGAAGTAGATGGTTGGATAAAGAAGAATACATTAGAACGTTTTGGTCCGGTACGAAGTGTAACCCCACACCATGTTTTTGAAATTGCCTTTGAGGGCATTGCCCTTTCCAAACGGCACAAAAGTGGTGTGGCTACACGTTTTCCAAGAATATTGCGCTGGCGTAGGGACAAGAAAATTGACGAGGCCAATACGTTGGAGGATTTAAAGGCTCTGATACCGAATAATAACAAAACGTAAATTTGAGGATCGTCATTTCGAAATGAGCGAAGCGATTGAGAAATCCCTTAGGTTTGATATTAGATTTCTCACTTCCGTTCAAAATGACATGTAGTCTGTTTTTCAATGAACCGTAATGACCTTTTTGAAATTGCCAACACTTGGTTCCAAGACCAAGGCTGGAAACCACATGCCTTTCAAAAAGAAACCTGGAATTCTTTTTTGCAAGGCAAGCATGGCCTACTTAATGCTCCAACCGGAAGTGGCAAAACCTATGCCCTTTGGTTTCCCATTGTATTGAACTACATTAAAAACAATCCCGATTACAAAACCAAACACAAGAAAGGCCTAAAAGCGGTTTGGATTACGCCGCTACGTGCCCTTTCCCAAGAAATAAAGCAGTCGGCAGAGCGCATTGTAGTAGATCTGGAACTTCCCATGAAGGTTGGTATTCGCACTGGTGACACCCCTAACAAAGAGCGGGCACGACAGCGAAACCTTTTACCCGACCTATTGATTACCACACCCGAAAGTTTACAGTTGCTTTTGGCGTCAAAAGACTATGCCAATAAGTTCAAATACTGTTCTGCCATTGTCATTGATGAATGGCATGAATTGTTGGGAACCAAGCGCGGTATTCAAATGGAGCTCGCTTTGTCCCGATTAAAGACGGTTTGTTCCGATTTGCGAATTTGGGGTATCTCTGCAACCATTGGCAATTTGGAACAAGCACGGGAGGTATTGCTCGGACCTATTTCACCAGAAATGCAAAATTCGGTTTTGATTAGGGCGAACATCAAGAAGAAAATCAAAGTAAGCAGTATCATTCCCAAACAGATGGAGACCTTCCCATGGCGTGGACACCTCGGGTTGCATTTACTGGACGAAGTAATTCCCATTATCAAAAAGAGCAAAACTACCTTGTTGTTCACCAATACTCGGAGCCAATGCGAAATCTGGTTCCAGAAGATTTTGGAGCGCTATCCAGAGTTTGCTGGTGAAATGGCCATGCACCATGGAAGCGTCAATAAAGAAACCCGCATTTGGGTAGAAAACGCCATCCGCAATGAAAGCTTAAAAGCGGTAGTCTGTACGTCAAGTCTAGATTTGGGGGTCGATTTTGCTCCCGTGGAAACCGTTATCCAAATTGGTGGTCCCAAAGGAGTGGCACGTTTCTTACAACGTGCCGGACGTAGCGGCCACCAACCCGGAAAAACCAGTGTCATTTATTTTTTACCCACACACGCTATTGAATTGATTGAAGCTTCAGCCCTTCAGGTCGCGGTGAAAGAGAATGCCGTTGAGGATCGTCTTCCCTATCTGAACAGTTATGATGTTTTACTTCAGTATTTGACCACTTTGGCCGTTTCTGATGGCTTCTATCCTGATGAAATCTACCCCGAAATTACAGGAACATTCTGTTATCAGGGCATAACAAAAGAGGAGTGGCAATGGCTTTTGAACTTTTTGGTAATGGGCAGTCAGAGTTTGAAGAGTTATGATGAATACAAAAAAGTAGAAGTGGAATCCGACGGCAAATTCAGGGTCAATAATCGTGGTGTTGCGATGCGTCATCGGTTCCAAATAGGCACTATTGTCGGCGACGCCAGTTTATCCGTGCATTATCAAAAAGGTGGGTATATTGGTTCTATTGAAGAATATTTTATCTCAAAACTAAATCGTGGAGATGTTTTTGTCTTCGCTGGAAGGACCCTTGAATTCATTCGTATACAAGGGATGAAGGCCCAAGTGCGAAACTCCAATAAACGAACAAACAAAGTTCCCGCCTGGGGCGGTGGGCGTTTGAGTTTTTCATCCCAAATGTCGGCACTTTTACGATTGGAATTGTATAAGGCTTCAACCCTCCAAAACCAAAGTAAAGAGTTAATCGCCTTATCACATATTTTTGACAAACAACGTGAAGAGAGTATAGTACCTGGCCCGGATGAATTCTTAATTGAAACCTTTAAATCCAGGGATGGCTACCATCATATTTTTTATCCCTTTGAGGGGCGTGCCGTACATGAAGCCATGAGCAGTCTGCTTTCCTATCGAATTGGTTTGCTATCACCTATTACCTGTTCCCTGGCTTTTAATGACTATGGTTTTGAAATGCTTTCGGATAAGCCCATTGACATCCAATCCGTCTTGGACAATAATCTGTTTACTGCAAAGTACATGTTGTCCGATCTGCAAAAAAGCCTGAACAGCAATGAAATGGCCCGGCGTAAGTTTCGGGATATTGCTGTAATCAGTGGGATGGTATTTACGGGCTATCCCGAAAAAGGGGTCAAGATGAAGCACTTACAAAGTAGCTCCCAACTGTTGTTTGATGTTTTTAGGGATTACGAACCGGATAATTTACTTTTTCAACAAGCGTTTACAGAAACCTTTGAACACCAGCTTGAAGAAGGGCGACTCCGTATGGCTTTGGAGCGTATCGCCACACAAGAAATCGTTTGGAAGCCCTGTCAGAATGCCACACCATTTTCTTTTCCCTTAATTACCGATAGACTACGGGAAAAACTTTCCAACGAAAAATTGGCGGATAGGATCAAACGAATGACCAAAATATTGATGAAATAATACCACCCCGTCCCAACATCTTGTTGTGACACCCCTCCTAAAATAGGAGGGGAACATTTTGTCCGTATTTTTGAATTTATGTTCAACAACAAATACCTTAAGCAATTAAGAAGAGATTTAAGAAATAATGGCACTTCAGCCGAGGCATTTCTCTGGAAATATCTATCAAAAAGTAAGCTGAAGGGCAGAAAATTTAGGAGGCAACAAAGTTTGGGAAACTATATAGTTGACTTTTATTGTCCTTCCGAAAACCTGATAATTGAACTTGATGGTGCATATCACAACAATCCAAAAACAAGGGAAAAAGACTTAAAAAGAGATAATCACCTTGGACGGTTAGGTTTCAACGTTCTAAGATTTGAAAACAAATTAGTCTTCGATGATTTGGATGGTGTTCTAAAAACCATTTCTGAAAATTTCAACAAAACAAAATGCTCTCCTCCTTTAAAAGGAGGAAAATGAATCCGCCGATGGCGGAGAAAGAGGTGGTTCTATGACCCATACCATTGCAATCCGTAAACAATCCTTTATCCTTCACCTCCTTGGCGGCGTGTTCTGGAAGGAAAAATCATTATTGCTCATTTCTGACGTACATCTGGGAAAGGTGGGTCATTTTAGAAAATTCGGAGCAGCAGTTCCCAGAAAAGTGGTGCATAAAAACTTTATTTTATTGGATGAGCTCGTAGCTTGTTTTCAGCCGTTCCATATTTGTTTTTTGGGCGATCTTTTTCATTCTTCCTTGAACAAGGAATGGGGGCTGTTCGAGAATTGGGTAGAAAAGACGGCAGCTAAAATTACCCTGGTTGCGGGTAACCATGACATCATTGCTCCAGAGAAGTTCCAAGACTTGGACATTGAGATTTTTAAAGAACTACAACTAGATGGTTTTCTACTCACCCATCATCCCACGGAACGGGATGGCCTTTTTAATTTCTGTGGTCACATTCACCCCGCGGTACGGTTACAGGGTTTTGGGCGGCAACGCATAAAACTCCCTTGTTTCTTTAAAACCAATAACCAAATGATTTTACCGGCCTTTGGGGAGTTTACCGGAAACCATACATTGACACCCAAAGAAGAAGATGAAATTTTTGTGGTGGTAGATGGAGAGGTATTAAAGATTTAAATCGTCATGCTGAACTTGTTTCGGCATCACATAAATTCTGGATGAGATTCCGTGTCAAGCACGGAATGACAAAAAAGATTGTTTTGTCTTACTCTCAGCATTACTTTTGCCATAAATTTCATGGATTGAACTCATTTGGATTTTTGAATTGAAGCGAAAATTTTAGATTTTGAGTTCGTTTGAAGGGTTTTTAAAGTTGCATAGCTTAGCTATGGAACGAAAAAAAGACAAAAAAGGGGCTCAAAAGATGAATCTTTTAGCCAACTGAAAAGTCTGAATGAGTTCATTAACCAAATCGTCCATTCTCGAATTTTTTGAACGGTCTCCGAAACTTCGGAAACTGAGGGAAGCTATTGCCCAAAACCAATCTAGCAACTTCAATCGAGGTGGCAAAATTCCAGTAAAAGGAATTGTGGGCTCCTCACTTTCGTTGGCTATCAGCTCTCTTTTTAAAACCTCCGAATATCCCTTTCTTTTACTGCTGAATGACAAGGAAGAAGCTGCCTACATTCTGAACGATTTAGAACAGCTGATCGGTGAAAAAGACGTCCTCTTCTATCCCGGAAGCTATAGAAGGCCCTATCAAATAGAAGAAACAGACAATGCCAATGTTCTGCTTCGGGCCGAAGTATTGAATCGTATCAACTCCAGAAAAAAACCAGCGGTCATTGTCACCTATCCTGACGCCCTTTTTGAGAAGGTGGTGACACGAAAGGAACTCAATAAGAATACCCTTAAAATCAAATTGGAAGATACCCTTTCAATCGACTTTTTAAATGAAGTGTTGTTCGAATATGAATTTCAGCGGGTGGATTTTGTGACAGAACCCGGTGAGTTTTCCGTTCGCGGGGGGATCGTTGATGTATTTTCCTTCTCCCATGACGAACCGTACCGTATTGAATTTTTTGGGGATGAGGTAGATAGCATCCGAACCTTTGATGTGGAGACCCAACTTTCTACGGAAAAGGTCAAGAGGATTACCATAATCCCTAATGTAGAGAATAAATTTCTACAAGAGACCCGTGAGAGTTTCCTGAAATACATTGCACCGAATACTATACTATTCTCGAAACGTTTGGATTTGGTCTATGCCCGGATTGACACCAATTTTGAGAAAGCGAGGGAAAGTTTTGGAAGACTAAGCAAGGAATTAAAACACGCCCAGCCAGATGAACTCTTTGCAAACTCCAGCTTACTAAAAAAGCAACTGGAAGGCTTTAGCGTAGTTGAATTGGAGAGCTCCAATGTACAGGCCTTGAAATTCATCACCAAACCGCAACCGGCTTTCAACAAAAAATTTGATTTACTCATTTCTACCCTGAATGACAATCACGAGGAAGGTTTCACCAACATAATTTGTTGCTCCACGGAACAGCAAGCAAAGCGCTTACACGATATTTTTGAGGAAGTTGAAGAAACCGTCCACTATAAGACCATTGTGTTTCCCCTCTATCAAGGGTTTGTGGACCATGATACAAGACTAGCCTGTTATACAGATCATCAAATTTTTGAGCGCTATCATAAATTCCATTTGAAGAATGGCTATGCCAAGAAACAGGCCATCACCTTAAAGGAACTCAACAAATTGGAACTGGGTGACTATGTAACCCATATTGACCACGGCATTGGTAAGTTTGGGGGGCTGCAGAAAATTGATGTGGAAGGAAAGCAGCAGGAGGCCATAAAATTGGTGTATGGAGATCGGGACATTCTTTATGTAAGCATTCATTCCCTTCATAAGATCTCCAAATTCAATGGTAAGGACGGAGCTCCACCCAAGATATACAAATTGGGTTCCGCAGCTTGGAAGAAATTAAAGCAAAAGACAAAAACACGGGTTAAAAAGATTGCCTTTGACCTGATTAAGATCTATGCCAAACGTCGCTTGGAAAAAGGCTTTCAATACGGTCCGGATTCCTACTTACAAAATGAACTTGAAGCTTCTTTTGTGTATGAGGACACTCCTGATCAGGCCAAATCGACTGCTGACGTCAAAAAAGACATGGAAAGTGAACGCCCTATGGACCGCTTAATTTGTGGGGATGTCGGTTTTGGAAAGACGGAAGTAGCTATCAGAGCAGCCTTTAAAGCGGTAGATAATGGTAAACAAGTGGCAATCTTGGTACCCACTACCATTTTGGCTTTTCAGCACAATAATACCTTTAAAAAACGATTGGGGGAATTGCCCGTAAGCGTTGACTACCTCAACCGCTTTAGAACAGCAAAAGAAAAGGGGGATATTCTGGAACGCTTGGCGCAGGGTAGAATTGATATCATCATTGGCACCCACCAATTGGTAAATAAAAATGTGCAGTTTAAAGATTTGGGATTGCTTATTGTTGATGAAGAACAAAAGTTCGGGGTTTCGGTCAAGGACAAATTAAAATCCATCAAAGAAAATGTGGATGTATTAACGTTGACGGCAACACCAATCCCAAGAACCCTACAATTTAGTTTGATGGCCGCTCGCGACCTTTCAGTCATCAATACCCCGCCCCCCAACCGCTATCCCATTGAAAGTAGGGTCATACGTTTTCAGGAGGACATCATTCGCGATGCAGTGTCTTATGAGATGCAACGAGGCGGACAAGTATTTTTTATTCATAATAGAATTGAAAACATCAAGGAAGTGGCCGGAATGATCCAACGCCTCGTCCCCGATGCCAAAATCGGTATTGGCCATGGGCAAATGGAAGGCAAAAAATTGGAGCGGTTGATGTTGGCCTTTATGAATGGGGAATTTGACGTCTTGGTCTCCACCACCATTGTGGAAAGTGGATTGGATGTGACCAACGCAAACACCATCTTTATTCACAATGCCAATAATTTTGGCCTAAGTGACCTACATCAAATGCGCGGACGTGTAGGGCGCAGCAATAAAAAAGCTTTCTGCTATTTTATCACACCACCCTATGAAGTAATGACCCCTGATGCCCGTAAGCGTATTGAGGCACTGGAACAATTTACGGAACTAGGAAGTGGGTTTAACATCGCCATGAAGGATTTGGAGATTCGAGGGGCAGGAGATCTTTTGGGAGGGGAACAAAGTGGCTTCATCAATGAGATTGGTTTCGAGACCTACCAGAAGATTTTGACCGAAGCCATTGCCGAACTCAAGGAAAATGAATTTAAAGAATTGTATGACGAAGTAGAAGGTGAAAAGGAAAAGGTGTTTGTAAAGGATACCCAACTAGATACGGATTTTGAACTGCTTTTTCCTGATGATTACATCAATAACATAACGGAACGCCTGAACCTCTACACCCAATTGAATGAGGTTAAGGATGAAGATGGCTTGCAAAAATTCGAAACGGAACTGGTAGACCGTTTTGGGGAACTGCCCAACCAAGCCGTAGACCTACTCAACTCCGTTCGCATTAAATGGATAGCCACTTCCATTGGATTGGAAAAAGTGGTGATGAAGAAGGGCAAGTTCATTGGGTATTTTATCGCGGACCAACAATCGCCCTTTTATCAAACGGAGGCGTTTACCCATATACTGCAATACGTTCAAAGTCATCCAACGCAGTGCCAACTCAAGGAAAAGCAGACCCGAAATGGGTTGCGGTTGCTGTTGGTCTTTGAGGGAATCAACAATGTAGAAAAGGCGTTAAGGGTTTTGGAGCCTCTACATCTAAAAAAAGAAACGGCTTCTTCCCTTGTTTAGGAGAAGATGTCTGCCATGGCTCACAGAAGGAGTAAACGAAGCATAATTCCCTTGTTCTTCTTATCCAATCATACTATTGAAGTAGAACCTAATCGTTTTGTGAACGGACAATGTAAACCCGCTAAAGGCGTATTTTTGATGGGCACAAAAATTCCATTTCATCCATACTATCTTAAAATACCGTTTTAAGTGCTTTTCAGGGAACATTCAAATTCTTGGCGTATTTGCCTTATCAATTTTAGTCTCCTGCAAATCTTTAAAGACCGCAAGACCTGTGAATCCAATTTTCACTCAATCCCGACAAATAAGTACCGAAGCCAATGAATTATATGAAAGGCTTGGGAATATCACTAAAAAAGGATATGCTTTTGGGCATCAGGATGCCACCGCTTATGGTATAGGTTGGAAAAACGATGGTACCCTTTTTAAAAGTGATGTGCACGAAATTACAGGAAAGCATCCTGCAGTACACGGATTTGATATTGGGCATTTAGAGTTGAAATGGACGCATAACCTAGATACCATTCCCTTTGAACTTATGCGAAAGCAAGTAAAAAAAGTGCACCAAAAAGGGGGCATTGTCACCATCAGTTGGCACGCCAGCAATCCCATAAACGGGAAAGATTCCTGGAACAGAAGAGGTAAACCCGTAAAACATCTATTGTCCACTGGGCGCCTTCACGATAAGTACCGGGAATGGTTAAGCATACTGGCCCAATTTTTCAATGGCCTAAGGGATGACCAAGGCAAACGCATCCCTATTATCTTTAGGCCTTTTCATGAAATGAACAAGCCTTGGTTTTGGTGGGGTAAAGGAAAGTGCTCCGAAGAAGAATACAAAAGACTTTGGCGTGAAACTGTATGGCTGCTTACTCACGAATTTAAGGCGGATCATTTATTATTTGCGTACGCCCCTGATTTTTTTCAAACCAAAGAGGCCTATCTACAATACTATCCTGGAGATACGGTCGTAGATGTCTTAGGCATGGATATTTACCAACATTGGACCTCAAGTGCTTTTTCAAAAAAGTTGGAAAATGGCTTAAAAGTATTGACAAAAATTGGTCAAGATAAAGACAAGTTGTATGCCCTTACCGAATCAGGACTTAATAAGGTTCGAATTGACGATTGGTGGACGAAGGTCCTTGACAGTCAATTGGCCAAATCGGGAGTCAGTTGGGCGCTTTTTTGGCGTAATGCCAGAACAAATCATCATTTTGTTTCCTACCCTGGGCATGAAAGTGCGAAAGACCTTTTGCAACTAAGCAAAAGGGCACATGTACTTTTTCTTGACGATATTTCCCCTATAGATTTGAAGTGATAATTTTGAGCATACGCTTTAGTTGTCACCCAAGTTTAGATAGCAATTAATCTCAATTCAAATCCTTTTTTACTTATTTAAAAATGGTATCAATTGTTGGTCGATGTAGTATTCCCCTGCAATTCTTCTATAATCGTACTTTGTGCTTCCGTTCGTTCTGGGATGTTATATTTAGACCAGAAATCCATATCGTAATTTGTGGTTTGGCCCTCAATACTAGCACCGATATCCATATTTGGGGTAAAAGGATAGTTTGAAACATTCTTGGTGACAATTTTATTGATAAAGAGTTCTTTTTTAGGGTACTTGGTAAACAAGACCTTATTGGATTCCAAACCCTTAAAAATCCGCCAATGGTCTTCTTCCTTTTGGTATTTTAAATACATCTTACCCTGATATTCCCTGTATTCAAAGATGACATGATAATATACTTGCAAGGCCCCATTGGTAAACCGTTTCTGCCAGGACCTATTCTTTATGGCTTTTCTTGTCAACTCCATTCGAACAAAAGCAAAAGTTTCTGCATCTATATGAAGCGTAGCGGTTTGAAAAGGTGGGTCTGTTGCCATAATTTCATAAACCAACCTATTATCATAAGTAAGAATCTCTTTGATTTCGTATTTCCATCCTTTCCCCCCAAGTATAGGCCCATAGTCGAATCGAATAAAGTCATCCTCAACTAAATCCACCAACGAATTTTTACGTTCCGTGTTTTTGTTCCAAGGATGTTTTTTAGCAATACGCTGTGTTCTTACCCCCAATAGTTCAACTGAAGGTTCCCTTTTTACATGGGTTCCGGAGTAACTGAATCTTGCGGCACATTCCAAATATTCCACATAGATAGCATCTTCTTGTTGCAAATCACGAACAAAACCTTCCAAAATATAGGGTTCGTTAGGGTAATTCTCCGATATTCGGTCGTAGGCCCTTCTAACAATTTCCTTTGCCTTCAGCACTTTATCCGCGGACCCTTGGAGCTGTACTTCGTTGAGATTGAACGTTTTTGCTGGCAGGAGGATTTTTCCATTTTCAGAAAAGGAATTGGGCATCTTTTCAATGCTGGAATACCCCATGGCAGAAATTATAATAGGATGTAATTTGAACTCAATGGGAATATGGAACATAAAATCTCCATTTTCATTGGAAGTGGTACCTATAGCTTCATCCTTAAGATATATCGAAACAAAAGGAATGGGTTCAAAAGTATTGCTATTCAAGAGTTGACCCTTGACCGTAAACACTTCTTGACCGAATAGAAAGCCCGACGAAAAAAATATGACGAATCCAATAAAACAATTTACCATCCGAAACATAGGTCTAATATGAAACAAAACAATCGATGTTACAAATGGTAAGTAACAAACGTAAACTAGTTTAAGACCTTGTTCACCGCCTTAAAAATGGGCAGCAACTGTTGATTGACCGATTCGCCGCTTAATGATGTATTCAACATCACAATATGTCCCAATCCGGTTTTAGGATTAAAAAACATAAAGGTGCTAATGCCTGGATCACCTCCCGTATGGCCAATAGTATTCTTGGAAGAAAAACCCATAAAAATCCCGGAATTGAATTCATCATCATAGGCATTGGGTTTTTTTGGTATCTTTTTAGCAGGTAATTGTTCCTTAAATAAAGTCGCATACGATGCTGGTTGCAAAAGGGTACCTTCTCCTACATGACCTCGCATCAATTCTTTCAAATACAACCCAAAATCATGTAAATCCGTTAGCAATCCCCCATCGGGATAGGTTACCAGACGATATCTCGGTATCGCTTGCCCATCATCCGTATATAATTTGGAATGCTTGCTTGCATCAATGGTATCAAAGGACCAGCCTGCTGCTTTCATTTCCAAGGGTTCCAAAATGTACTTTCTTGTAAACTCATTATAAGGAATCCCAGTTGCCATTTCCAAAACATGGGCCGCGAGTGTGGCACCGACATTGGTATACTCATATTTAGTGCCCGGTTTTTTCTTCAAAAAATTCTTCTTTTTGTACCAAATGCCGTCGGCAGATAGAAAATTCTTAAGGTAGGTTTCCATAGAGACCTTGGTCTCCAAGGTTTGTAATTCTTCCCCAATACTTTTGATAACAGGTAAGTTCAGATCTTCCTTATTAAGCACATAGTAGGCTTTTTTATCATATAGGTCGGTATCTAAAATAGTTCCCGTATGGGTTGCCAAATGACGAATGAGAATAGGTTCCTTAGGATAATGGGGGTTGATTACCTTAAAATCCAAATGCGTATTGATAGGGTCATCAAGGGTGAGTTTTCCCAACTCTTGAGCTTTCATTAAAGCAATACCTATTAAGGTCTTTGAAACGGAACCAATATTTTGGATGGAGTTTTTAGTATAGGGAACCTTATTTTGTGTATCTGAGAAACCATAGCCTTTTGCAAAGAGCGTACGGTCCTTATTGACTATGGCAATACCAAATCCTCGTAATAGACCCAATTTGGAAATTTTGGTAAGTTCCATATCTAGCCTTTGGTATGTTGCGTCTTGGGCATGGACCAAGAGACCATAAAGGCAGGCAAAGGCCAAAAGTATTTTAGTTGACATTATGTTTCTGTTTTCTGTGAAGGTATCAGGTATTTCATAAGACAAAAAAAGGGGCAACTTGTTACAACTTGCCCTTTATGGTTTTGCGTACCCATACCGATTTAATTTTTCAATCGAATAATATGTATCCAATCCAGCAATGCCGATACTGTCCAATTTTTCCAAAGCGATATGACCATCGTCCTCGACACTGTCATCTGGTAGCAACAAGTACTCGACTTTTCCGATGATCAATCGGGTAGCATTACATTTTATATACTGTTCTTCCTCAAACCGCATTCCTATTTTAATACGGCTTTCACCAACAAAAGGCGCTGGAAAATCTTCATGATAGCTTTCGGTCAATCCTACTGCATCAAACTCAGAAACACCTCGCTTATATTTGGCTGAGGTCTGGTGGGCCTGTGGATAGATTTGGGTGGTGATTTGATTGATGGTATAAACTCCCGTTTCCCTAATATTTTCATAGGTATGCCGCTCCACTGTTGTTGGTCTAAGGACAAATCCCAAATAAGGCGGATTGGCACCTATGTGGACTATTGAATTAAAAACCGCCAAGTTGGTTTGTCCCTCCTTGGATTTGGTTCCAATGAGAGTGGCGGGT
>JBCBZA010000018.1:0-37502 GCA_039815575.1 Bacteroidota bacterium | reverse complement strand
GCATCTCTTTCATTTGGGCTAATAATAGTTCTGCTAGATTCATACCACTCTTGAACAACACTGGCTATAGTACTTTCCACTTGTCCAGTAGTGGTCAATCTGCTTAAAACTTCTAGCTTAATGGAGTTTCTAATGATTATCCTCTCATTTTTCTCATATTCACGAATATCATCTTCAGGATCCAAAGCATTCATCATTCCCTCAGGTGATATTGAAGCTAAGTCACTTATATCACTGCCTTCATTGCCTTCATTTTCATCACTATCACCATCGCTGCCATCATAATTTAGACCATAACTATCTAATGCTTGCTCAAAACTTACTTCATTGCCATTTTCATCTTCGTACCTTTCTTTATCCCAATTATAAACTGCATTGGCTCCAGAAGGATCAGCCCAAAATATGGGGTTGTTATCGAATGCTTGGTATGGTGAATACTTCCAATGAGTCAAAGGATCCATGGATGTAAATCTTGCAATTGCGGGGTCGTATTGCCTATATTCCATCTCATACAATTCCAATCCAAGACCCTCTTCAAATTCAACCCCATTGTACTTCCACTTCTGCGCCACATCATTTCCAAGAGGACTGACACCTTCATTGTACCCTTTATGTTTAAGGCCAAAGGGGTAGTAATTGTTCTCCTCGATAATGGTCGGAGAACCAGGATTGCTAGGGTCTTCCGTATAGGATAATCTCACATTACCAAGGTGGTCCTTATATTGGTATATATAGTCAAAGCCACCTGAACCATCAGGACTGATATAGCCTTCCGGATGGTTAAAGAACTGCAATTGTTCATTGCCCGTCCCCCCAGCATAAATATAGTTGCCCGCATATAGTGTCACAGAACTTCCCACGTTCTTCCCTAACTTGGTGCCCGTGGCGTTATAAATATAGGCAATTGTACCATTATGCTCGCTATTACTTACGGTAATTGTAGTTGGTAGGTTCAAATGATTGTAGGTAATCCCTGTAATCCCCTTGTTATCATCACGGACCATATTACCGTTGGCATCATAGGTATACTCCGTGGTACTACTGGCCCCATCCCTAAAGCCTTCCGTACTGCCGGAGCTATCGCTCACCCTTTGCAACCTATTGCTCATTTGACCGTTATAATAGGTATAATAAAGATCATCTATCAACGCTCCAACACCTTTACGCCGCAATTGCCTTAGATTGCCGTTCTTATCGTACTGGATCCCGTTAACATAATAATTGTTGGTGTTTTCTGTGGCAGCGGTAAGACGGTTTAAAGCATCATAACCATACACATACCAACGCAAGAAATTGTCATTGGCGGTAATCCATTCCGTCTCGGAAATATTCCCGTTATACAAAGGCGTACCCGTATGGCCCATGGCATTGTATCCGATTCTAAAGGCAAAGAGGTCGCTGCCCAATGCATTCGTATTATTGATGCCCTTCATCCATCCCCGAACGTTATAGCTATAGTCCACAGTCTGCAGGCTACTGCCCGTAGGGGCGCCCCCCACATTTTTAGTGACCAATTGGCCCAAGGCATCGTAGCTATTAGTTACAATGCGCTCTTCCTCACCTCCTGTACCGCCACCACCAGTGGCCGTGGGGTCAATACGTAAACGTACGGCATCCCCCGAAGGCGTTGGCCGTAGTACGATGGATTGCCCGTTGGGCGGCCTTAACGTAATACTGCTGGTAGCCACCCTATTTTCCGCTATAACGGCATCTTCATAAATGGGGTTTGCCGGGACTGGGGTTCCCATACCCCCTTCACAACTATCGCCCAAGTTTTCATCCCCAATGCATTGCGTCTGGCTGAGCAAACGCCCCATAGCATCATAGATAAAGTTGTCCAGGGTCACAATGGTAGTGCCGTTACGGCTATGGCTGGCCTTTACCTTAAGGGGCTTGCCCCCAAAGTCCAGCTGGCTTTCCACCACATCCACCGTACCCAGATAAGCGTTGTTACTATGGGTATAAATGGGCCTTGCTTTATCATCATAAAAGGTGACCGTGGTCGTCCAATCATTGGTTTCAAGCACCTTAATCTTTGTTCCTGTTGCCAGACCTTTGACTGCACTGCTTGTGGTTACTCCAAAAGCTACGTTGGACGTCCCCGTACCGGCCCGATCAAAAGCATAATCATCGTAATAGTTGACGGTCAATACTTCTATGCTACCTGCAGTTGGGTAGGCTTCGCTTTTATAGCCTATGTCAATACCACCATTACTATAACTACCCCTGGTCACCCACGGTTGGGCAACGGCATTGACATTGGTCTGTACTGTAGAGCGGTCACTATTATCCGTCACTTTACCGGTATAGGCCACACGCCCAAAAGCATCGTATTTGGTAAACAACCATTCATTAGTTGCCGCAAGATTGGGGTCTTGGGTCATAATGGGTTGGTCCAAGGTATTGTAAACAATAAGCTCCCAACCGGTTTTTCCTGGTAAGTGCTTCTCCACCAAACGGTTGCGGTGGTCGTAGCGGTACTGATAGCACAGCTCATCCAAAACGGCCTGGGAAATCGTGCTACCTGTATCCACCAAGGGAGGCAGTACGTAGCTTAAATTTCCAAAGTCGTCATATACATAATAGGTATCATGGCCCTCTCCGTTGTTATAGGTACGCTTGAGCACTACCCTACCGTTCTTATCGGTAAACTCTTCGATGGAGTGATCCTTATCGGTTGGTGCGCCTGTCGAACCATGGTTTTCGTCCTGGGTCACTACCTTGGTCAGCTCCCCTGCCGCGTAATAACTGGGCGTATTGAGGGACGGGCTTTCCCAGCCTCCGGAAAGGTCTACCGTGAACCGGCGAACGTTGTCGTTGTTGGCGTTATTGACGTTAGTGGGATCATGGGTATTGGCGCCATATACAAATTCGATACTATGGTCGGTATGGTCCGTACCCAAGGCCCAGTCCTTTCCTGGTGCCCCTTGTTTGAGCACCCTCCCAAGGGGTGAGGGTTCCAAATCCTTTTCGGAATAAGCGTTGACCTCAAAAGTGGCCATCCCCGTAAAATCATCACTGTACGCGGCTTCATAATACTGCTGGGCACGCAAGGTACTGCTCGCCTTGTACCCGCCCCTTCCATTTGTTGTGGAGGGGAAGGGCAGCCACTCCTTGGTCATCCGCCCGTATGCATCGTACTGGTAGGGTGTGGTCAAATCAGCACCTGTGGGCGTATGCCCAATACCAATCGTTTGCTGCCCACGGCCCAAGCCATCAAAATATTGGATGGTCTCCACCACATCCCTGGCGTACTGGATGCTACTGGCCGCATTCAAGGGCCGGTCCTGGTAGGTTCTTGTTACTATATAATTTCCGTCCGAAGGAACTGGAGCGGTATAGTTCTGTTGGCCAAACACGCCTGCGGTTACCAACACTAGTAAAAGGTTTGTTATTCTTTTCATCGTTTTTATTTTATTGGTTACCACAGTTGCCTGAGATACTTAGGTTAATTGTTCTTGGCCCTGCCTGAACCCCCGTGATTTCATCAATGACCACACATCGTACTACAGCACTTTGTTTTGAGCAGTTCAATGTCACGTATTGATAGGTATTGGAAGTAGTTTCCTGAACCACCACATTATCCACGATCCAACGGAACCTGTACTGTTCCGAACCTCCGGTAGCGGTGGCGGATAGGCGGTAGGCCGCGGACTCTGGATCGTTATCCGTATCGCTTGCATTTACCGTAGGTGTTGTAAGGGGGCCATAACTATTGACCGTAATGATCTTAGATACCGTCTTGTGCTTTAAGGTATTCAAATCATGTACACGGCATTGGATCCTGGTGCTTCCAATAAATAGGTCTGAAATGGTAAAGCTTGGAACATTGCGATTGGCTTCGCTTCGTCTTGCCAAACCTTCCGTATGATTTGAACTGATGTTGATCACATCCCATTCATACTCAAAACTTCCCGATCCTCCAGTAGCACTATTGATATTAAAATAGGTGCTGGTATTCGGGTTGATGGGTGATGGTGTGGTGATATCACTATCCGAAATTTGGATGGGTTCATACACATTGACCGTTTTGGTCGTCTCTCTGTAGTGCGATGGTACATTATTGTCCGTAACCCTAAATTTAATGGTATACGTACCCTCACTATTGAATCCGTTGTAGGTAAGACTGCTGGCCGTGGCCCCTGCTATCTGTGAATAACTTCCGTTGTTGAGCTTTAGGTACCACTTGTAATTCCTTGATCCGGAACCACCACCGATGTTTGAAGTAGTCATGTAGAGGTCTTCATTTTCCTCAATGTGACTTACGGATTGTAAAAAGCTTGGGGTGGTCAATGGGTCATAGACATTAATGGTCCTCGAGACCTCATCTGTGATGTTCAAGATGTTATCCGTCACCTTAAACGTAACCGTATAATTGCCCGCATTAGTGAAGCCATTATAGGTAAAATCCCCTAAGGTGGTGGACTGCGAAACGCCATTGACCAACCATTGGTATGATTTGTTACTGGTACCCCCAGATACTGTTGGAACGGTAAAATCGATGGAGGAACCCCTAATGATCTTGGTCTGGCTGGAGAGTAGCTGTCCTAAAGCCAAATTGTTAAACACCTGTACGCTTGTAGTAGCTTCTTCATACTCATTAAAGGTCGTATCCGTCACCCTAAAACGAACTTGATAGCTGCCCGCCGTGGGGAATGACCTCAGATAATTGCTATATTGATTAAAACTTTGTTGGGTTCCATTCACGTACCATTGGTAGGTCTTCACGCCTCCGCCAGAGACGTTGCTAGGCGCAAAGATTACGTTCTGCCCCACTACCACGTTGGCTGTGCTACCCACCAAGGCCGGTGTAGACAGTTGGTTATAAATTTGCATGGTGGTTGCGCCATTCGCCATATTGCCGGTGACGTTATCGGTTACATCAAGGCGTATGGTATACGTACCTGCTGTTGCAAATGCATTTTCAAAATCCGTAGCGCCGGAATAGGATTGTAAATTGTTATTGACAGACCATTCATAGGATAAATTTCCAGAGCCCGTATTTAACCCAGATGACGCGAAGGTTACCGTTTCATTGATGTGCGCCGCCGCCGGATTGGCAGCCAACTGCAATGCCCCCAAATCAGAGGATATGGTCACCACTTTGGTTAATAGTATGGATTCCCCGTTGGCATTATCAACAACATTGACCGTAAGTGTAGAGCTATTGCCCGAAGTGAAGGTAACATCCAATTGGGTTACATCTGACCCCAAAAGGAAACCGTCTTGGTACCAGGTGTAGGAGAATTCCCCAGACCCACCAGTGGTATTAACGGCATAGGTTTGCGTATTACCAAAATATGCATTATTAAGACCATTGATGCTGCCCCCTAAATCATCATATTCTACGGCATCAGGATCCGTATAATTGGCCGATCGGTATCCATATTCATATTCTTCAAGCATTTTTTGATCTGCATCTTTAATGTGCTGTAATCTGTTAAAATCATCATACCCATAATGGGTGGCATACCCTCTCGGATCCGTGATGCTGCTCATACCAACAAGGGGTTCATACGTATACGTAGTGACCAGGGCCGAAGTTAAATTTTGCCTTATCTTATCCAATTCATTGCGTTTGTCAGCGTCAGAGTTTGTTAAGCTTTCTATAGTGCTGGTGTTTAAGGTCGCTATGATTTGGTTATAGGTGGCGCTTTCCACTTTTGCCACGGGGTACATATGGTTATATCCCCAGAGATAGGCCGTAGTGGGGCCATTAACAGGCTTTGATTCCTTTAAATTTCCATTGGCCAAATACGAAAACTGTACCCGTTCCTCAAGATCGTTCTCCGAAATTTTACTGGTGAAAATTTTAGAGGGAAGGACCACCTGACCAGCGGCATAATATTCATTTTTTCTTGCAGCAATGAATTCCGCTACATTGCCATTGGCGTCTAATTTTTCGGTCTTTGAGGCTACGACCTCAACAAGGTTGTTCTTGTTATACAGTGCAGCATACGCGCTAATATCAGAACTTGGATAGGAGAAGGTCTGCTTAAATACATCACCTTCACTATCCGTTGTTGTAGTTTCCGTGGGTAGATAAAATCCGCTATCCATTTCATAAGAGGTCTCATTGGAGGTTACTACCTTAAGCGGGTTGCCTATAGCATCTTTGAAATAGAGGGTATCCCTTTTTACGGATAGACCACCATATGCCCCATTTATAAAGGTACTTTTCATGGTTAGTCCCCCATTTTCATTGAGCAGTACGCCAACGTAGGGAGCGGAACAACAGTTAAAAGGAACACAAAAGCTTCCTCCTGATGTGGCAAAACCACGTGGTTCATAGTTCACACTTCCACCGGAACAGGGTATGGGGGTAACATGTTCATAACCGTAAGTACCATCAGGATTTTGCTTTACATAGACATAATCCCCCAAAAATTTATCATCATTGAATACGGTAAACCCTTTTATTTTTATGGGTCGGTCATAAGTTTCAAAGTATTCAAAATCCGTGCTTTGCACGTTTTCCCCACTGTCATTTACAGCGGTACTACTTTGGACCTTGCCCCCTTTAACACTGGGGTAATAGTTATTTTCATGGGGATAGGCATTACTTGGCCTTACCCCACTATGTTCGCCAAAAAAAGTGTACTCAATATAACCTTCACTCTCTTCACTTTGGTTAATTTGAAACTCCCGAACTTTAGAATAGGTAACGCTGCTTTCCGATCTTGGTTGGAAGACCTTTCTTATGAAAAAAGTGGCTCCACCAATATCCCTTACTTCGTAAAGCGTGGGCCTAAAGTTTCTATTCTGCTCCACATATTGGTATTTTTTTCCGTTGGAAAAACGTCCATCAGATTCATAGTTTTTAATCGTTGCAATGCGAACACCTCCTTGTTCTACGGATTGGAAATTGGTAATATCCTCTTTATGCCGTATGTCCAAGGCAATACTGGCGTATTGCGGCCCTCCGGCCAAATTGGCCGTACCCGGCAGTTCATCCATAAGGATGACCGCTTGATAACTCCCTGGTGGCCAGTTAATTTCCAAATCACTTACCTTGTTCAGAAATTGGTATTGGGCCGCCGATGTATAATCTGAAAAATGTCTTCCCGGTGTCCCATTGTCCACATTGACAATATAGGCTTCTACCACTTGGTCCGGAGCCGTACCCGAGAAGAAAAGTCGGTAGTCATTGGAGTTGTCCCCTATTTCAAACCGCTGAACCTTTACCTTGGGATGTACACCATCAAGGGAATAGTTGTCATCAGGAATTGATCCATTTGCATTTAAATAAAAGGAATTGTTGTCATCATCACTGGGAAATAAACTCACATACAGGTCACTGATGGTGACTTGATTGTTAACCGGCTCATCAAAGTATTTGCCCTCAAAATCAAAAATGGTCGATCCCCCAGTGGGATAGGTAATTTTATTTAAGAGCCCTATCTTGGCAAAATTACTGGCCGCCTCCCTATTGGCACCATCAAAGGTTACCCCGTCAATGACCTGCCTTTCAAACAAATGAGGATTGCCGTTGGCGCCGTTATAATACCCGGCAAAATCCAAACCGAGTGATGTACTAGGCGGGAGTTCATTGGGCCTGTCATACTCAAAACCATATTCTTGAACGGTAGATAGGTTCTTGTCTCGGATTAAAAGACCATCCAATTTTAATTTTTTATCCCTATTGTCCGCCGCATCGTCATTGAAATAGGTAGCATTCAAAAACTTGAATTCCCTTAATAGTGCGCCATTGTAGTTCGTTATGGAAATTTTATCCAACCGCCTGTCCGAACCACTGGGGTCAAGGTCATATCTAATTCCCCTGTCAACACTGACCAAAAGACTACTGTTATGATAAATCCCATTAAGAAATTGTTGGCTTATGGAATATTCCGTTCCATCTGCAATGACCGTTGTTACCTCGTTGGCGGAGTAAAACGTTTCATTTGGCCTTAACTGAATGGAGGCGTGTGCCGCAGCAGTGGCAAGTTTGGGTTCCGACCAATAGCCTGAATCGTGGTAGCTAAAGTCAAAAGTGTCCTTTTCGTTAGGGCTTACAATACGTGTCAATAACCAAGAAGAAATGAATTCATTGATAATGGTTCCGCTTGGATTTTGATCGTTCCCAGCCCTCAAGGTTTTTTCATACGCATTTTCATCACCGCTGAGCGCTACGGTATTCCCAAAATAGTAATTGGTGCCATCCTCATTAATAATATGCCACCCTATTATTTGTCCATTCCCTGAATTACCGCGATACACATTGCTAATTAGTATCCTTGGGTTATCCAAAGATTTGGGTTGATTGTTGTCTGTAATATCAAAAACAACGGTTGTATTGATCCCAGGCGCATTTATTCTAAAAACATCGGGTTGGGTGTCCAAAAAGTTCTTGTTGATACTGTCCAAATCCTTAAAGTAATTCTCCACCGCGATAGCACTGGAAAAGGTCTTGGAGGTATTGTCCAAATACGAATTCATCTTACCCAGCAAATCATTTCTTTTTCCTGTACGGCCATCATTGGTTGATGTATAATTACCTTGAATGTAGTCGTCTGGTAAGCCATTGGCTTGACGGGTTATTCTCCCTCCCGCATTTAAATTCCAACCAAGACCTACCCAACTGGCCAATTGTTCTACCTTAATGCCACTGGCATCATAGCTCAACGATAGATTAATGTCCATTTCACGACCCTTGATCATATAAATTGGGACAGCAATGTCTGGAGTACCCGTATGCATGCTCACATCAAAATCACCATATTTTGCGAAAGCTTCCGCTTCCGGAGAATTGGGGATGTTGACCATTTTATTCATTTCCTGAGCATAGAAACTTTGCTCTGTATCGGTATCCTGTCCATAACTTAAAAATGAAGAAATATTGGCTAGGATAATTACTATATAAAGGCGATAATTATTCATCGGTTTCACGATTTTTTTGTTCCAATTCTGTAATTCTTTTTTCTTGTTGAAGGATATAAAGGGTAAGCTCCTCAATTTTTTCCAGGAGCAAACGGTTCATCTCCCCTAATGCAATACCTTGGGCCTCCACCTCCCTAGCCGAAGGCATATGGGGCAAATGCCCTTTTTCTTCAATATGCTTTTGGATGTCTTTTAGCGTGGGGAGTTCGTAGTCCTTAGTAAAGACGTAGTCCGGCCAATTGTCTTGATCTACTCGAATTTCACGGGTTCGAATATTCCCTTCTACGGCCATTTTATAACCTGCCGGAACCGAGCTTGTGCCTATCGCTACATTTCCCGTATAACTTGCTACTGAACCTGTCTCTGACCATATGGAATCTCCAGAACCTCCTCCTGTATTGCCACCACTACCGGAACCTGAGGCCACGGTGATGGTTGCGGTATCGGTATGGGAATCATCTACGGAAGTAACGGTTATGGTCGCATTGCCCTCGGCAATTGCAGTGACCACACCCCCAGATGTTACCGTTGCCACTGCAAGGTTATTGGATGACCAATTCATAGCTTGATTGGTAGCATTTGATGGGCTAATGGTTGCGTTAAGGGTAGTCGAATCCCCTACATCGATATTTACAGTATTGGAAGTAAGCATTATCCCTGTAACAGAAATGGTGTTGTTCGGTGCGGTCAGCAAATCTTGAATGGAGCGTTCCGTACCGTTCACTTCTTCTATTGTGGGTAGGTAAGAATATTGTATTTCGCCCACCTGACAGTCCCATAAATCATTTCGGAGAAAGACATTCAGATTGCTATGCCCTGTTGGAAATTTATGATTGTAGGTAGTGAAAGAAGATGGGGGCAGGTTGCCCGAACCATCATAATTATCAGGGTCAAAAACGCCACTTACCAAATTATAGCTGGATGCATCGGAAGCATAGATATATCCTACTACCAAAAACCATTTGTCCGTTGTTAGCTGACCTGTATATAAGGAAGGCCATGACCTCTCAGAAAAATTTGTTTCGATTCTTAAGGGCCGTACCTGTGTACCATCAACTGTTGATTTGGTGAAAAAACCGGCATTGTTATTACATGATGTAGTCCCAGTAGATTTCATCCAATAGGCAATCCTATAGGTTTTATTTGTGGCCAAAGTAATACCCGTATGTATCCATCCTCCACTTTGATTCGAACCAGCGGAAGTAGCATTGGACTCGGCACTCCAAACCGTGACTTGGTCCCCAAAAGGTCCAGGTACTTGAATCCTTTGGTTGAATGCGCCGAATTCATCAAATGATGCTGTAGGACCGCTTTGCCCGGCAATCCATTGGGTCAAGTCTGATTCAATTAAGTTTTGGCCCATGGATTCGTATGTGGCCAAGCCAATCAGTATCACGACTAATTTTAGAAGTATTCTGAAGTTTTTCATGTTATTTTCCTCTTTGAAGTTGTTTTATTTGCTTTTGCTGTATTAGAATATATAATGTCAGCTCCTCAATTTTTTCTAAGAGCAGTCGGTTCATCTCCCCCAATGCAATGCCCTTAGCTTCCACTTCTTGGGCAGATGGGATATTGGGCAAATGCCCTTTTTCTTCAATATGTTTTTGGATTTCTTCTAAAGTGAGCAGGTCGTAGTCCTCTGAAAAGACGTAGTCTGGCCACGTACCTGAAAGTTCCACACGTACTTCTTCGGTAATCAACTTTCCATCAATGGCCATGGCATATGCCGCCGGCACAGTGATGTTCCCTACTTGTACTTTACCCGAATAACTTGCTACGGCATTGGATTCCGTCCAAACTGAGGTCCCCGAACTTCCCCCACCATTGCCGGGATCGGCATCCGTGGTTATGGATAGGTCATTACTGTCCGGGCTTTGATTTCCGGCCGCATCGTTGGCCCTAACCTTAAAGTTGTAGGCTGTTGAAGGGCTAAGACCAGTAACCTGGTAGCTGGTGGCTGTAATATTGGTCTGTAGCTGAACATTATCCCGAAAGACGGTATAGCCCGTTACCCCTATATTATCCGTTGCCCCACTCCAGGAAAGGTCCACCGTAGTGGCCGATTGCCCTGTAGTTGCCAAAGTGGGGGCCGTAGGGGCCTGGGTGTCGGTAGTGCTATTGGTAGTCACCGCTACTGGATTGCTGGTACCACTTTGGTTCCCTGCTGCATCGTAGGCCCTCACCGTAAAGGTGTAGGCTGTTGAAGGGCTAAGACCGCTCACCTGATAGCTGGTGCCCGTGATATTGCTCTGGATCTGGACGTTGTCCTGAAATACGGTATAGCCCGTGACCCCTATATTGTCCGTTGCCCCACTCCAGGAAAGATTCACGGTAGTGGTCGATTGCCCTGTGCTTGAAAGGACGGGTGCTGTTGGGGCCGCGGTATCACTGTTACCTGAAGGATTCAGCAAGGATGAAATACTGGGTTCCTGCCCATTGACAAGATATATGGTAGGGCCCCAATAGTATTGACGGTCGCTTGAATTGGTATCCGCGAAGAGTACCGACCGTAACATAAGGGTAGCTGCGCCCGGGCCAAATCTATAGTCCGTAAAGGTAAGGCTAGAAACCACGTTCCCGGTAGTTCCGTCATAGATTTTCCCTAAGGAAGGACCGGAATACGAATTGGGATGGATATACCCCTCCAAAAGATACCATTTATCCAACTCCGGCAAGTCACCCCACCAGAAATACGGGTTGGTATTGATGGAACCATCAAACCTCATGGTGGTCTCCTGATTGGAGGCATTCCTTGTATACAGGCCAAAATAGCTATTGCCCGAAGTAGAGCCCGTTTTCTTTAACCAAATGGTATATCTATAGGTTTGGGTAGGATCTATGGTATGGCTGTCCGTAAAGATGCCGCCATCGGGGCCTCCATCGCCACTGGGTTTTGAGACCCAAAGCACATTGGTATTCCCATGGGGGTCAATACCATTGATCCTTTCATTTTCAGTGGTTGGACCATAGGTTGAAAAGCCATTTACATAACCCGTACCCACGGTCCAGGTAGAGGTGTCCAATATATTGGTTTGTGCCTGACCAATAAAAGAAGATGTTAGGCCTATGGCCAATAAAAGAAGTGTAGACGTTTTCATGGATTTATTCTTTTGGTTTTACTAATTCTTGAATTATTGAGTTTTGTTTTTCGTTTTCCTTTTTTAGTTCTATGATGTACAAGGTCAGCTCCTCAATTTTCTCAAGCAGCAAACGGTTCATCTCCCCCAGTTCAATACCATTGACCTCTACTTCTTTGGCAGAAGGCATATGGGGCAAATGCCCTTTTTCCTGAATATGTTTTTGGATTTCGGCTAAAGTGGGTAGGTCGTGGTCCTTGGTAAAGACATAGTCCGGCCAGGATTCCGTATCCACACGAATTTCCCTGGCCCTAATATTACCTTCTACCGCCAGTTTATAGTTAGCAGGTACCGTAGAACGCCCTATGGCCACTTCTCCAGCATAACTAGCTGTAGTATTGGCCTCCGTCCAAACGGAGGTCCCTGGATTGCTTCCACCGGACCCAGGATCGGCATCCGTGGTAATACTTGCCGTAGTACTATGGGGACTTTCATTGCCAGCGGCATCCAAAGCTTTGATCGTAAAACTGTAGGTGGTGGATGCGGCGAGTCCTGTCACTTGGTAGGTAGCGACTGAACCTAAAGTGGCTATTGCGCTACCATCTTGATATAGCCTGTACCCCGTTACCGCGGTATTGTCCGTGGCTCCGCTCCAGGAAAGATCCACGGTGGAGGTTGATTGGCCCGTACTTGCTAAGGTGGGCGCCATTGGGGCCTGGGTGTCCGCCATGTTGTTGGGACCATTGACCAAGTCTTGTATCGTGGGTTCCTGCCCGTTGACCTCATAGATGGCAGGGGCATAGAACCATTGGGCATCCGGAGCATCTGTCAACCGAAGATAAGCGCGATGCATGGACTTGACCGCCGTATTCGCAAACTTAAAACTATCATAACCAGTAATAACTCGGTTGTTAGCGGTATCATAGGTCCCTTCCAACCCATTTTCATCCCCGGTATAGTCATGGCCATAGACATAGGCTACAAATAAGTACCAATCGTTTAAGGTAGGGGTATCGGATACTTCAAAGTAAGGGTTTGTTTTTACCGAACCATCCATATTCCGGGTCGCCTCATTGTCATTCGCATCCAAGGCCTTAAACCCAAACTGTGCTTGACCATCAAAAGAATTCAGTTTTTTTATCCAAACGGTGAATCGGTAGGTACTTGCCGGGTTAATGGTGACATAGTCTGAATTCCATCCGCCGTCATTGTTGTTAGAATTGTTGGCCAATGATTTCCATACAAGCACGGAAGTTCCGTGTGGTCCAATATCCATCTCACGGGTATTATTGGGGCCATACTGATTGAACCCTGGAACAGAGCCCGATCCGGCCGTCCAAGTAGAGGTATCCAATAAATTGTTTTGGGCATTTGTAGAAAAAGAAACGAGAACCAAGGCCACTACGAGGCCCCACGAAAACCTATTTTTCATAATTATTGTTTTTAAGATGTAATTGGGGGAGTTGTAAAAAGGAAACGCCATATGCTGCTTCCGGTTGGTTATGGTCATTTAGAAAAGTTGGGGCGTTAAGGTTGCTTCCCATTTTCTGACGTGTGCTCCAAGAGGAAAACGAATAATTAAGGAAATAGTATAATTTATTGTAAGTTTTTTTTTATTTAAAATTCAGTTTTTTTACTATACTACATATTTATTTACTTTGACCTTTATATGTATTTATTTCACAACAAATCTTATTTAACTTATACTTTTTGTAAGTTATTCGTGTTGGTTCTAATGCTATCCATAATCAGCCGAACTAATGATCAAAAACACTTGGAATAGAAAAATTCCTTCCCTGAATCTCCAGGAAACCTTAATTGTACTTGCTATTATTGGCATCTTATTGCTGTTGGCATTGCCTAACCTTATGCCGCTCATTTCAAAGGCCAAAAGTATAGAGGCCCAAACGCAACTTAAGGCCCTTTACAATTCGCAAACTACCTATAGGTATATGTACAGCAAGTTTACCAATGACATCAATGAACTTGATTTTGTACCTCCAAAAACCGTTAAAGAAAATGGCACCGCAAACTATCACTATGAAATTGTGGAGGCTACTGATATTAGCTTTAAGGCACGGGCCGAAGCGGTCACGGATTTTGATGGGGACGGCATCTTTAATGTTTGGGAAATTGATGCCAATGGTCATCCCAAACAACTTATTAAAGACTAAAGATGTTGTTTCAAGTAGCTGCCCTATTTGGTTTTGGCCTAATCGCCATTCAAGATTTAAAGGAGCGTATGGTCCATTGGGTGCTTTTTCCGTTGGTTGCCCTGTTCCTTGGCATGCTCCATTGGCAGCAATCCACCCCAGATATTTTTGCACTGGTCACCCTGACGAATATATTTTTTGTCACCTTCTTAATTTTTACGTCTTGGTTGTATGTGAGATACATAAAAAAAATAAAGTATGTAAACCATAGCCTAGGTTTGGGGGATATCCTCTTTTTTTATGCCTTGGCATTTGGTTTCCCTACTTCAATTTTTCTAGTACTTTTTATTTCTGCCCTGCTATTCTCGTTGGCCATCCATCTGGTTCTTGGCCTGTTCAAGAAGCAGACCACTATTCCATTGGCAGGTTATATGAGTCTATTCTTAATCGTCATCCTATTACTATCAAATAACAATGACCCGTATCAACCCCACCTATACCCATGAATGAGCACTATAATATAGCCACCCATCTGCAACAGAAAATATCTTCTGAGCAGGCCTTTCACTATCGCATTGTACCGATTGATGAGAATGAAAACGGACTGGTGTTTAAAACGGATACCAAAATATTGGATGCCCTTTTGGCCGAACTGAACATTGTCCTGGACACCAAGGTGCTATTACAGCCATGTGATCCCGATGAAATGGAGCAGTATTTGAGCACCAATTATAGGATTGGTACAAAGAAGGCCTCCAACAGATTGGATTACACCAATGACTTTTTGGAAAAAATTCTGCATAATGCCAAAAACTTGGGAAGTAGCGATATCCATTTTGAACCCTACGAAACCCGCTGTAGAATCCGCTATCGGCTGGATGGAAAACTGTTGGAACAATACAGCATTCCCATTCAGGACTATCCCACCATGGTCAATAAAATAAAAATCAGGGCCAACCTGGATATTGCAGAGAAACGATTGCCCCAAGATGGTCGGATCACGGTAAAAAGTAACACGGAAGCGTTTGACATTCGGGTATCGTCCTTACCCACCCTTTTCGGTGAAAAATTGGTCCTCCGTATTTTAAGTAGGGATACAGGTTCCGTGGAACTGACAGGATTGGGTTTTTCTGAAAACGAATTGAAGCAGTATAAGGAAGGGATTAAAAAACCCAATGGTATTGTTTTAATATCCGGCCCAACAGGCTCGGGTAAGACTACCACGCTTTACGCCACCTTAAAAGTATTGAATACGGAAGACACCAATGTACTGACCATTGAAGATCCCATTGAGTACACTTTAGAGGGGATCAATCAAGTGCAGCTCAAGGAGAATATTGGGTTGGACTTTGCCAGTTCCCTAAGGACGTTCTTACGCCAGGACCCTGATGTGATTATGGTGGGTGAAATAAGGGATGTGAAAACGGCCAATATGGCTATTCGCGCCGCATTGACCGGGCATTTGGTACTATCCACCATTCATACCAATTCTGCCTGGGGAACCATTTCGCGGTTGATTGACATGGGCGTACCTCCTTTTTTAATTGCAAGTACCCTAAATATGAGCGTTGCCCAGCGCTTAGTGCGAAAGCTCTGTGGGCATTGCAAACAAAAAGTAGTATTGGATCAAGGCCTATTTCCTAGGCAATTCCAAGTCCCAAAGGGGCTGACCCATCATTTTAAACCAACAGGTTGTCCACATTGCCATCAAACCGGATATTCCGGACGACAGGCCATTTATGAAATTTTACCGATAAACAAAGAACTCGGTGTAGCTATAAAAAGTAATGCCCTTGAAATTGATGGGTATCTGAAAGAACGGAACATCGCTACCTTAAAAACCAATGCCATTGAAATGGTGAAAATGGGCAATACTTCCGTGGATGAAGTGTACCCTTTATTGACAAACTAGACCAATGAAAAAAATCCTGACCTTAGTACTGCTTATATTCTGGACGTCTTCCGCCAATGCGCAGGAAAATCGGATCCAAAATATTAAGAACCATCTTGAGGTGCTGGCGGTGGACCATCCCGAGTTCAGCGAAAAATTAAAATTGGAAGTCAATGTAAGCAATGTTACCCTTCCCAATTTTATCATCGCAGTTTCCAAGGTACATGGGCTGAACCTTAGTGTGGCCAATGATATTTCCAACATCACCATCGTCAATAATTTTGCCAATGTTACGGTAGCGGACCTTTTGATTTTTCTATGCAAGGAGTACAACCTGACCATTGAGTTCACAGGAAGTATTCTCTCCATAAAGCGTTTTGTTCCTCCTGTTCCCATCCCTAAGGAAAAAGTAGTTGCCATGGACTACAACCCTTCCAACGAACACCTTTCCATTGATGTCAACGGTGACCCCTTGGACAAGGTCTTTAGAAGGATTATGGAAGTGTCCGGTAAAAACCTTTTATACGCCAATACTTTAAAAAGTAGAGCCATTAATGGCTATTTGAACCAAGTCCCTTTTGACAAAGCCATGGAAAAGCTGGCCGATATCAATGGATTGCTGCATTCTAAATCCAGGGACGGCTTTTATCTGTTCAGTGCTATGGAGGTGGAGCAAGGGCAAGGAATGCGTTTGGGCGGGCTGAGACCCGGAATGAACTATGAAGTGTTGGATACCGTGAACAAAATCCTCAATGTGGATTTCAACAAAACGTCCATTGCACAGATTATCGATGCCTTAAGTTTTGACTTGAAATTGGATGTTTACACGGCTACCCCCCTTGAAGAGGCAGGATCGGTTACCTTCAATGCCAAAAGCATATATTTTGACGACCTATTGGCCCATATTTTTGAGAGTGGTGAGTCTGGAAAGGATATAACAAATGCCAACACCGTGCCGCCCAATCCAGGGGGTAGACAAAGACCGCAACCCAATCAAGTGCAAACCGCTTTATCAAACCCAAATAGCTTCACGTTCAAAAAAGAAAACAATATTTATTTCTTCGGCACCACAGATCAATTGAGCCTTCGCAAAGTGGAAATCGTACAAATGATGCATCGTTCCGTTGAATTGTTGAGCGATCCCATGGGTGGGGGAAGAATGGCCGGCAGAACCAATGCAGCCAATGTTAACTTTTTCACCAATGGACCCAATTCCAATGGCCCCGGAAGTTCAAACGGTTTTAATGGGCAAAGATCGTTGAATACGCAGGGTACTGATTTTGGAAATTACCAAAATAATGCGGAGGCCTTGGTCAATATTTTACCGGAAGAGATCAAGGCGGACCTGGATATCAAGGTCGACTTTGAATTGAACAGCTTCTTTGTAAGCGGACCAGCAGCCAAAATTGAACGCTTCAAAAGTTTTATAAAGGAAATTGACCAACCTGTTCCGGTGGTATTAATTGAAGTGATGATCCTCGAAGTGCGAAAATCCGCTACGGTAGAAACCGGAATAAGTTGGGGAATTGGCAATGCGCCCACGACCACAACGGGCACCACATTTCCTGACCTGGATATGACTTTTGGCGCTAAGACCGTAAATAGGGTGATAGGTGGCTTTGATGGATTTGGATCCTTGAATATTGGAAAAGTGGTGCCCGAATTTTTTGCGACCATTAAGGCCCTTGAGGAAAATGGGAATATAAAGATTCGATCTACCCCTAAGCTTTCCACATTAAATGGCCATCGCGCCAATCTTTCCATTGGGGAAACTACCTATTATGTGGTCACCAACCAGAATTTCTTTGGTGCCCAAATTCCAACGGCCAGCGAAGTAAGGAACTTTGCCCCTATTGATGCTGAACTGGCGGTAAGCATTAAACCACTGGTTTCTGGTGATGGACAGGTTACCCTGGACATTAACGTGATACAATCCGATTTCAGTGGGGAACGTATCGAAGAGGATGCCCCTCCTGGACTGACCTCCAGGGAGTTCAGTTCCATCATTAGAATGCAAAACCAAGATCTGGCCATTCTAGGCGGACTGGAAGAAAAACTCAAAAACGACAGTGGATCCGGGGTGCCCCTTCTTGCCAGGATTCCGGTCATCAAGTGGTTATTCAGTAAAAGAAGACGGGAGGATACCAAACAAAAATTGACCATTTTAATAAAGCCCACCGTTATTTATTAAATGCTGAACACATTCATCAAACATAGTATTGAAGGAACTACCTATCAAGGACTGGAAATCTTTGAAGCCAATGGGAAAGAATGTTTTGGGCTGTTGGTCCTTGAAAACCGGAAGGGGGAACTGGAAGTTATTTCGGAAAACCTGGTAGCGACCTTTGATGCGTTGTTGAAGTTGTTGGACAAGAAAAAACCCTTGTTCATTACCTTCAATACGTCAAAAGTATTGAAAAAACAGGTGGCCACAGAAATCAGTAATAATCCTGAATTATTGGTGGTCAATGCTTTTCCGAATTTGGAAATGGACAATTTTTATTATCAAATACTGGAGAGCGAAAATACCTCCGTGGTCTCCATAAGCAAAAAAGACCATATCAATTGGTATCTGGAACAATTGAAGAAAGTAGGATTGCAACCCTTTCAAATCGCCTTGGGCATTTCTAAGGTCCAAATCCTTGAAGGTTTCAGGGAAGGTGCAATAAGAGGTTCCAACTTTCAGGTACAATTTTCAAAGACGCTTTTTGAGGGGTATGCGAGCCAACCAGAACAGCTAGCGGAAACGACCTGTTTTGATGGGATTTCATTTCAAAACTGGCACGTATTGGGATTTGCCCATATACTGAGTTACCTACAACAAAAAAGCCAGCCATCTAATTTATCGATCTGCAACCAAAGGCTACTCCATGACTTTAAGAACCAAAAATGGTTTGATTTTGGGGTTAAATTTGGATTGGGATTTTTTCTAGTACTATTGCTTACCAACTTTTTGGTTTTTAACCATTATCATGAAAGAAATCAAGAATTGGAAGAACGTATTGTGAACAACCAAAATAAGGATGGTGCCCTAAAAGCGCTTCAAAAACGTATTGCCGATAAAGAAGGACGATTGGAGGGTATTTTAAATTCCAAAAACTCCAAAACGTCCTATTATTTGGATGAGTTGGGAAAATCAGTACCCAACAGTGTTTATCTCAATGATATACAGTACCAACCACTAATAACACCCGTTAGGGATCAAAAAGCCATTGACTTAACAGCAAATAGCCTACAGATTTCTGGCGTCACCAATGAGAAAATACAGTTCACCGTTTGGTCGGATAATCTTGAAACGCAGAAATGGGTGAGCAGAGTGGAGATTATGGACTATGAGTACCTTTCAAAATCTTCAGCAAATTTCACTTTAAAAATCGTCTTAGATGCTAGTGAACAGGAAAAATAAATTGTTGGTGCTTGGTTTTGCCCTAATGGTATTGATAAGCTACCGATTGGCCATAAGGAATACCCTAAGTACCTATGGCACCTATGTCGAAAACAAAAAAGGGAAAGAACGAGTTGGTAACATTCCCAAACAATTGGCCCTGTTGACACAAAAGGAGAGGGCTTTGGACAAGAAACTACGGGAATTGAACCTAGAGGATAGCTCCAATCAAAGTAATTTACTGAAGTTTTTGAACCGACAGGCCCAATTGAATGCGGTAAAAATAATTGCCTTCAATGCACCACATTCCGTTAAGAAAGAGAACAGGACCACGGAAACTTATATTTTTGATTTGGAAGGAAACTATACCGATATTTTAAAAATCATAAATGCTTTGGAAAATAGTGGGTCTTTTGGTGCCGTGGTCCATTTGCAAATTGAAAAACTCAAAAATTACCGTTCAAAAAAAACCTATTTGCAGGCCAAGGTGTTTTTAGAGCAGGTAAAGTAACTACTTTCTTCCTTTTTTGATCTGTTGTGCCCACCTTTGAAAACGAATTCAACGGAGGATAAAAATTGTAACGGACAAAGTTACCTTCCCACGCTACATATGTGATCTTGTCCTTTTACCGTACGTCCATGTACGTTCTTCCTAATCATTTCAATTCAAAGCGTACTAACCGCCTTATTGCTTTTGCTATTTTTGAAGGTACTAAAACCACCTTCCATGAAAATCCTTTTCACACTAGTAGCCTGCATTTTACTTACCCAAGGTAATGCCCAAATACCTATTCAAAAGTATCAGAACTTAGAATACCGAATGATTGGTCCGTTCAGGGCGGGTAGAACGGTAGGGGCGGTAGGCGTTCCTTCACGCCCCAATGTTTTTTTTGTAGGACACAACAACGGCGGGGTATGGAAAACAGATGACTATGGGCGTACATGGCATCCCATCTTTGATGATGCCCCTACAGGATCTGTAGGGGATTTGGCCGTTTCACCTAGCCATCCCAATATCATCTATGTAGGAACCGGGGAGGGACTACATCGTCCAGATCTGGCCGTTGGTGATGGCCTATTTAAATCCATAGATGATGGTGCAACATGGAATCCTATTGGTCTGGAGGACGTACAACAAATAAGCCGGGTCATTGTGCATCCTACCAATCCAGATATTGTTTTTGTGGCCGGATTAGGGCATCCCTACGGGGCCAATGAAATGCGGGGTATTTTTCGTTCAATGGACGGAGGCGCTACCTGGGAAAAAGTACTCTACATCAATCATAACACCGGTGCCGTACAAGTAGAGTTTGATCCCAATAATCCAAATGTAGTATTTGCAGATATGTGGGAACATCAAGAAGGCCCATGGGAAAATGCAAAATTCTCCGGTACCCACAGTAATCTTTTCAAATCTACCGATGGTGGAACAAATTGGCGTAAAATCACCAAAGGCCTACCTACGGCCGAAGATGGGTTAGGTAGGATAGGGGTCGCCATTGCCCCTAGTAATTCCAACCGCATGTATGCCACTGTCGATGCCAAGAAAAATGGGGGTATCTATAAGAGCGATGATGCCGGTGAAAGTTGGCGTTTGATCAATAGGGATTATCGCTTATGGGGCCGAGGTAGTGATTTTGCAGAAATCAAAGTGCATCCAAAAAATGAAAACCAATTATTTGTTGGTAACATCGCCGCCTATCGCTCAGATGATGCCGGCAAAAGTTGGACATCCATTAAGGGGGCTCCTGGCGGTGACGATTACCATCGTATCTGGATCAATCCCTCTCAACCGGAAATTATGTTGTTTGCAGCAGATCAAGGTGCCGTAATTACCGTTAATGGTGGAAAAACCTGGAGTTCATGGTACAACCAGCCCACAGCGCAACTCTATCACGTTAGTACGGACAACCAGTGGCCTTATTGGGTGTATGGCGGACAACAGGAAAGTGGGGCCATTGGCATTGCCAGCCGCAGTAATGGCGGGCAGCTATCATTCCGGGAGTTCATGGGTGTGGGAGCAGATGAATATGCCTATGTGGCCGTAGACCCAAAAGACCACAACATTGTTTATGGAGGTCGTGTTCTTCGCTTCGATAAAAGGACAGGGCAGACCCAATTTGTGGGACCTGAAGTTTTGCGTTCTGGGGAAATTCGCTTTTTAAGGACCATGCCCCTACTCTTCCATCCCAAAGATGACAGTATGTTGTTGTTTGGCACCAACGTTGTTTGGAAAACCATGGATGGTGGTCAACATTGGGAGAAAATCAGTCCAGATTTAACAAGGCAACAACCAGCAGTTCCATCCAGCGTGGGTGATTTTTATACTGAAGACATGAAAGCAATGCCACAAAGGGCTATTGTTTATGCCTTGGCACCATCACACCTTAATCGTGAAATTATTTGGGCAGGCACGGACGATGGTTTGGTACATGTGACCAAAGATGGCGGGAAAACATGGATGGATGTTACCCCTCCCGCCTTAGAATCATGGGACAAGATTTCCCAAATTGATGCCGGACATTTTAATGAAGGTACGGCATATGTAGCAGTTAATGCCATTAGAAAAGACAATATGACGCCCCTGGTATATAAAACGCATGATTTTGGGAGTACCTGGGAGTTGATCAATAAGGGCATGAACCAAATAGGACCAGTGAATACCGTTCGAGAAGACCATGAGGCCCCCGGACTGCTATTTGCGGGTACGGAACGCCAGGTCTATTTTTCATCCGATGACGGTTCCAATTGGCAATCATTGCGAATGAATATGCCCGCTTCTTCCATCCGCGATCTGGTCATTAAAGACAATGATCTCGTTGTTGGCACCCATGGCCGTTCCATTTGGATTTTGGATGATTTTAGTCCACTTCGAGAGCTTGCAAACCTGGGTGATCAACCGCATCTCTTTCAACCTTCACTGGCCACACGGGTCAGGCACAATATGTTTGGGGACACCCCCCTACCTCCCGAAGAACCCACTGGTCAAAACCCACCGGATGGCGCCATCATTGACTATTTTCTTCCTTCCAACGCCAATGAAGTATCACTTAAAATATATGATGCCAACGAACAATTGATACGTGCATATAGCAGCAATGACCTATTAAAATCACCAGATAGCATAAGTCTTCCGCATCCCACCTATTGGATACGTCCCACAGATAGACTCTCTACAGAAAAAGGACACCAACGTTTTATTTGGAACCTAAGGTATGATAATCCCCCAGGGGCAAAACAAAGCTATGCGATTGCAGCAGTGCAGTACGATACCCCCATAAGTCCAAAAGGACCATTTGTGGCACCTGGATCCTATACCTTAAAATTGACTGTAGATAGGCAGATGATAGAGGAGCAACTACAAGTGCGAATAGATCCACGGGTAAAAACGGCTGAAGGGGACATACAATTACAAACCGACCTCTCCAAACAGGTATATGGGTCTTACAAGGAATTGAATACCGTACGGAAGGCAGTCAAAGCCTTCCTAGGAAATAAAAAGAGTTCCAAAAAAACGAAGAAGGTATTCCAGAGGTTTGTAGGCAACCGAAATCCAAGTGATGGAGATCAGTTGTATGGCAACATCTATGCCGATTCTTTTGAGGAAGAAACCCTTGTGGGACTACAGGAAAAGTTATTGTACACACTAGTAGTCCTTCAGGCCAGCGATGAACGACCAACCCAAGCCACCATTACCACTGTGGATCAATTAATGACCGCTAAAAATGAACTTATTGCGCAATGGAAAAAAATAAGTAAGCCGTAAAAAGCAATGAGCAACGGTTCAAAATGGGAAAAGCCCATGCTACACTTCAACATTACCACTACAAGTGTGCTTTTTTTTTGCATGGGCTTTTTTTAGTATTTCCCAATCTAATAGTTCCAAATAGTATAGGGTAGCATAAAATCACAATGAAATTTTGATTTACTCCTAAAATTATCCAAGAATATTAGAAAATCTTCAATTCAAACAAATTGTTAATTATTGATTTTTAGCTACTTGAATTAATTATTGTAAGTATTTTCGCCGGCGCAAAATTTGACCATGGACTGTTTGGAACTAAATCCCGCCAATGATTTCACTAAGTGGGAAAATGCTTATATCAAAGAACTGCATTCGCTGGAGTTCAAGGAATCCCTAGGGAACCTATTATTGTTTGAGGATGATTCCATTAGGCTCTGGAATTTAAAACTGAACGTAGGAGAGCGTATGCCTTTTCTTAGACATGATAGAAATTATTCTTGGATTTCGGAAAACAACGCACTTCTAAAAAGTAGGTTTGGCAATGGCCGAATTAGCCTAATTCGGGTAAATAAAGGGGATACCCAGTATTTTGAAAACGCTGGAAAGAACTATATCAATGACTTAGAAAACCTTGGAGAAACGCCTGTAGTCTTTAAAGTATTGGAATACAAGCACAAATTCCATGACCTCCTTCCTATTTTGAATTAAAGGGCTTCGTCTATAATTTGCTGCACCACCTCAGGATTCAGCAGTGTAGAGGTGTCCCCTAAATTACCGGTATCCTTTGATGCTATCTTTCGCAGGATACGTCGCATGATCTTACCACTCCGTGTTTTAGGCAGACCAGGGGTAAATTGAATCTTATTCAATTTGGCGATGGGTCCAATCTTATCTGAAATCTGCTGATTGATTTCCTTACGAAGATTATCGCGATCCCTAGATTCTCCAGTTTCCTTTAAGGTTACATAACCGTATAAGGCATTGCCCTTAATTTCATGTGGGTAACCCACAATGGCAGATTCTGCTACAGCTGGGTGTTCATTAATGGCATCTTCGATGGGTGCCGTACCTAAATTATGACCTGAGACGATGATAACGTCATCTACCCTACCCGTAATCCTGTAATAGCCCACCTCATCGCGCAAGGCACCATCACCGGTGAAGTAGTTGTTTTCAAAAGCTGAAAAATAAGTGTCTTTATACCGCTGGTGGTTGCCCCAAATGGTTCTTGCCATCGAAGGCCATGGAAATTTGATGCATAACCGTCCATCTACCTGATTACCATGTATTTCCTCTCCATTTTCATCCATCAATGCCGGTTGTATACCAGGCATGGGCAATGTGGCATACGTTGGTTTGGTGGGGGTTGAAAATGGTATGGGCGATATTAGGATGCCCCCGGTCTCTGTTTGCCACCATGTATCCACAATAGGACATTTTTTCTCCCCAACATGGTCATTATACCAATGCCAGGCTTCTTCATTTATCGGTTCGCCTACAGTTCCCAACACCCTTAGGCTGGAGAGGTCATGGTTGGTAACAAAATCCAAATTCTCCTTTGCGAGGGCACGGATGGCCGTGGGAGCCGTATAAAACTGATTAATTTTATGCTTTTCAACAATTTCCCAGAAACGACCAAAACTTGGATAGCTCGGAACGCCTTCGAACATTACCGTTGTTGCTCCATTGGCCAAAGGCCCATATACAATGTATGAATGCCCCGTAATCCATCCAATATCTGCAGTGCACCAGTACACATCATTCTCTCGGTACTGAAATACATTTTTAAAACTGAAGGCCGTGTAGATCATGTAACCGGCGGTGGTATGCATCATGCCCTTTGGTTTTCCGGTAGAACCCGAAGTATATAAAATAAAAAGTGGGTCTTCGGCATCCATGATTTCAGGTTCGCATTCGTCATTGGCGGCATCCAAAAGCGGTAATAACCATTCATCACGACCTTCTTCCATATGGATCTCAGAATCTATGCGTTTGGTTACCAGAACCTTCTGGATTCCAGGACATTCCTTCAAAGCCTCATCAACGATACCTTTTAAATCAATCGTTTTAGCTCCTCGATACCCGCCATCAGCGGTCAATACCATTTTCGCATCGCAATCATTGATTCTAGTGGCCAAAGCCGTAGCGGAAAAACCCGCAAATACTACGGAGTGGATAGCGCCAATTCGCGCACATGCCAAAAGGGATATTGCCAATTCTGGAATCATTGGCAAATAAACAACCACCCTATCCCCTTTTTTAATGCCCTGTGTCTTCAATACATTGGCAAATTGGCACACCTTGGTATGCAATTGTTTGTAGGTGATATGTTGTGCATCCTCTTTGGGATTGTTGGGTTCAAAAAGAATAGCGGTCTTATCGCCCCGAATGTGTAAATGACGGTCGATACAGTTTTCGGTGATATTGAGTTTTGCCCCTTCAAACCATTTGATTTCCGGTTTGGTGAAATCCCAGTCCAATACCTTGTTCCAGCGCTTGCGCCATACAAAATGTTCTTCCGCAATCTCTTCCCAAAAATTTTCTGGATTGCGAACCGACTTTCGATATACTTGAAAATATTCTTCGAGGTGTTTGATATGGTAATTGCTCATCAACTGGGTTTTCTGAACTAAAAATAGGAAAAAAGATGCTCGAGAAGTTGTATCAAAATTGCAACTTAAGGTACTATTGAAAAGTTTTGGTATTCAAAAGGTCATGGTTGACCCCGTGAACTAGTGCTTTTGTGCTTCCCCAGCTCCGCTAGGTATTCGAATACGTTCCACAAGTGCTTTCACCTCGGTCGGCGGCGCTTTATAAAAACGTGAAATGATAATAGCAACCAAAAAATTAACTAGCATGCCAATGGTACCAAAACCTTCGGGTGAGATGCCCCACCACCAGTGATCGGAAGTGTTGGATGCTGGGTTTCCGATCCAACCTAATTTATAACGGGCAATATAATAGCACGTTATTCCCAGCCCAGCTACCATACCGGCAATGGCCCCTTCACGGTTCATGCGCTTGCTAAAAATACCCATTACGATGGCAGGGAAAAAGGAGGACGCCGCCAATCCAAAGGCCAGGGCCACTACCGAAGCCACGAAACCAGGTGGATTGATTCCAAAGTAACCTGCAATGACCACGGCCATCAGAGAGGACAGTCGGGCAATCAATAGCTCTTTTTTGTCCGAAATATCAGGGGCAAATTGTTTTTTTATCAAGTCATGCGAAATGGATGTAGAAATAACCAGAAGTAATCCGGCTGCCGTTGAGAGTGCCGCGGCCAACCCTCCAGCGGCCACCAGGGCAATGATCCAATTGGGCAAACCCGCAATCTCAGGGTTGGCCAAAACGGTAATATCACGGTCTATGTACAATTCATTGTCCGTGTTACCGACATTGGAAATCAGGCGCTGTCCAAAATTGCCCCTTCCTTCAGTAAAAAGCGGTTTCTTTCCCTCAATAGCAGAACCCGGCAGGTATTGTATTTTACCATCCCCGTTTTTATCCGTCCAAGCAATAAGCCCTGTATTTTCCCAATTCGTAAACCAGGATGGGATTTCGTTGTAAGGCGTATTCTGAACCGTTTCCATCAAATTGGTTCGGGTAAAAACGGCAATGGCCGGTGCTGTAGTGTATAAAACGGCTATAAAGAGTAAGGCATAGCCTGCTGATTTTCTAGCGTCCTTAACCTTCGGCACCGTAAAAAATCGGATGATAACATGCGGCAAGCCAGCGGTTCCCAACATAAGGGCCGCCGTAATCATAAAGATATCCCTAGTCGATTTTGAACCGTCGGTATACGCGGTAAAACCCAAATCGGTCATTAAACCGTCCAGTTTATCCAAGAGATAGATCCCATCACTTCCCGTTGATCCCATCCCAATTTGTGGAATGGGGTTTCCCGTTGCCATAATGGATATAAAAATTGCTGGTACCATAAAGGCAAATATGAGCACACAGTATTGAGCCACTTGGGTGTAGGTAATGCCCTTCATTCCGCCAAGGAACGCATAAAATAATACCACGGCCATACCTATATAGACCCCCGTATTCACCTCAACATCCAAAAATCGGGAAAACACTACCCCTACGCCCCGCATTTGCCCTGCTACATACGTGAAGGAAACAAAAAGCGCAGCAATGACCGCTACTGTCCGAGCGATATTGGAGTAATAACGGTCACCTATAAAATCAGGAACGGTAAACTTGCCAAACTTTCTAAGGTAAGGCGCCAGAAGTAGTGCCAGCAATACATAACCACCCGTCCATCCCATTAAATAGACCGAGCCATCATAACCCGAGAAGGCTATTATGCCAGCCATACCGAGAAAAGAAGCCGCGGACATCCAATCCGCTGCAGTGGCCAGGCCATTGGCCAAGGGGGAAACCCCTCCTCCAGCAATGTAAAACTCTTTAGTGGATGCAGCCCGTGACCAAATGGCGATTCCTATATAAAGGGCGAAAGTGAGACCGACAATGATAAATGTCCAAGTTTGTATGTCCATTATTCGCCCAGATTATACCTTTTATCCAATCGGTTCATCAACCAAACATAGACGAAAATCAGAATGACAAAAACATAAATGGAACCTTGTTGGGCAAACCAAAAACCAAGTTTGAATCCGCCCAGGCGAATGGCATTCAATTCATCCACCATGAGAATTCCAAAACCATAGGACACCAAAAACCACACGGAAAGAAGAATGGCCACATACCTAAGATTTGTCTGCCAGTATTTTTTGCGGTCAATCGGTTGCATAAGGGGAAGATATGAAAACAGAATTAAAACCGCATTATGCCTTAAAAGGCCATCCCCTTATAAAGAAGGTTTATTTTTTAGAACCCAAATAGTCGGAAACGTTATTACGTATTCGCTCAAGAATATTGGAAACTGCTGCTTTTTTAAATGCTTCGCCCGTGATATTTTCGTAAAGTTCAATATAGCGTTCGGAAACCGATTCAATATATGCATCACTCATTTCCGGCACTTGCTGACCTTCAAGTCCTTGAAAGCCATTGGAAATCAGCCATTGGCGAACAAACTCCTTCGACAATTGCTTTTGGGGCTCTCCCCTATCCTGGCGCTGCTCATACCCTTCTGCATAAAAATATCTTGAGGAATCGGGGGTGTGTATTTCATCAATCAATACAATTTTACCGTCTCTGGTCTTTCCAAATTCATATTTGGTATCGACTAAAATCAAATCGCGAGCTGCGGCAATCTCAGTGCCTCGAGTAAATAAGGCCCGGGTATATTTTTCCAAGACCTCATAATCCTCTTCTGAAACAATTTTCCTCTGTAGAATTGCTTCACGCGATATGTCTTCGTCATGGTCGCCCTTTTCTGCTTTGGTAGCCGGAGTGATGATAGGTTCTGGAAATTTATCGTTTTCCCTCATGCCCTCGGGCATGGAAACACCGCAGAGTACTCGCTTACCGGCCTTATATTCCCGAGCTGCATGACCGGAAAGGTAACCACGAATGACCATTTCAATTTTGAAAGGGTCGCAGGCCTTACCTACTGCAACATTGGGATCGGGTGTTGAAAGTAGCCAATTTGGAACGATATCTTCAGTAGCCCTCATCATTTTGGTGGCTATTTGGTTAAGAATCTGGCCTTTAAAAGGAATACCCCTTGGCATCACAACATCAAAGGCAGAAAGCCGATCCGTGGCCACCATCACCAAAACGTCATTTTCAAGTTCGTAAACCTCACGAACCTTTCCCCGATAGACCGAATTTTGCCCTAAAAAGTTAAAATCGGTATGCATTATTGTGTTTACCGCCATACTAGTATTGGTTTTGATGCTCAATATTCTTATAGGCGTCGATTACCTTTTTCACCAATTTATGACGAATCACATCTTTGTCATCCAAATGGATGATGCTTATGCCATTCACGTTCTTCAAAATAAGAAGGGCTTCCTTCAACCCTGAAATTACACGCCTTGGAAGATCAATTTGTCCAGGATCCCCCGTCAACAAAAATTTGGCATGCTTGCCCATTCTTGTCAAGAACATTTTCATCTGGGCATGGGTGGTGTTCTGGGCCTCATCCAGTATCACAAAGGCATTGTCCAACGTGCGTCCCCGCATAAAGGCCATGGGAGCGATTTGTATGGTGCCGTCTTCGATATATTTTTCCAATTTTTCGGGTGCTATCATATCCCTAAGCGCATCATAAAGCGGTTGCATGTAAGGATCTAGTTTTTCTTTCAAATCCCCGGGAAGGAAACCAAGATTCTCGCCAGCTTCCACAGCAGGTCTGGTCAAAATAATACGCCGCACCTGTTTTTCTTTCAATGCCTTAACTGCAAGGGCAACTCCGGTGTAGGTCTTTCCTGTTCCCGCCGGTCCAATGGCAAAGACCATATCATTCTTGGCACAGGCGTCCACCATCCTCCTTTGGTTGGCCGTTTGCGCCTTTATCAATCTTCCGTTGATGCCATGCACTAGCACTTCACCACTGGACTTTGACGATTGATAATCTTCTTTTCCATTGCTTGTGAGCACCCGTTCAATAGCATTTTCATCCAATGTATTGTACTTGGCAAAATGCTCCGTGATCATGTCAAAACGACGATCAAATTCCTCCAGCATCCCTTCCTCGCCATAGACCTTTACTTTGTTTCCCCTTGCTACTATCTTTAGCTTTGGGAAGTACTTTTTGAGCAGTTCTATGTTTTCATTTTGAAGTCCAAAAAAATCCCTTGGGCTAATCTCTGTGAGTTCAATTATTAATTCGTTCAAAAAATTCCAATTAGAAGTTAGTGGGGTAAGGAAGATTCCTTGTTTTCCTTGCTGAACCCATAAAACCTTTTTGAATTGGCTAAAAAAGATGTTTTTGCACCCATTCTTTGCTTTTTTTGCACTCCGTAGCCCAGCTATGAAGCTTAAAAAAATCTTCAATTGGACACAAAATCCATAATTTTCGCCTCAATACAAAAAGAACAAATGAGTTCTACGTAAATTTACCGACAAACTTAACCAAAATTCATTTTTTAGCATCAAGAATTCTTTCAACGATCCTTTATGGCCATCATTACCTTAACCACTGATTTTGGAACAAAAGACCATTTTGTGGCTGCCATAAAGGGTAGGATTCTATCCCAGGTACCCGAAACTACCATTGTTGATATTTCCCATGGGATTTCGCCCTTCGATGTACATGAATGCGCGTACATACTTAAATGCACATTTTCAGAATTCCCCAAAGGAAGCATTCATATTATTGGTCTGGAATCGGAATGGTCTCCAGAAAACGAACATGTCCTTGTCTTGATTGAGGGTCATTATTTTATTGGTGCTGACAATGGGATACTTTCCATAATCACCTCCGAAATAAAGCCAGAAAAAATAAACAGGATTGCCTTGCCCCAAATGGAACCTAGCCCTTTTCCGGAACTTGAGGTATTCACTAAAGTGGCCTGCCATTTGGCTCGAGGAGGTAAAATAGAGGTGGTGAGTAAGCCACTTAACCAATTAAAGGAAGTAAAGGTCATAGCACCTCGAGTGTCCAACAACGGAGCTACTATGACAGGTAACGTGATTTACATTGACCATTATGGAAACGTGGTAACCAGCATTACCAAAACACTTTTTGAAGCCTATCGCAATGGCCGGGCGTTTGAGGTCATTGCCCGAAGCCATAAGCTTACTACTATTTTTAATACCTATTCCGAACTTATTGATTTTGAGCTCCCAAAGAATCAAAGAAAAGGGGCCAGTGATTTTTTGGCCCTATTCAATTCTGCCGGTCACTTGGAGCTATCCATCTTTAAAAGTGATTTAAAAACGGTTGGAGGGGCATCTTCCCTCATTGGTCTAAAGCATCAGGACATTGTAACCATAAATTTTCTTTAAATGCTGATCAGGATTGTAAAATTGACGTTTAAAGAAGAAAATATTTCTAGCTTTGAAGCTTTATTTGAGGAAACAAAAGAGACCATTCGTAATTTTGAAGGATGTCAATTTTTAGAATTATATCAGGACAAAAAACACCCGAATGTTTTTTTTACCTACAGCAAATGGGAAGAAGAAATGAATCTTGAGACCTATAGAAATTCTGAATTTTTCAAATCCGTTTGGGGTCGTACGAAAAAGCTTTTTTTAGACAGGCCCGAAGCGTGGAGCGTTACCAATAAAGTTACCGTAGCTTAGCATGATGACAGCCATCTTTAAAAAAGAACTGTATTCTTTTTTCAACGCTCCCATCGGGTATCTGATCTTGTTACTTTTTGTCCTATTAAATGGCCTCTTCCTATGGGTCTTTAGAGGGAGTTTCAATATTTTCGATTATGGTTTTGCGGACCTAAGTAATTTTTTTCTACTATTACCTTGGGTATTTCTTTTTTTAATTCCGGCAATTACAATGCGAAGCCTGTCCGAAGAAAGAAAGCTGGGTACCCTAGAGCTGTTATTGATCAAACCAATCTCCAAAACTAAAATCGTATTGGGCAAGTTTTTGGGTGTTGTGGCCATTGGTCTCATTGCATTGATTCCAACCATTGTTTATGTTTTTGCGATTTCTGATCTGGGAATTACACCAGGTAATTATGATTTTGGGGTCCTACTGGGTTCTTATTTCGGAACGGTTTTTCTCTTACTACTTTATTGTAGCATTGGAATTTATGCTTCTTCCTTGTCAGACAACCAAATTTTTGCCTTTGTCCTCGGTGCAGCACTTTGCTTTCTCATATTCTATGGCCCGGAAGCCATCTCCACTTTAGTATCCGATGGAAATACACAACAACACTTAAAGAACTTCGGGGCCAAAGCGCATTTCGAAGATATTTCCAAGGGCGTTCTGGATACTAGGAACATGATCTACTTTTCAAGTGTAACTGCGTTCTTCCTCTTTTTGGCCATTTTCAGACTGTCACATCAAAACGCATCGAAATGAAAAAAAGGCGAAGCGTATTTTTTGTTTTTTTAGGAATGGTTTTGACCAACGTTATCTCAAACTACGCCTATAAACGCTTTGATCTTACCGAAGACCATCGCTTTACCTTATCCCAAGCAGCACTGGAATCCACCTCAAATTTCCGTTCCCCAGTAGTTGTAGATGTGCTTTTGGATGGGGAACTACCCGGTGAGATTGCCAGATTGCAAAGAGAAACTGTTCTCCTGCTAGAGCAATTTCAAGCCGAAAATAAAAATATCGTTTACAACCTGGTCAATCCCTTGGAGGAACAAGAAACAAGGAATGAGACCATTGCAAACTTGCAACAACTTGGTTTAAAACCGGTAAGCATTACTGTTGAGGACAATGGAAAAACTACCCAAGAACTGGTTTTCCCTTGGGCCATGGTCAACCATAAGAACAAAACCGTAAAGGTCCCCTTATTAAAAAATAAATTGGGCGCGACCTCAGAAGATAGAATCAATAATTCCGTCCAAAATTTGGAATATGCATTTGCCGATGCCTTTAAAAAGTTGCAGATCGTCCAAAAGAAAAAAATTGCGGTGCTAAAAGGAAATGGCGAACTGGCGGACCAATATATCGCAGATTTACTTACCGATCTCAAAGAATACTATAACATAGGCGCCATTACACTCGACTCTGTCGAAAAAAACGCCCAAAAGGTATTATATCAACTTTCAGACTTTGATATGGCGGTAATAGCTAAGCCTACCGAAACATTTACGGAAAAGGAAAAATATGTGTTAGATCAATACCTTATAAAGGGCGGAAGATCGTTGTGGATGATTGACCAAGTGGCTATGGAACTCGACAGTCTTTTTAATGAAACCGGAAGCAATGTAGCAGTCAGACAGGATATCAACCTTGATGACTTTTTCTTTAGGTATGGGGTACGCATCAACCCCGTACTGATCAATGACCTTTACAACACTCCAATTGTAGTTGCCAATGGGGAAGCCAATGAGTCCCAATACAATCCTTTACCCTGGGTATATCATCCCATGGTATTTTCCAAGGATAACCATCCCATTAACAACAATATTGAAGCCTTACGTCTACAATTCGCCAACACTATTGACACCATAACCAACGCTAATAAGAAAACGGTTCTTTTGCAATCCTCTCCCTTATCCAAAACAGAAGGGGTACCCCAACAGATTGGATTTGCGAAACTGAATACCACCCTGGATAAAAAAGACTATCCACCCCATACCGGTTTTCCTTTGGCCGTATTATTGGAAGGTCCTTTTTCATCAGCCTACGTCAACCGGATCAAACCAATTGATTTAGAGCGGCCCATTGAGAAAGGTGGGGAAAACAAAATGATCGTCATTGGAGATGGCGATATTATTAGAAATCAATTACAGCAAGGAAGGCCATTGGAACTAGGCTACGATAAATGGACAGGGAATTCTTATGGGAACAAAGAATTTTTGGTGAATTGCATCAATTATTTGCTGGATGACAGCGGATTTATAAACATTAGGGGCAAAAATGTGTCCATTCCCTTGTTGGATGTTGAAAAGGTGGCGGTACACAAGACCAAATGGCGGCTTTTGACCATTGGGATTCCGGTATTTTTAGTTTTGCTGGGAGGAATCTTTCAGACATATTGGAGAAAAAGAAAATTTGCGGCATAGTGTTGATAACTAAGTTTCCTTAGCCAACACTTTTAAAATATATTTGTCTTTAGCCGTTGTCTAATGGGAATTTAGACGACTTTCATCTACAAAATACATTGAATGAAGTTTATCGTATCCAGTTCTTATTTGTTAAAGCAATTGCAAGTATTGGGAGGAGTCATTAACTCCAGTAATACCTTGCCCATTTTGGATAACTTTTTGTTTGACCTAAAGCAGCAAAAACTTACGGTATCAGCATCAGATTTAGAAACCACTATGAGTTCTGTTTTAGAGGTGGATTCAGAATCCGAAGGGGTTATTGCAGTGCCGGCCAGACTATTACTGGACACACTGAAAACGTTCCCCGAACAGCCTTTGACTTTTGTGGTTGAGGACAATAATACGGTAGAGATCAGTTCCAACCACGGGAAATACGCTTTGGCCTATGCCGATGGAAACGAATTCCCAAAAGCGGTTGAATTGACCAATCCTAGCTCCACCATTGTTTTAGGGGATATTCTGGCGACGGCCATTTCAAAAACCATATTTGCAGCGGGTAATGACGATTTGCGCCCAGTAATGAGCGGGGTGTTTTTTCAGTTTTCCACTGAAAATCTGACCTTTGTTTCCACAGATGCACACAAACTGGTAAAGTATACCCGAAGTGATATCAGTGCTACCGAAGTGGCAGAATTCATTATGCCCAAAAAGCCACTTAATCTTCTTAAGGGCATTTTGGCCGGTTCCGAGTCTGATGTAAAAATTGAATATAACGAGAGTAATGCGAAGTTTTCTTTCGATGAGACCGAACTTATCTGTAGGTTGATCGACGGAAAGTACCCTAACTATGAGGCGGTTATTCCAAAGGAAAATCCAAATAAATTATCCATCTCCCGGAATCAATTTTTAAGTTCTGTTCGAAGGGTATCCATTTTCTCTAACAAAACCACCCATCAAATTCGTTTAAAGATTGCTGGGGCCGAACTGAATATCTCTGCAGAGGATGTGGATTATAGCAACAAGGCAGAGGAACGGTTAAGCTGTTCCTATCAAGGTGATGACATGCAAATAGGATTTAACTCGCGTTTCTTGGTAGAAATGTTGAATAATCTTTCCTCAGATGATGTTACCTTAGAAATGAGTTTACCCAACAGAGCTGGCATCTTGACCCCCTCCGATGGTTTGGATGAAGGGGAGCAGGTCACCATGCTGGTCATGCCCGTTATGTTGAACAACTAAACCCCTGGGCTTCCTCCCTACAAATCTTAAAGACAAGGACGGCTACCAGTCCTTATTATAGGAATTTTATGGTCAAAAAATAGGATGGGGATTCCCCATTTGATGCTTTTACTGCATTTACAATAGGAAGTATAAAACCCAAAATACCTACCCCAATTAATGTAAGGATTCCAAGCCCAAGCAGTAAAATAGCTGGAATACTCAAAATGATGTAAAGCAAGAGGCTCAACTGTAGGTTAATGATGGATTTTCCGTGCTCATCCATGCCTTCTACATTCTTTCTTGAGGTCAGCCAGATAATAAGGGGGACCAGAAACCCACCAAACCCTGTGACATAATGCAATAGCTGTGACAAATGTGTTATGGCCAGCAGCGTATTGTCTTTTCGTAAAATCGTGTTATTGACTAATTCCATTTTTATGTGATTGATGTAATTATAGGTAGCGATTCTATGGAAAATGTTACAGCAAATGGGCTTATTTGTAATTTTGCACGATGTTGCAAGAAGATACCATTATTGCTTTGGCTACGGCGGCAGGGATTGGGGCCATCGCCGTAATCCGCCTATCTGGACCGGATGCCATTGAAATCGTTTCCAGTAAGTTCAAACCGGTTGGAAATAAAAAACTGAGCTCACAAAAAAGTCATACCGTACATCTTGGCCATATAGTTGAAAATGAAAACGTACTTGATAAGGTGTTGGTATCCGTATTCAAAACCCCCAATTCCTATACTGGGGAAAATGTGGCCGAAATATCATGCCACGGCTCGCCTTATATACAACAGCAAATGATACAATTGTTCTTAAGGAATGGATGTAGAATGGCAAGTCCGGGGGAATTCACCCTTAGGGCCTTTCTTAATAATAAAATGGACCTGAGTCAGGCGGAGGCCGTTGCAGACTTAATCTCCAGTGATAGCAAGGCTTCCCATGAGATTGCCATAAAGCAAATGCGCGGTGGTTTCAGTAATGAAATACAAGAATTACGGACCGAGCTTTTGAACTTTGCCTCTTTAATTGAATTGGAACTGGACTTTTCCCAAGAAGATGTTGAATTTGCCGATAGGAATCAATTTGGTCAACTTTTAAGTAAAATCACCAATGTCCTCCAACGATTGATAGATTCCTTTGCCCTAGGTAATGTCATTAAAAATGGTATTCCTGTGGCCATAGTGGGCAAACCCAACGTAGGAAAATCGACCTTGCTAAATGCTTTGCTGAATGAAGAACGCGCCATTGTAAGTGAAGTAGCAGGAACTACTAGGGATACGATTGAAGACCAAATTTCCATTGAGGGAATCAATTTTCGTTTCATCGATACCGCTGGTATACGGGAGACCAAGGATCGTATAGAGAAAATAGGTATTGAACGTTCCTTTGAAAAAATTGAAAAAGCTGCTTTGGTGCTCTATTTAGTGGATGCAAAAGCGTTTTCACGAGAAGACATTGACGCCGTAAAAGAAAAACATCCCAATACGAAAATACTTGTTGTCGTCAATAAAATTGATGACATCTCCGAAGCGGAAGTGGAAACCCTAAAAGCTGAAAACAGCAATGTCATCCCTATTTCAGCAAAGAACGGATTGGGTATTGATACTTTAAAAAATACCCTCTTAGAAATTATAAATGCTGGAAATTTGAGTAGGGATGATACTATTATTACCAATAATAGGCACTATGACTCCCTATTGAAAGCCCTTGAAGCCATTCAAAAAGTGAAAGAAGCCATGCAAGGGGAATTGGCCAGTGATTTAATGGCCATAGACATCCGTGAAGCCTTGTTTCATTTGGGGGAAATTACGGGAAGCGTAACAACAGATGATTTATTGGGAAATATATTTTCCAATTTCTGCATCGGGAAATAAATAAGTTGATTCTTAAATTTCATTTGGATTCATTTGTTTTCATTTAATTGATTTTCAATAAGTTGTTGAAAACTATTTCTTTTCTTCGTTTCCTTTAATAGCGTATTTTCATACTTTTATTACACCTTTCTTACACCTCGTTAAGTTTTTGAGGTGAAAAGGTGTAAAAATTACACCTCGAAATGCGAACCTCATGAAAATCACATTAAAAAGTAAGCGGCTAAAAAACAATAAGTTGAGTTTGTTTATTGAATTTTATAATGGATATACCATTGACAAGGACGGGGTGAAAAAGCACCGACGGAAATTTGAATATTTAAAGCTTTACGTTTCGGAGCACCCTGAATCCAATGATGAAAAACGAAAGGATAAAGAAACATGGGAACTTGCGGAGAATATTCTTGCTATTCGAAAAGCTGAATACATTCAGGGAAAATATAAGATGAAGGACAACAAAAAGGGCAATATCCTTCTTTTTGACTTCTATAAAACATTACAAGAAGAACGCTACGAATCCAAAGGAAACTATGGGAATTGGGATGCGGCCTTTAAACATCTAGAAAAATATGCTCCTGCAAATATTCAATTAAAAGATGTAGATACTGATTTTGTTAGGGGATTCCGACGATACTTAGATACCAAGGCCAAAACCAAGAGCAACACTCCCCTATCCCAAAATTCGAAATACACCTACTTCAATAAACTTAAAGCAGCACTG
>JBCBZA010000291.1:0-1684 GCA_039815575.1 Bacteroidota bacterium | reverse complement strand
TTGTTAAATTTTCCCCCTACCTAGGGAAACCTTGTGAATTTATTTTTCATCATCGATTCATATTTGCTGTATAATATTAAAACTAAGGATATGCCAGCAAATATTATTACCGCAGATGACCTGCAGGAGTTTAAGGAAGAACTCATCTCTGATATCAAGGAACTCTTGACAAATTATGAAAGGGTCACCATTGACAAATGGATAAAATCAAATATCGTAATGAAGAAATTGGGCATCAGCCCTGGAACATTGCAAAACTTTCGCATTAACGAAACCATTCCTTTCTCAAAATTGGGAGGTATTATTTACTACGATGAAGAAGAAATTGATGAGATTCTTAAAAACAACAAGAATTTCTTTTTAAAGAAGCAGCTATGATCATTGCAACCTATAACATCCAGAATATCTTCCATAGGGACAGGGCGCTAATAAAAAAATACCGTGACGAAAATCGGGAACTTTGGATTGAAGAATTTGAACGGCTTATGGTCATGGGGATGCGTACCAACAAGGAATTCAATAGACTGAGGACATTATCAAAACTTTTAGGTTTTGAAGATGCCCAGAACGGGCCTTTCCTCACTATGGTGAATAAAGCCGGACAACTATTCCTAAAAACGAATACAACCTCAGAAGCCAATAAAGCCTCCCCTTTAACCAATTGGAACGGGTGGGTAAGATTAAACTCTACTCCTATAAATGATGTGGCCATAGCAAATAAAGCGAAGGTCGTTAATGAAGTTTCACCTGATGTACTGGTCTTATTGGAAGTTGAGGATAGGGCCTCGCTACTGGAATTCAACAAATGTTTTTTATCCGACACCTATACCCATATTCTGTATTTGGAAACCAATGACCTATATGGCAGAGGTATCGGGTTGTTGACCAAATCTGGTTATGAAGTACTAGCAATGAAATCCCACGTCAATGATTTTGATGAAAATGGAAATCCCATTTTTGATATAGATCTCCAAGAATATAAAATCAGTACGCCTAATGGTAAAATCATCACCGTATTATCCACTTGCTTTTTGGAAAACTCACAAGATCAAAACATGGTCAATACCAAAATTGAAGTTCAATCCAACAGAATAGCAGAGGTATATAAGAATATAGATGGTCCCGATGATTTGATTGCCGTTGCAGGGACACTAAACGTCCCGTCCTATAGCAAGCTTCTTTCACCGTTAACCGTAGGAACCGATTTAAAGGATATTTCAAAACATGGCACTTTTGAAGTGGATTTGGACAAAGGCAAAGACTCCAAATATTACCGTCTGGGAGCCTATAAAATGGGTGTCAACTTGAAGCAAAGCGACTATTTGATGCTTTCCAGCAAATTGTACAGGACGGTAAAGGCAAGTGGATTGATCAGAAAAGGGATTTGGTTTAAAAAACGGCCGCAATGGAATATCCTAAAAAGCATCAAAAATGAACTGCATAGTGCCAGTGAACATCCAATGGTATGGTCGGAACTAAAAATCCGTTAAAAATGGAGTTACAGACCATACAAAACAGGATTTATGAAATACGTGGACAAAGAGTACTATTAGATTTTGACCTGGCTTTACTTTATGAAACCGAAACTAAACGCCTTAAAGAAGCTGTACGGCGCAATAAAGACCGTTTCCCATTGGATTTTATGTTTGAATTGACAAACGAAGAATACAAGTCTTTAAGGACG
>JBCBZA010000139.1:0-10445 GCA_039815575.1 Bacteroidota bacterium | reverse complement strand
GCATTCGCTTGTTTATCGTTCGGTTGCGAGTGAATCCTTCACCATATCTCAGATTTATAGTATGTTGAGTAAAGCGAAGGATTATAATAACGAACATGGCATCACAGGATGCCTGCTCTTCCACAATAACCGGTTTCTCCAACTTTTGGAAGGGAAAGAGAAGGAAGTTATGAATTTATTTCAAAAAATCTCCTTGGATAAAAGACATCAAGATATCCAAATGATTGAAAGTAATTTCATTTTAAATCGCGTTTTTGACAGCTGGAGCATGGCTTTTCATGATTATGGCCAGAATGGACTTTCAGCCAATTTGAAGTTTGGTCAAATCGATTCCTTTTTACAACGATCAGGGGCTTTTAATAAAAGTAGTCAGGCTGTATTAAAGTTCTTCGGTTCGGTAAGGGAAGTGCTCTTCGTAAGTTAAGGTTTGACAGCGCTGGCGTTACTTTTTGATACCGGTTGTTTTGTACTTATCTGGTTGGTTCAACTGATCATCTATCCCGGTTTTCAGTATTATCATCCCAACCATCTTAAAACATGGCATTCTAAATACACCAAACGGGTTACGCTTGTGGTACTTCCTTTAATGCTCGGTCAATTGATTTTAGGAACGGTCCAAGTTGCTTCTTTCCATCTACTTGATCTCTTAAAGTTTGGTCTTATTTTGACAACATGGTTGGTCACTTTTGTAATTTTCATTCCACTGCACAACAAAATAGCTACCATCGAAGAGACCCGGCAAGTCACTAACGCTTTGGTCAAAAAGAATTGGTTGAGAACAGGATTATGGAGCTTAATATTTATTCTTTCGGTACTGAAACACTTTATACTCTAACGATACCGGCACCAATGGCGCGCAGCCTTTCGTCAATATTTTCATAGCCCCTATCAATCTGTTCTATATTATGAATGGTAGAGGAGCCTTTTGCAGATAGGGCTGCAATTAATAGTGATACGCCTGCCCTAATATCAGGTGAAGTCATGGTAGTAGCTTTCAATGTAGACTTAAAATCATGACCAATTACCGTGGCCCTATGGGGATCGCACAAGATAATTTTCGCCCCCATATCCAACAATTTATCTACAAAGAAAAGCCTGCTCTCGAACATTTTTTGATGAATGACGACCTCTCCCCTAGCCTGGGTTGCCACTACCAAGAGTATACTGAGCAGGTCTGGGGTAAGGCCAGGCCATGGGGCGTCTGCAATGGTCATAATGGAGCCATCTATAAAATTTTGGATTTCATAGCCCTTGTCGTGCTCAGGGATGTGAATGTCATCACCTATCCGTTCCATTTGAATACCCAGGCGTTTAAAAGCACCTGGAATTTGTCCAAGATTTTCCCAGCTTACCTCTTTAATGGTCAACTCACTTCTAGTCATGGCGGCAAGGCCTATCCAACTCCCAATCTCTATCATATCAGGAAGCATGGTATGTTCCGTGCCACCTAATGCATCTACCCCCTCAATGGTCAATAGATTTGAGCCAATACCGGAAATTTTAGCCCCCATACGCACCAGCATCTTGCACAGTTGTTGTAAATAAGGTTCACAAGCGGCATTATATATGGTCGTTGTTCCTTCGGCAAGGACCGCCGCCATGATGATATTGGCAGTTCCTGTTACCGAAGCTTCGTCCAATAGCATGTAGGTACCTTTCAACTTCTGTGCCTCAACACCATAAAAATATTCTTCCTTATTATATCTGAATTTGGCTCCTAGTTTAATAAAACCTTCAAAATGGGTATCCAATCTACGTCTGCCAATTTTATCTCCTCCAGGTTTTGGAATATATCCTTTTCCAAACCTTCCCAATAGCGGTCCTACCAACATAATGGAGCCCCGTAACCCCCGTCCGTCTTGCTTGAATTGATTGGATTGGAGGTAATCTAGGTTAACGTCATCGGCCTTAAAGGTGTAAGAACCTTTACCCCTTTTCTGTATTTTGACACCAAGGTCTTCCAATAAAAAAATAAGTTTGTTGACATCGACAATATCAGGGATATTGTGAATGGTTACTTTTTCGGGAGTGAGCAATACCGCACACAAAATTTGAAGTGCCTCATTTTTTGCACCTTGGGGAGTAATTTCACCTTGTAATTGTCTTCCCCCTTCTATTTTAAATGTACCCATTGAAGAACTTGTTTACACTATCACCAACTGGCAAAAATTGCCCATTTCTGCCACTTTCTGTTTTATATGCTTTGGTCGTATCGCTATTTGATTTAAGAAGCCAATTGTTGGGGACCAAGAAGTTAATATCGTTTCTTATTCCTGTGCCCTTTTTGATTCTTCTTGCCTCCGCTTCTGTTGGACTTGTAGTTCTTATTTTTCAAAAATTGTCCGCTGTCGGTAAGACTTTCACCATCTGGGGCTAAATCGATTTGGCCATCACTCAATTCTTTCAAATGATCAAAAATAACGACATCCTCCACAGAATCCTTGTTCCAATTGAGATAACACTTTTTCATGTGATTGGCAATGGCGTATTCCAAACCGTCCCTCATATCCCCTTTTTCCCATTTGATGGCAACATCAATCATTCTCTTGATGTTGTTGCCATAAAAGCGGTATTTAGGGAAGTTTTGGGGATATTCCAAAGGTTCGGGCCGTTGCTGTAGGACCTCCTTGGATGTAATTGGGAAGGGCGAGTCAACATCCAATTTAAAATTGGACATAATAAATAATTGATCCCATAGTTTATGTTGAAAATCAGGCACATCCCGCAAGTGTGGCTGTAAATTCCCCATTACACTGATAATGGATTTGGCGACTTTGTTTCGCTCTTCCCGATCCTCAATGGAAACGGCATGGTCCACCATTTTCTGAAAATGGCGCCCATACTCAGGGATATGTAAAGGCGAGCGCTCCGTATTGTATTCTAGGTTGTCTACTAAATTCAAGATGAAATTTTTAGGAAGTAATTATGCTGCAAAATACTAAAATTCTGTTTCTTTGGAAGCCTATAGCGAAATGATTCCTTCAATTCCAGAGACTTCCTTGTACTTTTCAATGACCTCATCCGGATTTTTAAGGTGTACTGTAATAGAGACACTGGTATAGGTCCCCTTCTTGGACTTTTTAGACTCAATTACGGCTCCTTTGGTATCAAATATATCATGAATGGCCTTTATTTTAGTATCATCGGTTGGAACAATGAACTTGTATAAGTAATTGGAGGGCCATTGGGTGTTTTCCCATAGTTGTTCCCTTAAACGCCCATAAAACTCTTCGGAATCTTTCTTTTCCATACCTGGTTTTTTACAAAGATAGTAGGTAGGGCACAATTAGGTATTCGCCCTCAAAGCTTAACTTTGCATGTGCCTCCAAAAAGAATAGTCATTACCGGCGCTCCTGGAACGGGAAAAACAGTGGTCATTAAGGAATTGGAAAACCTTGGCTATCACTGCTACCACGAAATTATTCGGGATATGACCGCTGAGGCCAAGAAATTAAAAACTACCCAAGAACCGATTTCCAATCCCCTTGTCTTTGTAAAAGACCCCATGGAATTCAACAAACGACTCATCGTTGGAAGAAAACAGCACTATGACAACTCACAGAACATAGAAGAAATGATATGTTTTTTTGACCGCGGAATTCCGGATGTTCTGGCCTACATGAATTATTTTGGACAAGAATATCCCACTTCTTTTAAAACTATGGCACGAGATAATCGCTATGACCAAATCTTTATTCTCCCACCATGGAAATCCATCTACATTTCGGACAACGAACGCCTTGAAAGCTTTGAAGAAGCACAAGAGCTTCACCAACATCTGTCCAACACCTATCATGGCTTGGGGTACCATCCCATCCTAGTGCCAAAAATATCCATAAGGGAACGGGCTTCTTTTATTCTGGAAAACATGGGCTAATGGACACATCTCCAGAAGAAGTTTTAAAAAAATATTGGGGTTTTACCAGTTTTAGGGGTTCCCAAAAAAAAATCATTACCACTCTTTTGGATGGAAATGATGTTTTGGCCCTCCTGCCCACCGGTGGCGGAAAATCCATTTGCTTTCAGGTCCCTGCACTGGTAAAAGAAGGGATTTGTATCGTTGTTTCCCCTTTGGTCGCTTTAATTCAAGACCAAGTGCAAGGGTTAATACAAAAAGGAATAAAAGCGATGGAACTTTCTGGGGGAATTTCCCCGCACGATTTGGACATACGCCTGGACAATTGCATCTATGGGAACTATAAATTTTTGTACCTCTCCCCGGAGCGATTGCAACAGCCCTTGGTTAAAGAGCGGATTCAACAAATGTCCGTCAACCTCATTGCTATTGATGAAGCCCACTGTATTTCTGAGTGGGGGCACGATTTTAGGCCTTCATATCGCCAGTGCGCATTGCTAAAAGAACTACATCCCAAGGCACCAACAATTGCTTTGACCGCCACTGCCACCCAAAAAGTGAACGAAGATATCTTAACCAACCTTACTATTCCCAATGCAATACGGTATCGGGATTCTTTTGAAAGAAAAAACATCACCTTCCGTATTGAACATAGACAGGACAAAAATTATGGTATCCTTAAAGCCTTGCAAAACAATAAAAAAAGTGCAATAGTCTATGTGCGTTCAAGGAAGGATACCATACTCCTTTCCAAATATTTGAACCAAGATGGGATGGTTTCCACGTATTTTCATGGGGGCTTGACCAACTTTGAAAAAAAAGAGCGGTTAAAGGCGTGGTTGGATAATAAAGTGATGGTGATGGTAGCTACAAATGCATTTGGTATGGGCGTGGATAAACCCGATGTTGAAACGGTACTTCACCATCAGATGCCCAACAGTATTGAGAATTACTTTCAAGAGGCTGGGAGAGCGGGAAGAAATGGGGAGCCGGCACAGGCTATCCTTATGGTCAACCAAAATGATATGGGGCATTTGAAAAAACAATTTTTGGACGTCTTGCCCGATATTTCCTTCACTAAGGCACTGTATAAGAAGCTAAACACATTTTTTCAAATTGCCTATAATGAGGGAATAAATGAAGACTATTATCTAAACCTCAACGCCTTTTGTGTGCGCTATGGACTACCCTTAAGGAAAACCTATTCCACCTTACAGCTTTTGGACCAAAATGGGATAATTTCCCTAGTTGAAAGGTCCAGGGAAACAACGGCCATACACCTAATTGCCCAAAAGGAAGGCCTTTTTAAATGGATGGCGCAAAACGCAAAAATGGGGCAGGTCGTCCAGGTCCTCCTACGCACCTATGGTGGATTGTTCGAGTTTGAAACTAAAGTTAATCTTTCACTCCTTTCCAAAAAGGCGAATGAAACCCAAGGCTATATTGATGAAGCCTTAAAAAAATTGGAAAAAGATGGGTTGGCGGTATATAGAAGTACCCAGAGTGATTTGACCATTACCTTTCTAAAACCAAGGGAAGACGAAAAAACGATACATCCACTGGCACCTATTATTGGTAAGCTCAATACTACGAAAAAGGAGAAATTACATTCCATGCTGAACTATGTATATAAAGATAGTTCATGCAGGGCGGTTACTTTATTAAAGTATTTTGGCGAAAAGGACATCCTTCCCTGTGGAAAATGTGATGTTTGCCAAAAAAAGAAAGCCTATCCTGCAGGGGTAGATGCCATAAAAAGGGAGATTATGGCTATGGTTTTGTCAAGACCCAAGACCTCTAGGGAGTTGGTAAGGGGTACGAACCATAATGAGGGGGCCGTTCTTGAATCCCTTAGGGACCTTTTGGAGGATGGGAAACTCAAACTAAACCCTGATAATACCTATGATATTAAATGATATGAAAAAAGACTTGCGTATTGTTTTTATGGGCACTCCAGAATTTGCCGTTGCCGGACTTCATAATTTGGTCATATCCGGATATGCGATTGTTGGGGTCGTTACGGCTCCGGACAAACCTGCGGGCAGGGGTAGAAAAATTCATGAGTCTGCTGTAAAAAAGTATGCTGTAGAACATAACTTGAACCTACTACAACCCACCAATTTAAAGAGTACCTCCTTTGTAGAGGAATTGGAAACATTGCAACCCAACCTACAAATTGTAGTAGCTTTTAGGATGTTACCTAAAGTAGTGTGGCAACTACCTGAATTTGGTACGTTCAACTTACACGCTTCCCTGCTCCCCCAGTATCGTGGTGCGGCCCCCATTAATTGGGCCCTTATCAATGGGGAAAAGACAACTGGGGCAACTACTTTTTTTATTGACGAGAAAATAGATACCGGAGCGATCATTTTACAAAATGAAATGACGATAAACCCAGAAGACCACGCCGGTTCCCTTCATGACAAACTTATGGACCTAGGGGCCAAACTTATTTTGGAAACTGTTGCCCATATCGAAAATGGGACGGTCACTACCTATAAACAAACAGATCCTGCCGTTATAAAAGCAGCACCGAAAATCTTTAAGCACGATTGTAAGGTGGATTGGTCTTTGCCAGGAAATTCAATATTTAATTTCGTTAGAGGGTTATCCCCCTACCCCACTGCCTGGACCACCTTAAGAAACGGCCCTAAAGATATTACCATCAAAATATTTGAAGTTGCATTTGAACAAGCAAGACACCAAATGGATATAGGAACCGTTCAAAAATCCAAAGTGGGGGTAACGATTGCCGTAGGTGATGGTTTTATCCGATTGCTTACGGTCCAGTTTCCTGGCAAACGAAAAATGGCCATAAAAGAACTGTTGAACGGCTTAAATCTGGAAGAAGAGGCCCGCGTCCTGTAACCCGCATTATCATTGGGCTTAGGTGAAAAGTTAAAATTTTGGTGCTTTTATCAACAAACACTTCAAGTTATCAACAAAAATCCCGATTTCCCCTGATTTTACTTGGTTCCGCGCCAATTCCGTATAAATTTGTTCAGCATTAAAATTATTTAAACAACAATTAATTTAATTCCATTATGAACAAAACAGAATTAATCGATGCAATGGCAGCGGATGCTGGCATCACTAAAGCAGCTGCTAAAAAAGCATTGGAATCTTTCTTGGGCAATGTTGAAGGGTCACTAAAAAAAGGGAACAGGGTTTCTTTAGTAGGTTTTGGATCATGGTCAGTTTCTAGAAGGAACGCCAGAGAGGGAAGAAACCCACAGACTGGACAAACTATCAAGATTGCCGCAAAAAATGTTGTAAAGTTTAAGGCTGGTTCAGATTTGAGCGATGCCGTTAATTAAAAAATAGGCTTCTTATAGTGAAAAGCACCTCTCAATATGGAGGTGCTTTTTGTTTTTGGTGCCTTTTGAAGTTATCATTTAAAACAGTACATTTAAATGCAACTCAAGAAAAAAACCTAGGTGGACCTAAAACCAAAAAAGGGGAAATTGTTAATAGCAGAACCCGCCCTTACCGGTGATGTTTCCTTTAACCGGTCTGTTGTGCTGTTGGCGGAACACAATGATGAGGGAGCGGTTGGTTTTATCCTGAACAAACCCCTGCAATATGACATTTGCGACCTGGTATCTGAGATAAAGGTTCCCTTAAAGGTTTTTAACGGGGGGCCCGTAGAACAGGACAACCTCTATTTTATCCATAAAGTGCCCCATTTAATTGAAGATAGCACGGAAATTTCTGATGGTATCTACTGGGGGGGTGACTTTGAAAAAATAGTGGAATTGATCAATTGCAATACCATTACAGAAAACGACATCCGCTTCTTTTTAGGGTATTCTGGATGGGCTTCGTTACAATTGGATCAGGAACTGACCTCCAAATCATGGGTCGTTGTCAGAAACAAATATCAAAGCGATATTATTCAAAAATCCACCATTGCCTTTTGGAAGGAAAAAATGATCGAATTGGGTGGTGATTATTTAATTTGGTCCAATTCTCCGGAAAATCCTATTTTAAACTAGCCAACCTAACATTGGCGTTGAGCTTACCCAACAAATTCAGTGATACAATACTGCTATACGCCTTTTTTCTATAGTTCGTGATGGGCCGTATTCCTTTTGAAATACTGAGGATAAATAACTCATCCGCTTTTTGGAGCTCAAAAGGTGAAATCGGTGCTTCTTCCAACATATATTCTTCTAAGGAAGCTATAATTTCCAAAAGCTTCTTTCGCAACACCGTATTTTTGGCCCCATTGGTTATTGAAGGGGTTTTTATGCCATCCCCTTTTACCAAAAACAGAGATCCGCTGATGGCACATACCACTTGTTTGAGGTCATTTAACAAGAGACAGTCGGCGTACCCGTTTTCATTGGCAAAAACACTGGCGATAACCGCTACCAGTTTATTGTTCGTATCCAATTTAGAAAGCATGTCCTTGCCCAAAAAGTAATCTTTGAACAGCTCTACTTCATAAGGGCTTGTATCCATAATATAAAAGGGATTGTCCAGCTTAGCTACCTCAATCATATAGGAAACGTGGTCCGTTGGGGTAGTTATCACGCTTGCACTACTTCTAAATACCGAAAGTGTTACAAGCACCGAACTGGTTGCTAAACTGTTGGCATTTACCGTAACAAGAATTTCTTCCTCAAGGTGTTCCATGGTAAACTCCATGGGAATATCCATTCGCAGTACGCGCATACTGGCCATTAACCGAAAATAATGCTCTTCCCAAAAAACAATTTTACCATTGAGCACGCGGATTTCCTCAAACAGGACATCCCCCAAACGAAATCCTCGATTGGAATGATGCAGTAGTTTATCATTGTTATTTAGAAGCGCTCCATTAAAATTGACCATGAACAATTCCTTTTTGAGGAGGGCAAAGATAAGTTATGTCATTATTTGGAGCCCAAAACTTGCTTAAGATCGGCTATTTGGTTTTGCCAAAGCATTTTTGACTCTTCCATCTCATCATCATCGGCAAAATCGGAAATGAACAGGGAAACATCCTTGGTAATCTCATCCACAATGATCCGCATTTCAAAATAACAGGAATCATCATCATTATCTACCCAGGTAAACCTAACGAATTCATCACTTTTACGTTTGAGAAGCTTGGCATCCTCTTCGGCTCCATCCCAAATAAAGGTGAAAATCTCGCCCCGGGAATTTACATTATCGGCAAACCATTCGGACAGTCCAGAGGGCGTGGAAATGTAATTATAGAGCAGTTGAGGTGACGACTGAATCACAAACTCTATTTCAAACTTATTCTTATCACACATTCATTAGGGTATTTAATAGGTTGTTCTTATACAGTGGTAATATAAAAAAATAAATTACAACTAATAAAATAATAGGGATTTTTGAAGTAGCAGAAATTAACCAGTATATTTGCAGCCGCCTTCGCAAAAGGCTTACACTTTTGCTTCGGCGGCCAGGTCCGTGGCCTTGTAGATGGACGGTATAATTTAATTTAAAGGCGAAGTAGCCCAGGTGGTTACCCGCCCATACCGAACGGCACAGCGGGTGGAGAGCGCAGGATTCTTATTCGCCACTGGCGGACGGATTCAGAGCCGAATAGAAGTATAAAAATGATATGGCGAGGTAGCTCAGGCGGTTAGAGCGCAGGATTCATAACCCTGAGGTCGGGGGTTCAAGTCCCCCTCTCGCTACAAAGGAAACCCAAGGTTTTGAACCTTGGGTTTTTTGTTTCTGTACAACATCAATTTTCGATTTAATAATTAGAGTTTTATAGTTCCATAAAACGTTCGATTTATGTAACTAATCAAATTTCAACATGGAATAAAATGCTCCCATGAGGAGTCTAAGTCAAAAATTTAAATGGGTTCAATAGTAACGCACATCAATATTGAAACCAATCCCCAAACTTCCAAACTTTTTAAATCGTGATTGACTGGTCTCCTTACGTAGAGTTCCGCTGGTAAAAAAACCTATTGGAAAAAATATAGCTTCGTCTTTTTTATTCTCCCCTTCGTTAGCAACCCATTCTAGGGTAGCGATAACATCTTCTTTTAATACGATATCGTAGGGTTTTAAGTCAATGGTGACCTTACCCGTCTGTTTCGGTTCTATAGCAACCAAAATATTGTCCTTTAGAATATTCTTTCCGGGCTTCCTCTTGTTTACTTCGTAAAAGTTCAATCGAAAAATAGATTTTGCGCTTAGGCGATTTTGTGAAACCGAAAAATTAAAGGCGTCCACAAAGGTTGGATTTTTACGAATATTGATTTTAATACCCATCTCCGCACCTAGTTGGTTGTAACCGAAACCTGTACCTATGAATTTAGATTCTGTTTTATTACCCAAGGTCCTTCTTTTAAATGCCCTTGCCGAAACGACGACTTCATTAAGCTCACTGATCTGTTCCTTCAATCGAACTTTAAGGGTTTCTTTTTTCTTTACAATATTTCCTAGTATTAGTTCGATAGGCTCATACCCAATCATAGAAATGCGAACGGTATCATTACTGAATTCTTCCAATACATTTAAATTAAAACTTCCCAGGCTATCCGTGACCGTACCCACATCTCGATTTAGGATACCAACATTGACATAACTCAATGGCAGGTCGGTTTTTGCATCTACT
>JBCBZA010000206.1:0-5787 GCA_039815575.1 Bacteroidota bacterium | reverse complement strand
AAGTGATACTTGATCCAAACCCCATATGTCTGCATTTGACTTTGTCAACTCCCTTATCAGTTGAAACTCCTCTTGTGCACTATAAAAGGAGAGTGCCGAAGGGTGGTTAGTAGTAAAAGAATCCAACTCGGTACTGGTCTTAGCAGCTAATTCTTTTGTGATGCAGGCGGTCACGCTATCAATTTCGGTTACAAACAAGTCGAACCGCACGCGTTTGGCCAGTTCTTCGGAGAACATGGCAATTTCAGCGGCACCGTGATCTTCACCGAGCAGAAAGTATTTGTGATTCTCGGCTGCTGTAATAATTTTTTCCCATCCATCACCATGAAAAGAAGTATCAAAAGAGAAGGGATACATATGCTTCTTGGCCATTTGGACAAAGGAATTCTTGCCCTGGGCATGTAGTACAAATGGGAGAATCAAGAATGTACAAATACGGGGTATACTAAAATCGGTTTTCCACATGTGTTGATTGGTTTTTTTGAAAAGTGAACCATGGCTAACGGGTATGATATAGACGAAAAAACCAAAAAAAGGGTTGCCTTACCCGCCCATAACTGAAAGGAGTGGTTAAAGAAGAACTTTAACTAAAGAAAAAATGTCTGAAGGGACTCCTTAAGGAATCCTATTACGTGAACAACTAGTAGCTAATTTTTGAAGTGAACTCATCGAGAGCCGTAAGAACCATTTTTGGTTTTTCGATATGGATGTGATGACCGCTTTCAATGGATATAAACTGATTTTGCCTATTGGAATACAGTTCAAACATTTCCTTGCTCCACTTGGCATTTAGCTCGTTGAATGGTTTTCCTTTTTGATCTGCAAAGAGTAGGTATAGGGGCATATCCAATCCATCGCTTTTGTACTTGGAAAACTGTTCCAAGGAAATTTTTTCAGTATTCCCTTCCTGTCCATAGGTTCTTATGGCCTTGGATGTTTTATAAATGGGATGGGGAGGCTGGGGCAGCAAAAAAAAGGGAATGCCGCTCCAAGCCATATTTCGAAAAGACCAGTTCATGGCCTTATAACTTAACGGAGGCTCCTCGATTTCGTCTTGTCCAATATCTCCCTGATAGGGGTCAATTAAAAATAATCCGGCAACCTTGTCCGGAAACTTTTTGGCATAATATCTAGCTATAAATCCTCCCGCAGAATGACCTATGACAATATATGGTCCGGGTATTGCTTCATTATTTAATACGCTATGCAATTCGGAGGCGGTATTATCAACAGATCTTGGAAGTATGCCTTCTTCACTAAAGCCCAAGCCAGACCGGTCATACATAAAAACCCTGCCGCGTTGTTTTAGACTATCTTCAATGGGGGACCAGGTGTGCATAGATTCTCCCAAACCAGCAATAAGTACGTAGGTAATATTTCCTTTATCAGAATACTTGAAATGAATTTTATTGCTACCGATATCGGAAAACTTGCCAGTTGGCTGGTGCTCGTCCCAAACTTTGGAATCATAATTCCATTGCTTTATCGATCCATACATCAAGACGATTAGAATGATCCCAATTAAAATTTTAAGAGTCCATTTCATTACCTTTTTTATCATAATAAAGAACGATTGGTTAAGGCTATTGGGGAATCTTTGTCAAAAGATACCGATTTAATATGACTTCCTATTTTCTTGGAATTGCACTTAGTTTTGGAGCACAGCAGTAACCAACTTATCTGGTCCCATTAAAACTACGTCCGTGGTGGGCAGAGCGGTCAATTCCTCAACACCCTTAATAGTTGCTATCGCTTTTTCCTTATCCAAACCAACCGTGTTCAAGGCAACTCCTATAGTTTTCGCAGCTTGTAAGGAGCCGCAAACCCTGGCTATATTTTCATTCAATTGGATAAACTCATCCAACGGGGGAATTTGCACGTGTGATACGGGATAACGCAAATGGGTATGTGCCGCTTTATGACATAAGATAAAGTGCGTGGGCTGTGCACCACGAATTAAGGGTAAGGTGGCCGTACTTCCAGGATGGGCCAATGAGCCTTGCCCTTCAATAATCACCACATCTTTGTTAGATTGCTCCAAAACCGCTTGTTCTACAGCCCCTGCCGCTTGGTCCACTTTTATGGCATCCAAGGGAATACCGTTGCCCATCAAGGTAATTCCAATCTGTCCTGTAGGAACAAAACCGACGTTCACTCCCTTTTCTTGTAAGGCGGAATAAAGTTCCAATCCTGCTGTCATTTTACCAGCGGCCATATCGGTACCGATCATCAATATGCGCTTATTCGTAAGTTCTGCAGCTTTGGCTTTGGCAATAGGATAGGAGTGGGCGGGTTTTCTAACATCCCAAATGCTGTTGTTGATCAATAAGTGACCAAAACGGGCATTGAGGTCGTCATGCAATCCATTGATCAGGGAAAGTCCATTTTCAAGGGCATGGGAAATAGGGCTGTCCCACTCCGCTGGAAAACGACCACCGCTTGGTGCTATCCCCAATACCAATATTTGGGATTTTAGGGCAATGGCATCATCAACAGATGCTACAACAGGGGTGGAATAAGGGAGTCCTACGGCCTCTTCTACCGTTTTTCCGGCATAGTTGGAGTCTATAACGCAAACAATGGGGTGTTTGGAAAATCGCATAAGACCAAAGCCCATTTTACCGGAGTCATTGTCCAAAGCTCCCTCCATATAAATAGCCAGTCTTTGAGTGGAATCGAACATGTATAGGTCAATTTTTAAATTTTCCTCCATGGCCGGGAAGATCCAACGGCATAGTAATCTCATTTACTAAAGGCGCTCCTTCACAAGGGTCAGGATTCAAATTCAAGTGGGAATCTAAATCTATATGGTCCAAAGCTCCTGAAACGGCTGCTCCAGCTGCAATGGATATGGACGTTTCGCCCATACAACCAATCATGGTCTTAAGGCCAAAGGCATGGGCTGTTGCCATAATCCGCAAAGCTCCAGTGATACCGCCACATTTCATTAGTTTCATATTTACCCCGTCTACGGTATCCGCCCATTTGGGAATATCCGTAGCTAATCTGCAGCTCTCATCCACAAAAATGGGTAGGGGGCGATTTTTATACAATTCAGGGAGAAGGCCTTCCTGCCCTTCCTTTAGGGGTTGTTCCACATATTCACAATGACGTTCGGAAAGCCATTGCATCATATGTTTGGCATCATCTACATTCCAACCCCCATTGGCGTCCACTCGAATGGAAATGGGATAGGCCTTATGGTACTCCAAAACCTCATTGTACATGGCTTTGTCGGTTTCAATACCCTCAGGATTTCCCAATTTTACTTTTAAGGTCCGCATATTCTCCTGTTCCAAAATCAAGGGTAAACGTTCTTTTGCTTCTGCTGGGGTCATAATCCCCAGTGTAATGGAGGTTGGTTTTGAGGGTGTATCCAATCCCAATAATTGATAAAGGGGCATCTGCGCTTTTTTTGCCTTTAAATCCCATAGGGCCATATCCAAAGCCGCCAGGGCGCAAGGGGATACTCCTTGGTTTAGTGCACTATCATAGGTTTGGTATATACCATCTGTTTCCAAAGAGTGCTTTTGTAAAAATTGTTCCAACTGGGATTGGGCTTCTTCGGCGGTAGCAGCGCCTTCGGATGCCCCAGGGGAGGTCTCCCCCCAACCAACCTGCTCTCCGTCAGTAACTGAAACGAATAAATTGTGTTGGCCATCACGCACACCTCGGCTAATGCGCAAAGGAAATCGTTTTTTAAGATAAATGACTTGGTACGCTATTTTCATTGTCTTTATATTGGGCTATACGTACTTCTAAAATAAGGCTTTCTGCCCTTAAACATAAACAGATACCGTCAGTATTATTATTCCCAATAGTCCAATGCCTATGACCAAAGGCCAAATAAACTTTAACCATTTGTCAAATCCTACATTTACAATAGCTAATGAAGCCAAAATAATCCCTGTTGGATTAATGAACTTAAATAGTCCCCAACCATATTGATAAGCGCTTACCATGACGGAACGGTCAATTCCTGCCGTATCCGCCAATGGAGCCATTATGGGCATAGTCAACACGGCCATACCTGAAGAGGAGGGGATAAAAAATGTAAGGCCCGAATAAAGTAGGTAGGATATATTGATGAAAAGCCCTTTTTGCATTCCAGAGGTCAATTCACTCGTATAGAAGAGCAGGGTATCGCTTATTTGACCATCGTTCATTAGGACGGTCACCCCCCTTGCAATCCCAATGATAAAAGCAACACTGAGCAAATCTTTGGCTCCATTAATAAATTCGTTAACGAACAGTTTTTCATTTATCCTGGCAATCACACCTATAAGCAAAGCCCCGGCCAAAAAAACGCTGGTCATTTCAAGAAACCACCAACCCAATTGGGATACGCCATATACCATAACAATAAAACAACCGGAAAATAATACCAACACGAGTTTTAGTTTACCATTTAGTGCAATCCCGTTGGCAAGATTAACATTCAGGAACCTTTTTTCAATTTCCCCTTTTTGAGCATAGATAATGGATTGTTCCGGGTCTTGTTTCACCCGTTGCGCATACCGAATGATATAGGCAATACAAATCAACAATCCTAAAATAAGCATGAGTATCCGTCCGTCTAGACCTTCGGTCCAATTAATGCCGGCCGCATCAGAAGCAATAATTGTGCTAAATGGATTGATGGTTGAGGCCAAGGTGCCTATACAAGAGCCAATATAGATAGCACCTACACATACCAGTGCATCGTATTGGGCAGCTAAGAAGATAGGAAGCAGAATGGGATAGAAAGCTATAGTCTCTTCTTCCAGCCCAAAGGTGGTACCCCCAAGTGCTATTAAAATGGTGACCAAAACGATTAAAAGATATTCCTTGCCCCGGAGTTGGTTTCCCAACCAAGCTATTCCAGCCTCAAAAGCCCGTGTAGCATTTACAATTTGCACCAAACCACCAATAATCAATACCAGCAAGATAATATCCGCAGATTGTATGATGCCTTTTAGGGGAGCTTGGATAAAAGCCACCAAACCCTGTGGGCGATTGTCCAATTTTTGGTAGGTATTGGGAATACTGATTGGTTTGGACAAGGCTCCTGAGGTAAACTTCTCCAAAGGAATTTCAATTCCAAGGGTTATTAGTGTTTTTTGTGTTGCAGGGAGTTCCATTTGCGTCGTATAGGAACTTCTTATAAAAATCTGTTTTTCCCCGTCATAGAATAATCGATCAAATTGCCCGGCAGGAACCACCCATGTGAGTACACAAATTACTGCCGAGATCAAAAATAAAACAGTATGGGCCGTGGGAAATTTTATCTTTTTGAAGAAGTTCATAGATTCGTTTTGGTTAATTAGAAATAGGAAATATATTATTTTTAGTTGTACGGAACGAATCCCAAAGATATATGAGCGTAACCATTGAACCCTCTTGGAAAAAGCAATTACAACAGGAATTTGAAAAGCAATATTTCATTAACTTAATTGATTTTGTAAGGCAGGAATACCAAACAAGTAGATGCTACCCCAAAGGAAGGGATATTTTTGCCGCTTTTGACCATTGTCCATTTTATGATATCAAAGTGGTCCTTATTGGTCAAGATCCCTATCACGGCCCCAATCAGGCCAATGGATTATGCTTTTCCGTTAAGGATGGGATTTCCCATCCCCCATCTTTGGTCAATATTTTCAAGGAAATAAAGGTAGATACGGGAACACCCTACCCCAAAAGTGGGAATTTAGAGCGGTGGGCTTCACAAGGAGTATTGCTTTTAAATGCTACGCTGACAGTGAGGGCCCATCAAGCGGGAAGTCATCAAAATAAAGGTTGGGAGCAGTT
>JBCBZA010000290.1:0-1827 GCA_039815575.1 Bacteroidota bacterium | reverse complement strand
CTGGAAGGGACTCTATGATTTCTTTTCTCTTAAGTGGTTGTAACAACCCTTTTAACGGAAAGACCTCAGAACCCTTTAGCACGGTTTTGTTGGTATGGTCTATAAGGGTGTATCCAAAAGGTTTGCTCTTCCCCTTTCCGATGTGTTCAACAATCTCCAGGCCATGTTTTTCGTGCAAGTATTTTTTGAGATTATCATAATCCATTTGCAATGAATATTTCCCAACAATCTGACCATACTTCCCTAGTTTTTTCTTGGGAAGTGGTTTTGAGTTCACAAGCTCCTTTACAGATATGTCATCCAACAGTTTGCCTTGGTAATACACGGATACTTTATCTCCGTTCTGTTTGGCCGAGATCTCCTTTGTTTTCAAAAGGGAAACAAATTGTCCTGGTGTCGTAATGGAATATGTCTTGGCCCATTCCAACACACTATTGGCGTGTTTTCCATAGTCAATGCCAAACTCCCTCAAAATTTCCTGTGAACGTACCTTCTCAAATGAATCGCTTATTTTCTTGCCGTTTGAATCAATACGGGTACTTACCATATGAACATGGTTATTGTTGGTATCGTTGTGGAAATAGATTAGGTAAGGGTTATTGCCGTATCCCATTTTCTCCAAATACTTCTTGGCATACTCCACAAGTTGTTTAGGTGTCTTTTCTGAACCTTTTGCGGAAATCACCGCATGGAATTGCTTATCCTTGACCTTTGTATTTGATGAACTATGGTACTTTAGGTAATTGATGTAATCCGCCTTGGTGGGTTCGGTCCCTTCCGGAAAGACAAAATTTTCTGCAACCAAACCTTCTGATTTTCCCTCGGCAATTTTATCCTCGTTATAGCTCACACCCCGAAAGCTGCTTTGGCTTCCCAATATTTTAATAATCATCTATTAATGGATTAAATTATTCATGGAATAGGATATTTTTACATTCACGTATTCCATTAATCTCGTTTTATCATAATCTTATAGTATGATATTGAGAAATTGCGGTATTATTAGAGTATGGTATTGTAACAAAGTGATAATGCTCTATCCCCCTCGATATAACCTTCTGACCGCCTCAATCATTTCTTCCTTAAGCTCCAAATACCTGTCGATGTGTTCAATCAGATTGCTTTCCACTGTGCTGTCGCTGTACGCCCCGGCACTGATCTGGGAAACTATCTCATCCATATTCCCCGAAACAGTCTTGGAAAGCTCCCTTAGTTCCCCTATTTCTTTAATTACCAACAGAGGATCTGCAGAAACAACGTGGCCATTTAGAAGAGCTCTACGCGCCCATTCCGAAAAATCCTTGCTAGAGGATGCTTTGATCTTTGAATCAAGCCCTTCCCTCTCCTGAGAGGTCATGTAGACCTTATAGGCTTTTCTTTTGATATCAGATTTCTTTTTAGGCATAGAAAAGGAGTTCCGACAAATCCACCCGTTCCACGGGCGAGAGGTAAAGAGGGCCCTCTTTACACATCTTGCCTGTATCGCGCAGCATTATTTTTCTTTGGGGTCTAGCAGCAAAAACTCGCTCACAACGATTTCGCAATCGTTTACTGAACCTCCTTCTTTGTTCTCCCAGGTCCGGTATGTAAGTTTTCCTTCTATGGCTACTTTTGAACCCTTTACTCCGAGCTCTGCCAATAATTCGCCGGTCTTTCCCCATACGGCCAACTTATGCCAGGCGGTATCCGTAACCCTCTTACCTTCTTTGTTTTTGTAAGTTTCATTTGTGGCCAATGAAGCTTTGACCAACATTTTCCCTGAATCGAAGTTGATTATTTCAGGGTCATTTCCAAGATTTCCAATGAGTTGTACTCGATTTGATAGTG
>JBCBZA010000094.1:0-15608 GCA_039815575.1 Bacteroidota bacterium | reverse complement strand
AACGGAGAGTTTTGGTTTGGCAGCTCTTGAGGCCATGGCCAATAAAGTAGCGGTTATTTCCAGTAATTCAGGAGGTATTCCTGAGGTCAACAAACATGGCGTTAGCGGATTGCTTAGTGACGTAGGTAATATTGATGAAATGGCCAAGAATGCCATATACTTGCTGTCAGATGACAACATATTGGAAGAATTCAAAGCTAATGCGAAGGGGATTTCCCAAAATTTTGAAATACAGAATATTCTTCCACTTTATGAAGAAGTTTATGAGAAAGCATACAATTCTAGATATAAGAATTCTTATTAACTCCATGGTATGATTTTTTTAAGCAACCATTACCAAGACCAGTTTTTAAATTAAACCATCTCTTTGACTGATTTCTTGATAAAAAAATAAACCGAAAGGGTTAGTGAAAACTATGTAAAAGCCTCTTAAAAATCAATTCCATTTAATTTTCAGGATTTAATAGCTCCTATGATAAGGAATCATTTTTATTTTAAGTTCGAACAACAGCATTTCGTTCCAGATTATATTAAAGAGATTTGTTTTAAACCAAATAACAAGCGGATTTATTTAAATAGTAGTTTGAATAATAAATCTGAAGCAAATGCCTACCACTTACAACAAATACCATCTTATTTGGACCTGATGTATTATGGTATGGAAGGTTTCCATAAAAAGACCATACTGGAGCTTGACATGGCCGGTAATGGTATTTTTTTGGATTCCTACCCTTCAATTTCGGAGTTTGTTCAAAATGAATTAAGCAAAAGTTTTAGAAAAAACCTGAAAAGGTCCATTGAACGATTTGAGCATTGTTTTGATGTAACGTACAAAATGTATTGCGGTGCTATTAAAAGGGAAGATTACAATATGCTCATGGACAAGTTACGGGAAATGTATCTTTTACGCTTTGAACAACTTGGGAAAACAAATGTTGCGGTATTCACTTGGGGCGGGTATTACGAGAAGTGTTATAAGCTCATAAATTCAAAAAAGGCCTCTCTTTTGGTAATATACGCCGATAATAAACCCGTAGATATTTCATTGGCCTTCCATTACGACAAATTATTTTTTTCGGTTGTTTCTTCTTACGATTTGGATTATGCCAAATTCAGTCTAGGTCACATATCAATTTATAAGGAGGTTGAATGGTGTTTTGAAAATGGGTATATGTTATATGATTTAAGCTATGGGGCGGATATGCCATATAAGGACAAATGGGCCAATATGGACTATGCATTTGAGAATCATATTGTATACAAAAGGGGTTCTTTAAAAGGGTATTTGGGATTTCTAAATGCCATGGGCTATGCCTTCCTAAAGAATACGTTATATAAGTTTTCTAAACTATATCTTTTATATGACAAGATCAAGCAACGTAAAATCATAGCCAAGAGTCTTGAGAATATCAACTATATATCCAAGGAGTACCATAGAGAAACCGTTGATGCATTAAATGTCAAGGGCCTTGTAGATTTTCAAGGGAAGGGAGATGATTACGCGCGTTTGCAAAAACCGATAAATGATTTTTTATATACTCATCGGATCAAAAAAGATGAACTCAAAATATTCAAGAACGGTGATTCTGAAAACGAATTCTATTTGGCTGGTCCCACACAGATGGAGAAAATCTGGTTCTAAATAAATCGAATGGGGTCGTCTGGCCAACATATCATATATTACACCTAATTTTGATTGGAGATTTTAAGGAAGTGAGATGAAATGATATGTATATTCCATAGGCTTCTTAAAACCAGTTGTTGTAGTATGAAAAAAGCAGCTCTTATAATCCTTCTACTCGTCTTTTCATGTAAGAGCCAAAAACAGCATGTTGAAATCGACAAAAGACTGAATTTATTGGTTCAAGACGGTTATTTTCCGATAGAGAATCCAGAAATCCAAATTATTAAGGATTCAAAATCCCTAAGGACATTTTTTTCAAGAGTGAACCAGACTCGAAAACCAGGACTCCCTATCCCGGAAGTGGATTTCAACACCCACAGCGTCTTGGCGGCTTGCATGGGAGCTGTGGATACCAATGCCTTGCCAATCATGTATTTAAAAAGTGAAAGTGCAGAAGAAATGGTCATTTCGGTACAACTGCCCAATAAAAACAAGGACTTAGACGTCCAGTCATTTCCCTTTTGTGTTTACGCTATATTCGATGAAGGCAAAAAACTTAGCGTAGAGATGGAGTGATTATTTGCACTTTGTCGTAGATAATTGCCATTAGAACACCTTTTTTTATCAGTTTTCTTATTTGGGTTACTTTTGTTTTTGTAGTACCCAAATTACAAAACATGAGAGTAACCGAAACAGCAGTATTCGTAGTATTACTGCTATTCTTCCGGCTAGGATTTTCACAGGATATTCAGATAACCAAAAAGGACAGTATTGTTCAAAGTGCGTGGATTTTTGGGGTAGGTTTTAATGCTGTTGACGATGCCGGTTCTGAATTTAGCGATGTTTTCAATGTTTCTGACAATTGGAATATAGTCCCCTTTCCCTCTCGATTGAGTATAGGCCGATACTTCAAAAATGGATTAGGCCTAGAAGCCATTGGTACTTACAATAGGTATAAAGAGGGCAAAACCATAGATGGTATTATTAACACCGAAGATATTGATTATTATGCTCTTGATTTAAGAATAAGCTATGATCTCAATCAAATATTGGGTGAAACGGCTTGGTTCGACCCATATGTTGGTATAGGTGCCGGTTATACCGACGCAAATAACCAAGGCCGGGGTACCTATAATGCATCAGTAGGCTTTAGAACCTGGTTCTCTGATCGATTTGGCCTTGATTTCAACTCCACAGGGAAGTGGGCCATGAGCACGGAAAATGCCACTAACCATATTCAACATGCTGCAGGTGCGGTTTACCGTTTTGGAATTGAAAAAGGACTTTCCAAGAAAGGGGAAGAAAAGCTGGCCCTTATGAAAGAGATGGAAAAGGAGCAACAGCGTATTCAGGATTCGATTGCTGCTGTCCAACGTGCAGAGGAAGAGGCAAGATTATTGGCGGAACGCCTAGAAAATGAAAAAGAAGCAACGAGATTGGCTGCTGAAGAAAAGGCTAAGAAGGAAGCCGAGAAAGCTCGTGGAGAAAAAATAAAAAAGGAAATCGATGGTTTGGGCAACATTATGTTTAGCTTAAATTCATCGTATTTGACTGAAAATGACAAGGTTGTTATGGGTAAGTTGGTTCAGATTTTGAACGATTATCCAGCTGTTCGAATCGCTATTGAAGGGCATGCGGATTCACGTGGAGGGGATAAGTACAATCAATGGTTGTCCGAAAGAAGGGCCAAACGTGCCGCAGAGTATATTTTGTCCTTGGGAGTAACCGAAGATAGAATCTCATATGATGGATTTGGTGAAACTAGGCTAACCAATGAATGTGATGATAGTACGCCTTGTTCAGGGGAAAAACATTCGGAAAATAGACGTGTTGAATTTGTTGTTAAACAATGGAATTAATTGGTAAAATGGAGTTTAGCAGACTAAATGTATTGGAATCCGATCCGTTTAGGGAATTTTGGCATGGGTTGAGGTTGAGAATAGGAATAAACTGTTTTGGTTCGCAGTTGCAGAAAGCGTTTCGCTAAAGAAGAACCTAAAAAAATTGTTTGAAAATGAAATGATGGAAGTTGGCAAATGAAAATACGAACATTGCCAGATTCTATTATTGCAATTGAGTAGTTGCAAATGAAAAAGTTTGTTTTAAGTACGATTTTTGTACTGTTTATTTTTTCGTCTTCACTTTTTGGTCAGTATGATAAAGTGGTGGTTATTGGCGCGTCAATAATGGAATTTGTGTATGCTAGGGATATTAATAGCCCAAATACGGCAAGAACAAATCAATGGAGTGCGCTGGGAGTAGATGTAGATGTATATGGCTATGGGTTCGCAGGAGCCACCATTGATGCCATCATACCAGAGGTAGCAACGGCAATGGCCGTGCATCCTTCCAATACACTTTTTATGATTCATATTGGGGGAAATAATGTCACTTCAACCAGGCCGTATGACTCGGCCACCCCAATGCAGTTGCAGGAAATAAGTGATGATTATGATGCTCTTTTCGCCGCGATTCCGCTGGCAAGGAGGGCCGATGTAATTGTTATGCCACTAACTTTTCGTCTTTATGATTTTCCAGATGAGAATTTGGTCAATACCCCCGAATTGGGAAGTTTGCCTTATAATGAGGACATCCTTATACCAAAAATAGCAAGTAATAATTCGGATCAGATAAATATTGATGGGAACCCAATTGTGGACCTTTACAATTTTAGCCTTCAAAATTCCAATACCTATTTTGATTTTGCCGGGGTCCCTTTTGATCCGGTTCACCCTTCGTCACAGGGTGAAGACCTTTTGTCTGAATTTATGGCTTTAAGGGCGGCCTATTTTATCAATGGGGGCGCTATACCTGATCCGCTGACCTCAAACATTGCAGTTACAGGGATTAACATTATCGAGGATGAGTTGACTATTGAAACTGGTCAGAATTTTATCTTAAATGCCATTATTGAACCGGCTAATGCAACTAATACATCCATTACTTGGACAAGTGATGACCCTTTGATTGCGGCTGTTTCCAATGTCGGTCTGGTTACTACCTTGGCACCGGGTACAACAACGATAACGGTCACTACACAGGACGGTGGGTTCACTGATCAAGTCATTATAAATGTTTCCAATGATACCGATGGCGATGGCGTTCTTGATTTTGAGGAAATAACCATGGGTACCGATCAAAACGATGCTTGTGATCCCGTCCAAGCTGCTGGCTATATGGGCTTTGATGTAGGGAATACAATATGGGCCGCTGCGGACTGTGACGGTGATGGCGTAACGAACGGAACGGAAGACACCAACGGTACGGACCCTTATTTGGTCTCTGGCGATACCGATGGGGACGGCATAAACAACGATAATGAGATAAACAACGGTACGGACCTTTCCAATGCCTGCGACCCCGCACAGACCCCGGGTTATATGGGCTTTGATGCCGGGAACGCAATATGGGTTGCAGCGGACTGTGACAGTGACGGTATTACCAACGGTGATGAAGTCACCAACGGCACGGACCCCTATTTGGCCTCTGGTGATACCGATGGTGATGGCGTGGATGATGATACGGAAATAAACAACGGCACAAACCCTTCCGATCCCTGTGATCCTGTTCAGGCTTCAGGGTATATGGGCTTTGATGTTGGGAATGCTATTTGGGCCGCCGCTGATTGTGATAGCGATGGTATTACCAATAGTGATGAAGTCACCAATGGTACAGACCCCTATTTAATTTCCAGTGATACCGATGGAGATGGTATAAACGACGACAATGAAGTGAACAATGGCACCGACCCATCAAATCCCTGTGACCCTGCACAAGTTGCTGGTTACGTAGGCTTTGATGCCAGTAATGTCATATGGGGCGATGCGGACTGTGACGGCGATGGTATTACCAATGGGGAAGAGGCCACCAATGGCACAGACCCCTATTTAGCCTCCGGAGACATGGACGGTGATGGTGTGGATGACGATACGGAAACGAACAATGGCACGGACCCTGCCGACCCTTGTGACCCCTTACAAGCTGCCGGTTACACAGGCTTTAATGCAGCTAATACCCTATGGGCGGCTGCCGATTGTGACAATGACGGTGTCACTAATGGTGATGAGGATACCAATGGTACGGACCCTTATTTGGCCTCTGGCGATACCGATGGCGATGGTATAAACGACGACAATGAAGTAAACAACGGCACCGACCCATCAAATCCTTGTGATCCTTTACAAGCTGCCGGTTACACGGGCTACGATGCCGGTAATGCCATATGGGCAGCAGCGGACTGTGACGGTGATAATCTAACCAACGGGGAAGAGGATACCAATGGCACGGACCCTTACCTAGCGGCTATTGATACGGATAATGATGGTGTTGGAGACGAAGTGGACAATTGTCCATCTATTTACAATCCTGAACAACAGGACTTTGATAATGATGGTATTGGTGATACTTGCGATAGTGACATCGACAATGATGGTATTTTGAACGATGACGACCTATGTGAAGCCACCCCTTTAGGAATTCTTGTTGATGATAACGGTTGTGAGATTGTTTTAGGAACGGACAATTTTACTGTTAAGACGGTGGGAGCGTCTTGTGTAGGGAGCGCAAACGGGAGCATCGATGTTACTGCTCAGGTACTATTGAATTATACGGCCATTCTTTCCAATAGTGACGGTAATGAAATACGAACATCGGCATTTAATGAAAGTTTACTTTTGGATAACCTGCCCCCGGATGTCTATACCTTATGCTTGACCGTAGCGGATAGTGCCACATATCAACAATGTTTCACATTGAATATTCAGGCAGTGGAGCTTTTGAGTGTCAATCTAAACGTAATTGAAGCAGCGAATACGATTGTTTTAGAGCTTTCAGGTGCGACTTCGTACACCGTTGAGCTTAATGGGGAAGTATTTACTACTGCTGATAATGAGGTGACATTGTCACTTTTAGACGGCGAGAATACCATCAAGGTGAGCACTGATAGGGAGTGTCAAGGGACTTTTGAGAGGCGTATTGTATCAAGTGCTAAGGGGTTCATTTATCCTAATCCCATTGATGATAACGACCTCAATATTTACGTTGGACCAAAAGGTAACGAAATAGTGCAGTTACAAATTTTTGATAGCTCTGGATCTGATGTAAAGGTTCAAAATTTGGAATCTGATGAAAACGGCTATCTGAGAATCAATATGTCTTCCTTTTCACAAGGGATATATTTTTTGACGGTTGCCACTAAAGACACATTAGAACACTACAAAATCATAAAAAGGTGAGTTTGAGCACTACATTATAAATAATTACTAATCAAGAAAATTGTTAAAACCAATAACGAGATGATTTATTCCAATTCAAGAAAAAGAGCGATTGCGCTATCAACCTTTCTTCTATTTTTGTTAGGGACGGGTGCTTTTGCCCAGACCGGAAATATAGAAGATTTCGATGGTGATGGGGTTCCTAACAACGTGGATCAAGACGATGACAATGACGGTATTCTGGACGTTGATGAGTTCGACTGCCCTGTTGGAGGTTCGGCTCTAGTATGGGGCGATCCTATTTGGACAGGTGGCGATCCTGACAATGACTTCTCCTCTATTGCGAGCACGACCATCGATGGAACGGTGGTTACAGTGGACAATTCGAATACAGATTTTGTCACAGTGGCCAATTATACAGCTATCGAGGATACTCCTTTCAATGGGGTAAATGGTTTCCAACTCCAATCCCATATCGGTCAGTTGGACGATAGCCCAATACTATATGAGATACGGTTTGATCGTCCGGTAACGGGCCTTGCCTTCCGCGCAGTAGATATTGATAGGCGCCTAACGACTGAAGCTCCAGTTGGCAATCCCTTTACGGAACGACTAACGGTAAGCATTTTCAACGAGGGGGATGCCCTTACACTCAATCCCACTGACTATACTGTGGGTAGTGCCGTAGACGATCTTGGTGGTGGGGTTTTTGAAGGTAACTCCTTGGTAGTTGGCACCCCTGATATAGGTGACGTTATTTTCTCCTTAAGCGAACCGGTAGATCGGGTAGTATTCTCCTTTCTGAACACGGAGGTAAGCACTAGCACCCAATTTATGTCATTCTTGATTTCGGATCTTACCTGGGATTGTGCCTATGCCGATACGGATAGTGATTCTTTAGCGAATCATTTTGATACGGATAGTGATGCCGATGGATGTGCCGATGCACTGGAAGGGGATGGTGGATTTACCTTGGCCAATTTGGATGGGGATAACAGTCTAGGGGATGCTGTGGACATGGCAACCGGGATTCCTACTATTGCCGGTGCCGGCCAGACTGATGTAAGTAGTACGGATGATTTAGTCACTTCAGGTGAATGTGATGATGATGGGGATGGTGTTATCAATGCAACGGATGGAGCAGATGCTTCCAATCCCTGTCTTCCTATTCAGGCTGCGGGTTACACGGGCTTTGATGCAGGCAACGCCATATGGGCTGCCGCGGACTGCGATGGTGATACCCTATTAAATGGCGATGAGGTAACAAACGCAACCGACCCCTATAATGCAGATACGGATGGTGACGGTGTTGCGGACAATCTAGAGGCAGATGCCACTGAAGCATTAGACCCTTGTCTTCCGGTCCAGGCTCCTGGTTATACAGGTTTTGATGCTGGGAATGCTATATGGGCTGCCGCCGACTGTGACGGCGACGGTGTTACCAATGGCGACGAGGACACCAACGGTACCGACCCTTATTTGGTCTCTGGAGATACTGATGGGGACGGGATAAACGATGACAATGAAGTGAATGACGGTACAGATTCATCGGCCCCTTGCGACCCTGTCCAAGCTCCTGGTTATACAGGTTTTGATGCGGCAAACGCGATATGGGCCGCTGCAGACTGTGACAGTGATGGGGTTACCAATGGGGAAGAGGCCACCAACGGTACCGACCCTTACTTGGTCTCTGGCGATACGGACGGTGACGGAATAGACGATGATAATGAGGTGAACGACGGCACGGACCCTATGGATGCTTGTGACCCTGTCCAGGCTCCTGGTTATATGGGCTTTGATGCCGGGAATGCTATATGGGCTGCTGCCGACTGTGATGGTGACGGCGTAACCAATGGCGATGAGAACACCAATGGTACCGACCCCTATTTGGTCTCTGGCGATACGGATGGCGACGGGATAAACGATGACAATGAGGTAAACAACGGCACGGACCTTATGGATGCTTGTGACCCTGTCCAAGCTGCCGGTTATATGGGTTTTGATGCGGGGAACGCCATATGGGCCGCTGCCGACTGTGATGGTGATGGGGTGACCAATGGGGAAGAGGCCACCAATGGCACGGATCCCTATTCGGCTTCTGATGACACGGATGGTGATGGGATTGATGACGATACAGAAATAAACAATGGCACGGACCCTGCAGACCCTTGTGACCCGATCCAGGCCACTGGTTATATGGGTTTTGATGCTGGGAACGCTATATGGGCCGCTGCGGATTGTGATGGTGACGGGGTTACCAATGGAGAAGAAGCCACCAATGGTACGGATCCCTATTTGGCCGCTGGTGATACGGATGGTGACGGTGTTGACAACGATACAGAAACGAATAACGGTACGGACCCGGCAGATCCTTGCGACCCGGTTCAGGCCCCTGGTTATACAGGATTTGATGCTGGCAACGCCATATGGGCCGCTGCCGACTGTGATGGTGACCTGATTTCCAACGGTGCTGAGGTTGTCAGCGGTACGGATCCTTATCTGGCCTCTGGCGATACGGATGGTGATGGTATTATTGATGACTTTGAGGTGCTTAACGGCTCGGACCCTTCTGACCCTTGTGACCCGGTTCAGGCCCCTGGTTACATAGGCTTCGATGCAGATAACCCCATATGGGCCGCTGCCGACTGTGATGGAGATGGCATTTCCAATGGAGAAGAGTCCGACAATGGAACGGATCCCTATTTAGTCTCTGGCGACACCGACGGTGATGGTTTGGATGATGATACGGAAACGAACAACGGTACGGACCCTATGAATCCGTGCGATCCTTCCCAGGATGTGGGTTATATGGGCTTCGATGCTGGAAATGCGATATGGGCTGCTGCGGACTGTGATGGTGACGGTTTAACGAATGGTGAAGAAGTAACCTTGGGAACGGAAATTTACAGCCCCGATACGGACGGAGATACAATAAATGATGGCCAAGAGGTTACCGATGGAACCAATCCTTTTGATGACTGTGATTCCATAGGCGGTACTCCTCTTCCGGATACCTTCTGTGATCGAGATGATGATGGTTTAAGTGATGATGATGAAGCAGCATTGGGTACCGATCCCGATAATCCTGATACGGATGGCGATACCATAACTGATGGCCAAGAGGTCTCTGATGATACTGATCCACTGGAACCATGTGATTCCAATGGTGGTACCCCACCACAGGGTACAATTTGTGGTGTTGAAATAGGTAATACCATTTTAACTCCAGATGGGGACGGTGTCAATGATTCTTTCAGGATTGAAAATATAGAATTGTTTACGAATACTAGCGTAGAAATTATCAATCGCTGGGGAGCTCCAGTTTTCAAGACTGAAAATTATGATAACAACTCCAATGCTTTCGAAGGAATAGCAAATACGGGTACCTCACTAAATAGGGGAAATGTACTACCGGCTGGAGTATACTTTTATGTCATAGAATATATGGATGAAGGTCAATCCAGAAACGCCTCAGGGTATTTGTACATCAATCAATAAGAACTTAAGACAATTTTACGATGAAAAAAATCATTTTTATAATAGTAGCAATTTTGGGGGTAACGAAATTTGTGACTGCCCAACAAGATCCGCAGTACACCCAGTATATGTTAAATACGATTGTGGTAAACCCTGCTTTTGCAGGGGCGGGAAATGTCTTGAGTGTTTCGGCGTTGCACCGGTCGCAGTGGATTGGTCTTGATGGTGCCCCGGTCACCCAAACATTAAGTATACAAAGTCCTCTTTCTGAAAGATTTGGGGGAGGACTATCCATCGTCAATGATAACATTGGGGATGGAACCGTACAGGAAACGTATTTTGATGTGGCATTTTCCTACACCATTCCCACCTCGCAAGAAGGGAGTTTGGCTTTTGGATTGAATGTTGGGGGGGATTTCTTAAATGTTGATTTTACAAACTTGACTAATTTCGGCGTAGAAGCCAATCTGCCTAATATTGACAATAGGTTTTCTCCCAATGTTGGAGTAGGTGTCTACTACTATCAAGAACGATTTTATGCCGGGCTCTCCGTACCAAATCTTTTGGAAACAGAACACTTTGACAATTCTTCTGAGGGCACTTCATTTCTTGCCGAAGATAGAATGAACTACTATTTGATTTCTGGATATCGCTTTGATTTGAATTCAGATTTGGTACTGCAACCGGGATTTTTGTTACGGGCAGTTAATGGTGGTCCCGTTCAGCTCGATTTAACCACAAATTTAACGATCAATGATAAGTTTTCAGTAGGAGCCGCCTACCGACTGAACGCCGCGGTCAGTGCCCTTGTTGGAGTCAAATTTGCCGAAAAGTTTCTTTTGGGCTTGGCGTATGACTTTGAAACAACTGCACTTGGAAGTACCCAATTCAATAATGGCTCTTTTGAAGTATTTTTAAGATATGATTTTATCAATAGGCTGAATAGAAGAAATGTAACCGGACGTTTTTACTAGAAACTAGAACATCTAAAGTACAGGCATACACATTCCTACAATACATTATTCCTTAACCGAATTTGACAGTCAAGGGATAGTGCAAAAAGGGATGTGTATGCTTTTTTTATTTCCTGAGTGGCGACTATGGAAGGAAATCCCATAATCCCAAATACTATGGGAATGCCATTCCCAATGGAATTTGCCAATGTTGCCCTTTTATGCAACTGCAAAATACGAAGCCTAAAGATTCTTAAAGTTGTATTTATATTGGGTCTCTTACCCCAGTACGTAGAAATGTGTTGTCATTATGAAAACAGTACCAGCAAAGCTTCCGTTTACCTGGTTTGACCTTGGGGTACTTCCTGATTACAGTTTTGGGCCGTATTTTTTCTGTTAGCTATAAAGTCGGCTATACACTCAGCAATTAATGTTCTTCCATGGTTGTTCCAATGCCGATCATAGATTAAGGTTACAGGCTCGTTGGCATTCTCAAACTTCTTTGCAAAATCAATGTAGTGGATTGTATTTTCTTGGCAATACTCCAGAAATGATTTGCTGGTTTTTCTTGAATCCAAAAGGATGGTGGTCTTACATTTATCAAAGCCGTATAACCTTCCAAGACTTTTGAAGTTTTCCAAATACTGTTCGTCTAGATTAAGGGCATCTGAAGAAATGTTCGTATTGTTTTCAAAGCCTCCCCTTGACAATAACTTTTTAATAGGTTCAAGAACCCCAATCTTGGAGCCGTACGCCAGTAATTTTATGTTATCCCTTATTTTAAAAACTGTGGATGATAACATGGCTATTCTTCCGTGATTGGGTTCATATTCCCCCCGTCCTAAATCACCTTCATAGTTCAAATAAATTATAATCTCGTCAATAAGGTCAAACTCCTTCTTATAAGCATTTATCAAATGCATTTGGTTGGCCAAATCATACCCAGCGTATCCGTATTCATAGATTTCAACACTATCCAGCTTTTGTTCAATTTTCTTTCCAATGGAGTTGTAGTAATCTTGATGAAATCCTTCAATAAAGGAATCTCCAATAAGCGCAATTTCATATTTGGATTTTGATGGGGTAAATTCCCGGTAGGAATTAAATCCTGACACATTGATTTTAAACTCTGAGAAATTTTGATTCCTATTGCCGGTGACTGCGTAACCGTTATGGCCAGGAACCCGTTTTTCTACGCCAAGGTCATCAATAAATCTTGGCGGGTCTTCTGTATAAAGATGAAAGACCCTAACCAGAACTTCCAACGCCAGCAGAACAAGGAATACGTACATCACTGTTCTTAACAAAAACTTTTTCATATTCTTAAAACTGAAAATAGATAAATGACCGGTTTACCCCATCATCATAGAATAGAAGCATGGTCAAAACAATTATGCTATATAATAAAAAACGAACGACCTTTGATTTGAATTTAAACGGGTTTCGTTCATCTTTCCTGATTAAATATTCATAGATAACAAATAGGGCCAGTAATATGTAAAAATCCACCATTCTATACCCCATTGGATGGACATAGGGCTCATAAGAAAAGTCAGTAGCGATTCTATTCATATACTGGAATGAATCCGTAAGCGTGGGAGATCGAAAAAATATTCTGGAAAAGGTGACCAAGGCAAAGGTTAAGAGTACCTGTAGGATTTCAACTGGAGTGGGGAAGAGGCTTTTCTCCCCTACAACATTACCTGCATACATGCGGTTTCTTCCCATCAAAAAAACGGGAATATAAAATAAGGCATGCAATCCTCCCCAAAAAATAAAGGTCCAGTTCGCTCCATGCCAAAAACCACTCACAAGAAAAATCACAATGATATTTCTTACGGACTTGGCCTTGCTTGCACGAGACCCTCCCATCGGTATATAAAGGTAGTGTCTGAACCAAGTGGATAGGGATACATGCCAACGCTGCCAATATTCAGCTACATTTCTTGAAAAGTTAGGAAACTTAAAATTGGACATGAGTTCAATCCCAAAGAGCTTAGCCGTGCCAATTGCGATGTCGGAATAGCCACTAAAATCACCATAGACCTGAAAACTGAACAGGCAAACTCCCAGAATAAGGACGGAAGCCGGATATGTTGAATAATTGGCAAAAATATCGTCAACTATGGGTGCCAGGGAATCTGCAATGACCATCTTTTTGAAAAGGCCCCATAAAATGAGTTTTATACCGCCTACAGCTTGCTCATACTTGAAAGAGCGTTTATCCATAATTTGGGACAATAGATTGGAAGCCCTTTCAATAGGTCCAGCAACCAACTGTGGGAAGAAAGAAACAAAGGCGGTAAAGGCGATAAAATTCTTGGTGGGGGTTAATTTTTTATAATAAATGTCAAAAGAGTACGACATGGTCTGAAAGGTGTAAAAAGAAATACCTACAGGTAGAATCACTTTTAAGGTCCAAGTACTTTGAATTTCATAGCCCAATGAACTAAACATGTCAACAAAGGAATCTACAAAGAAATTGCTGTATTTGAAAAAGCCCAACATCCCAATATTGAATGCCATGCTCACCCATAACCAGTACCTGGCCTTCCTTTTGATTCCGAGGTTTTGATAAATCTTTTGCCCAACAAAAAAATCCACAACAGTACTCAAAAAAATCAACAGAAGAAACCTCCAATCCCACCAACCATAGAATAAATAGCTGGCAAGTATTAGGAAGACGTTTTGAACTGCAACCTTTTTTTTAAAGACAAACCAATACAGGGCAAATACTAGGGGAAGAAATAATAGAAACTCTATTGAATTAAATAGCATGAATTATTGGTTAACCGGATTAAACACAACTAATCTTGCTGATTTTCTTCCTTTTAAAATGTATTGGTCTTTGGTATCTGTAGAATGAAGTGTTACATTATTTGAATGCTCCTGGGTAGAAAAAAGAAAATTGTTGATTATTTGCTTTGTAATAGGAAGATTCTTTTCTGCCAAATTAATCTCGTTGAATTTTTCAGTTTCTTCCAAGGATATTTCCATAAACCTATAGGATGGACTTAATGATGGTATTTTGATGTCCCTTTTCAATTTTTTCTTGAGTATTTTCCAGTAGATGTTGACTCTCTTAGAAATAAGAAACGCTAAAAGCCTTGATCTGTTGCCTTTGAAGCAAGCAAATAAAAAGCCGGATATTGAGTATTTTTGGTAACAAATCTGATGGTTAAAGCGATATATTTTATTGCACCACCATTTTTTATATTCTAAATCACCCCACCCCATATCATACTGGGAGAACTTGTTCTGTAAACACCATTCCAATAGTTTGTAAATAACAATCTGACCAAGGCTAAACTTTCCATAATCAAGATGGTAAGAGGAAATGTAACCAAACAAAATTCGGTCGTAGATATAATTGAAGGAAATGGCTATCGGTGAATCCTTATCATATATGACAAACAAAGACGCCTTTTTTTGTTTCATAAGTTCAAAGGAGGTTGCAAGGACCTGGTCCCAGATGGCCATGGTACTACTTTTCTGACCACGCTGTTCAAACCTTCTCATAATCATGGTTCGTAGTTGTTCCATCAAAAAATGATACTCCTCTTCCTGAATTTGGTGTTGGAATACTTTATAATTTATGTCAAAACAGGTTTCCAACCTTCTTCGCGCACGATTAATGTTCTCACGCTGCTTTTTGTTCTGCTGACGCAAATAATCGTCTACACTCCAGGGATTGTTTATTTGTATTGCATAGCCATTGACGGAAGGAAAGGTCTTTTCTGTCCACAATTTAGGAACAGAAACCTCAGTTTTCATATACTCTGGGACATAAGTAAAAGAGAAAAACTTGGATTTTGGACTTCCTTTGGTGGTTTTTTCGATGAGGTTGTTTGCACCGGTGTAAGACCCTACATGGGAATATACCTGAGAGATAACTTCCTGTTTGAGGTAAAGCTCAGAGAATAGGGTAATATTTTCTGCGTTCAAAGATGCCATTCCAGATGTATTTAGCCTTTATTTTTTGATTGGATCAAGAACACAATTGCGGCTTTTAATTTCACAATTAAAATATAAATATCATTGCGCAAATTGCACAAGGGTTCTAACTTTTTGCCCCTCCAATACATACTGGTTTTCAGGATAGTTGACCTTAAAAACCTTTAAATCCTTTTCGTTTTCTTGGTATAAGTATAAAAAGTCATAGCATACATGTTTTAAAAATGAAAAAGCGGGCTCATATATATCCACAGCTTGCATGCTAGGTGTTACTTTAAAATCGTCGAATTCGATGAATGAATAGTGAACTTGCGACTTCTTCTTATTATTAAACTTATACCTTAATCGATGTAAGAATTCATTAAAATTTCTATATCTTAAATATTT
>JBCBZA010000039.1:0-28105 GCA_039815575.1 Bacteroidota bacterium | reverse complement strand
CTAAAAAATGGCCAGATAAGGGAACGGAAATGGAAAGAAAAGTGAAGTACTGAAATAGGTTCCTTTTACGAAACTAATAACCGGAAGGTCGCTGGTTCGAGTCCAGTCCCCGCTACTAGGAAAGCCATCAACAAAAGTTGATGGCTTTTTCTTTTAAAACAAGTGAAAGTTTACTTCAACTTGTGAGAAAGGGAAAAGCTCCATCAACTTGATGGAGCTTTTTTAAGAATATGTTTTATTTATTTTTTCTAAAGAAAATACCTAAGGGGTCCCTCCTTTTGCTGCATGCCTTTTTTCCTCTTCTTCTTGTTCCCGCGACATATCTTCCAAACTCCTTCCTTTGGTTTCCTTAACCAAGGATTTCACAAAGAAATAGGCTACCAAGCCAAATATAGCATAGACGCCGTAAGAAACTCCAAGTCCCAAATAGGTCAACATAATTGGGAATGTCATGGTGATGGCGAAGTTAGATCCCCACTGGGCTATTCCGCAAACAGCAAGGGCAGCCCCCCGGTATTGGTTCGGAAACATCTCTCCCAACATGACCCACATCACAGGCCCCCATGAGGCTGCAAAAAAGGCAATGTAGGCATTCGCCGCAATCAAAGCATAGGTACCATTGTTTCCTTCCAAAACAAGATTATTGGCGGCATCCAAGGTTCCAGTACCGAAAAGATAAGCCATTACGGCAAGCATTGCGGCTTGTCCTAAGGAACCAATCAATAATAACGGTTTTCGGCCTATTTTGTCAATAAGTACGATGGCAACAAACGTAAAAAAGATATTTACACTTCCTCCAATGACATTGGTAAGGAGTGCATCAGCCTCTGTAAAGCCTGCTGCCTGCCAAAGTGTTGCCCCGTAGTAAAAAATGACATTAATGCCCGTTAGTTGCTGCAGAACGGCTATCCCTATACCTACCCAAACCAATGGATGGATTTTACCAGTGTATTTACTGATGATATCATTAAGTTTAGGTCGACTCCCTTCCCGAACAGTAGATTTTATGTCTTCAACCTTAGTCGTGGCTTCAGTTTCATTACTAATGGACGAAAGCACCTTAAAAGCTTTATCTGATTGGTTGGAGGCCACTAAATACCGTGGTGATTCAGGAATAAAGAACAAGACAATTACAAAGATTGCGGCCGGTAAAATTTCTACCCAAAACATCCATGACCAGGTTTGAAAGCCCATCCATAATTCTTCTTCGGCCCCTCCAGACAGTCCCACTAGCCAGTAGTTGCTCATAAAAGCCATAAAAAGTCCGATAACAATCATCAGCTGTTGCAATGTGGCCAGCCGGCCCCTGATTTTTGCTGGTGCTATCTCGCTAATATATAGCGGTGCCAATATACTGGCGGCACCTACGGCAAAACCACCTATTAACCTGTAAATAACAAACTCCAATGAACCCTCGGAGATTCCAGACCCCCAAGCACTAATAACAAAAACGACACCCGCAGCCAACATCATTGGTTTTCTGCCAAATCTATCAGCCAAAGTGCCAGCAAAAAAGGCTCCTACTACACAGCCAAGAAGTACCGAGGCGACATTAAATCCTGTACCTGTAGCATCCGAATTAAATGCTACCTGAAGGGCATCGACGGTACCATTTATTACGCCGCTGTCAAATCCAAATAAAAACCCGCCAATCGCCGCAACGAAAGACAGGAAAATAACCTTGGGTAAACTATAACTCTCATTACTTTTTGATTCCTGATTTTGATCACTCATTTTTTTTAGGTTTGATTAGGTATTACACTGCCTTTGTTGTTATGATTGAGCAGCATTTTCCATGTGAATATAACGGATTATTTTCCTTTTACCGAATCTCACAAAAATCCACGGTTATTTTATCCTGCCCCCCTTTTAAGTTTGTGGATTTTCCATTACAAATGGATAAGCTTCCAAAAATCCAAGCTTTAAACATGCAATTCAAAGTAAGAAATCTTTCTCCAAAGGCTATTGCCCTAGTTCCCTAATGGAAAAATCAACCAATTCCTGACCCTGGAAGCTCGAGCTTATATCTATCGGATTGCAGCAAACTTCGCAGTCTTCCACATAGTTTTGCGAGGGAATGGAAGGGTCCAATAAAACCGAGATTTCTTCCCAACAATACGGACATTGGAAAAAATGCTCAAACATCTTCTTTTTACATTAAAGTTCAACATTGAGAAGTTGACCTGTAAGTTGCAGGAGTTGAAGTTCTGCCAACTTCGCATTATACTTGGCCAAATTCTTGCTTGTCCTGGCGTTCAACAGATTGATTTGGGCCTGACGTAGTTCCACAGACGTAATTTGACCTAGCTTGTAACGTTCATTGGAACGGTTGTAATTATCGGTTGCTGTGATCACATTCTGTTGTTGTAATTGATATACCTTAAACCGATTTTGAAAATCCCCCTTGGCATTGGCAATATCACGCTTTACCTCCTGTGCAATTTGCTTTTGCTGGGCGTCTTGGGAATCTAAAAGGATCCGCGCATTTTTAACCTGGGTAATTCCACTTCCCCCATCAAACAGACTCCAGGTCAACGTGGCACCTAGCCCAAAGTTCCTTCGATTGTTTACGGTTACCCCAGGGAAGAAAGCCCCAGGAGCATTGTTATTGAGGTTCCATCCATAAAATCCGGTTAGGCCAAGTGTGGGTAAAAAAACCGATTTTGCGGACTTTAAGGAATAATCGTTAATGGTCATATTTGACTTGGCCTGAAGCATACGAACGTTATTATTTTCACCTTGCGAGGCAAAATCTTCCAATTGCAGTTCGTTGATAAATGCCAGCGTTGTATCAACGACAAACCGCCGTTCCAAATCCGCGTTCAACACAATGTTTAAATCCCTCAAGGTATTTTTCAACAACTGCCTTTCATTCATCATATTGATACTGTCATTGACCAAATCCACTTCAGCATTTAGAACCTCTAACTTGTTTACCTGCCCGAATTCAAAACTGTAATTCGCTCGTTGAAGTCGACTTTTGGTATTCTCATAGGTCTGTTGCAACACCGCAATATTTTCGGAAATACGCGCTGCTTCAAAATAAACGGTAAACAATTGTAAAATGGTATTTTCTAAGGTCTCACGTGCCTGAAGGGAGCTAAGATTGTATTCCTCCTTTAGCCTTTTCAGGTCGTACCATCTTCCGAAGCCATCAAAAAGGATATAGTCTGCAGATAGTGCAGCGTTGTATCGTTGCGCTTCTGCCTTATACAGATCGGCATCTGGCCTAGGTACTTGTTCTCCTGTTTCTTCATCAATGGAAAACTGACCCGGAAATTCAAAAGTGGAGTCGTCGCGTTGGTAATTGGCTCCGGCGCTTCCCGTAAGCGTAGGAAGGAAACCTGAGTTCAAAACACTTTTGTTATTCTCTGCAATGGTAACATTATTTTCCGCTATTTGAATGCCCAAATTATTCTCTAGCGTCAATTTAATCGCTTCTTGTTTGGTCAGTACCTCTTGGGAAAATAAAGAGGTACAACATAGGGTAGAACATAAAACGATGGGCAGGATAGTCTTCTGCATCATAATATCTCTTCTAATTCTTGTTGGGATTTGTCTTTGATATCCAAGGATTTTTGATGTCCGTTTAAGGTAGATATTCCACTTTCGGAAAGATGGGCTTCTTCCCGTTGTTCTATAATGGCCCGTTCCACTTCTTCCTTGCTTACCGTATTTCCTGTACGCAACCATTTGGCAGACACTTTGACGTTGTTGCTAAAGGATAGGAATATAGGCAACATCACCAAGGTGAGCACAGTAGCAAAACCAATTCCATAGGCAATGGAAATGGCCATGGGCTTTAAGAATTGTGCTTGTCTACTTTTTTCCAACAATAGTGGCGCCAAACCGGCAATGGTGGTCACCGATGTCAAGAATATGGCCCTGAACCTTGAACGCCCTGCCTCATAGATGGCATCGTCAAAAGTCATTCCTTCCCTCAAGTTCCCATTGAATTTACCAATCAATACCAGACCATCGTTTACCATAATGCCAATTAGAGCGATAATCCCCAACATGGAAAGAATATTTACCGGAAAACCATGTATCCAATGTCCCCAGGATACTGCGGTAAGGCTAAATGGAATCAAAAGGAGCAATAACAAGGGCTGGCTAAAACTGCGGAACGTAAATGCAATGGTGATATAAATTAAAAACAATACGACAAGGCCTACAAAATTCAATGAGTCTGTCAATTTATTACGTTCCCGATTCTGACCTTCATAGGAGGCTGTTACGGAGGGGTATTTTGATTGAATTTCCGGCATGACGTCATTTCGAATCCAAGCCAACATATCCGGTGCACTTGTATTATCCGCATCTTTTAAATCTGAGCTTATCCTAATCTCCCTTTGCCCATCCAAATGATTGATAGCTACATCACCTCGTTGAATTGAATAATCGGCAATCTCCTTCAAAGGAACCCTGGAACCGGAAGGGGTTAAAATTCGCATTTCGTCCAAGTCAGAAATGGATGATCTATTTTCCCTATCGTATCGTACCCATACTCTTATCTCGTCCTGCCCTCTTTGGAAACGTTGGGCCTGGGTTCCAAAAAACCCTGCACGAACCTGATTCATCACACTTCTTAGATCAAGTCCTAACAAATAAGCGTTGTCTTTCAACTCCAGCTGAATTTCTTTGATTCCGGCTGGATCATTATCCGCAACGTCTTTCAATAGGGAATTTTCCACCATGGCAGCCTTGAGTTCCGCCTTGGCTGCTTTAAGTTCTGTAATATTATTTCCAAGCAAGGAAATGGAAACAGGATCCCCTCCAAAATTACCCCCAGATCCATAAATCAAACTCTCTACACCCAGCACCGGCCCAACCAATTCACGTAGTCTGCTCGTGACCAGATCAGCCCTAATGGCATCAGGGCGTTCTTCCCCTGGAAGTAAATTGATGATTAAAGCTGCCGCTGATGAACCTGGCCCTACAGCTTTTAACATATTTTCAAAAAGCTCTTTATCTGTACCCTTCAAGTACTCTTCCGTTAGTTCTTGGTTCACCATGGCCGCCTTTTCCTGAATCATGCTTATGATGGAGTCAGTAACCTTTTCATTTGTTCCGTTTGGCATAAGTAGCTCAACTGCAATACGGTCACTCGCAATCCTAGGAAAAAAAGCGGTACGTATTATTCCCCCTCCTATAGATCCAAATGTTAGGAAGAGTGCTAGAACGAAAAAGGAAAATGTCAGCATTTTATATTCAAGGGAGAAACGAAGCACAGGGCTGTATACTTTGTCCCGCATCCAAGCCATGGCACGGTCTCCCATCTTATTAATAACCCGAAGTTGGGAAAAGACTTTGGCAATACCTGTTTTAGGCGCATTGCTCTGTTTTCTCAAGGCCTTTGAATGGGCAAGATGCGCAGGCAATATAATAAGCGCTTCCACCAAGGATACCACAAGGGTCAAGATTACGATAACCGAGACCTCTCCAAAGAAATCCCCAATTCTGCCGTCTAAAAAGAGGAAAATGGAAAACGCCAAGATGGTCGTTATAATAGCAGATACAATGGGCGGAATCACCTCCATAGTACCATCAATAGCAGCCTGTATGGGCTTTTTCCCTTTTTCATAATGCTGATAGATGTTTTCTGCTATGACAATACCATCGTCTACCAAAATCCCGATAACGATGATCATGCCGAAAAGGGAAAGCACATTGATGGTAACGTTCAACATGGGCGCAAAGATGAACATCCCCAAAAAGGCCACTGGCAAACCAAAGGCTACCCAAAAAGCCAAACGTGTATTTAGGAAGAGGGAAAGGAACAACAATACCAAAATCATTCCCATAATAGCATTTTCCGTAAGCAATTGGGTCCGTTGTGTCAAGGTGGTCGATAGGTCACTGACAACACTCAGTTGAATGTTGTTATACTTCTGATTGAAGTCTTCAATATATTCCTTGACCCTTTCTGCAGCACCTATCAAATCTTCGGTATTGGTACTTGTTATGGTCACATTGACCGAAAGGTCTCCATTATAGTAAGATGCATTTGGGGTCTCGGAAAACCGATCTCTGATTTCAGCAACATCCTTTAAACGAATGGTTCGTCCCGAAACATCTCCCCTAACCACGATATTGGACAGTTCCTTACCATAGTAAGACCGGTTATTGGCACGAATGAGATATTCTTCGGCACTCGTTTTGATATTTCCTCCAGTGACCAAAAGATTGGCGTTCGCCACCGCTTGGGCCACCTCATCAAAGGATACATTATACGCCAAAAGGTTATTCTCATTAACGGCAATTTCTATTTCTTCCTCCGGATACCCGGATACGGCAATTTGGGAAATCCCGTCAATTGCCCTTAAATCGTTCTCTACTTGACGGCCTATCTGTTTTAAGGTAGCCAGGGATATGGCATCCCCACTGACCGCAAAGGTGATGGTCTGACGGACAGCTTCCAGTTTAGAGACCACCAAGGGTTCCATACCGGTAGGAAATGTAGGTACCCTGTCCACCGCGTTTTTTACTTCAAGGAGCATAAAATCGATGTCGTATCCCTTTTCAATCTCGACATTAATGGAACCGGCATTTTCACTGGAAGTTGAGGTCACCCTATCTACCCCTTGAAGCCCTTTAAGGTTATCTTCAATTTTAAGTACGATGCCTTCTTCAATTTCTTGTGGAGAGGCGCCAGGATAGGTGATATTAATCAATACATTTTTAGATTCCGTAAGGGGGAAAAATGAAGATTTTAGGGACAGTGCCCCCACAATTCCAAATATGAAAAAGGAAATGATAATTACGTTTACGGCAACATGGTACCGAATGAAATAGGAAATCAGTTTTCTCATTTGGTATCTTCATTGGTTTCCACACCATATACTTTAACCAACATTCCGGCATATCCTCCTGCCACCGGTCTTGAAACAATGGTTTCACCATTGGGTATATTCTTAAGGACCACCTTTTTATCCGTAAAATAAATCGGATTTACATCAATGATGTCAAGAATGGAATCCCTGACCACAAAAATCTTATCGTCCTCCAGAAGTAAGGAACGGTCAATTTCAATGGCGTCATTTTCATTCCTGGCATTGAGGTTAGCTTCCAGATATTGTCCCTCTTTTAGATTATCCCCTTTGACCTCAATAAAAGCGGTAATGGTCTGTGAGGCTTGGTCGACCCTACCATTGACGCGGATCACCTGCCCCATAAATTCATGGGTTTTTTCTAGGTTGGACAAATTCACTTCTTCGCCCACCTTCAAAAACTCAGCGTAGGTTTTGCTAATGGCAACCTCCAATTCATACGTTCCCGTTTCAATAAATTCTCCCAATTTTTGACCTGCTCGAACTAAGGTGCCCTCGGTTACCAAGGCTTCGGTAAGCGTTCCTGAAAAAGGTGCTGAAATGGTATACTTTGAAAGGCGTTGTTCAAGATTTTTAACGTTGTAATAGCTGCTGTAAATACCTCGACCCGTGATAAAATATTTTTCCTTCTCAGAAGTTACTTCAGGAAGTTTAGGGGTGGATTTTTCCAAATCAAAATTGGCCAGATACTCCTGCCACTTGGGAAAATGCTCGGGATAATCCAATTGCAGATCAGGCATTATGGATGTTATTAAGTTGTAGAGATCGCTCTTTGCCGACTGTACACTGGCGTAAAATTCAGAAGCATCAATACGAATGAGGTTCTGTCCCCTATTGTATTGCTGCCCGGGTTTAAAAGCCTTGCTGTTCGGTCTAAAAACACCCTGTACCTCTGCGAAAAGCTCTACCCGCCTTTTGGCTACTAGATTGCCATTGGCTGGCACAACAATAGGAACCTCGCCATTAATGACCGTGTCCACGAATACCGTTTTAATTACTTTTTGGGGTCTGGGCCTTCTGTCTTCCTTACTGCTGGCAATAACCCCTGAAAGAAAATAAGCTCCAATAATTACAACAATACCAAGAAGTACCGATAGAATAGTTTTGCGCATAGAAAGCTCCTGATTAGTTCTGTGCAAATCTATTGTCTTGGCAATGCTGTCGTGGTTAAATATTTCATAAAATAAGCCTTGAAAGCGGTGAACACCAACAAACAACCCTTGAACAACGAATTCCCTATATCAAAAAACAAAAAAAGGGGACACACCGCTGCGTCCCCCGAACCAAACAAACTAAAGTATAACTAACTACTCATTATTGTCCACATCTTCAAATTTCGTATCTGCCATACGGGTACGCGTTTTCTGAAGATTTATTTCTTTATACGGGTTCATGGTCTTATCATCGGTATCAAATACCAAAAATTGGTTGGCATCCATATTCTTCAATCCGGTGAAAGAGTCGAACCTGTTGTTTTGAATTTGAAGGATTTTAAGACTTGCCAATTGTGAAAATTCTGCCGGTATCTCCCCGCCCAATTGATTGTTGGCCAACACCAACTCCTTTAAATGGGTAAGGTTACCAAATTCACCTGGAATAGATCCTTCCAAACTATTCTCAAATAATCCCAATTTTTCCAAATTGGTCAAATCCCCTAAGGATTCAGGAATAATACCTTTCAAGTTGTTGCTAGAAAGATTCAATATTTTAAGGTTTTTAATTTTTCCAAAACTGTTTGGGATAGGGCCTGTAAGGAAATTATTGAACATGGAAAATTCCTCTAATTTTTCAAGTTGACCGATACCTTCTGGTAAAGCTCCCTTTATTCGGTTCATCTCCAGTTTTAAAACCTTTAGGTTTTCCAACTTCACAATATCCTTGGGCAAAACCCCCGTTAAGTTGTTAAACGCCAAATTCAAATGTTCCAAGTACTCTAAATCCCCCAAACTCTCCGGAAGAACACCATCCAGATTATTGTTGAAAAGATTGATAGAAATTACGTGACCTCCCTGTACCTGAATACCCCTCCATGAAGAAATAGGAGCCTCCAAATCCCACACGCTGGTCCAAGACTTTCCATTGGTAAATTCATAAAGGTCCAACAATGCATTTTTTTCAGCCTTTGAAATAGACATATTTGAGGCCCACCCAAAGTGGGTTGTCATTAGTAAAAGGAATAAAGTGGAATTACGTAATCTCATTATACCAATAAACGATTAGTAAGATTTTACCTACAAATTAAGGATTAGAATTGGTAATGGGCAAATTACAGGAGACCTAATTACTTACTTTGTTGTGAACATGAGATCAGATGTTGTGAAGTGATTGATTTTGTAGGTATTGTTTTTCCCATCAAATCAGGATTCCAACTCATTTGACAGGTTTTCCCACTCTTGCATCAACTGACTCAAAAGTTCTTTTTTCTCGTGATAGTTATCAAAAAAGGACGGGTCAGCTGCCGTTTTCTCGTACTCCATCAATAATTTGTGGTCCATTTCACCTATTTCATCCTCCAATACTGTAATTTTCTTTTCAATGGACCCCAATTTATTCTTTATTGATTTTAGCCGTTTTTGCTCCTGATACCCATTTGCATTTTTGCCTTTCTTTTCAGCATTTTTCCCCTGCCCTTTTTGGCTCCTTTTTTCAATGGCTCGAAAATCCATAGCATTCCGTTGCTCCAGGTAATCATCAATATCCCCAAGGAACTCTTTTACCTCTCCATCCCTGAATTCATATACTTTCTCGGTCAATCCCTGGAGAAAATCACGATCATGGGAAACCAAAATCAAAGTTCCCTCAAAACTTTTGAGGGCTTGTTTCAGAACATTCTTGGATTTAATATCCAAATGATTGGTAGGTTCATCCATAACAAGCACATTAAAGGGTTGCAATAACATCTTGGCTAGTGCCAGACGATTCCTTTCTCCACCAGAAAGCACTTTTATTTGTTTATCCACCTCATCCCCCCTAAAAAGAAAGGACCCTAAAATATCCCTAACCTTGGTCCTATTGGTTTCGTTAGCAGCATCTAACATAAGATTATGTATGGTCTTGTTTTCTTCAAGGTAGTCTGCTTGGTTTTGTGCAAAATATCCTAATTGCACATTATGCCCTAGTTTTAGTTCTCCCCTATGTTCCAACTCTCCCACAATCATTTTGGCCAAAGTGGTCTTGCCCTGTCCATTTTGCCCCACAAAAGCTATTTTGCTGGCTCGTTCTACCATCAAATCAACAGCTGATAAGACTTTATTTTCCCCATAGTCCTTCCCTAGGTCTTTTCCCTCAATAACCACTTTACCCGGTTGTATGGAAATAGGAAAGCGTACATTCATAACACTATTGTCCTCCTCATCCACTTCAATGCGTTCCATTTTATCCAACTTTTTGATCAGCGACTGCGCCATAGAGGCTTTTGTGGATTTGGCCCGAAACTTTTCAATCAATCGTTCTGCTTGCTGAATTTCCCTTTCTTGATTTTTTTGAGCACTTAATTGTTGCTCCCGCATCTCTTTGCGCAATACCAAATACTTTGAGTAGGGGGTATTGTAGTCATAGATTCGGCCAAGGGATATCTCAATGGTTCTATTGGTCACGTTATCCAGGAACATTTTGTCATGGGAAACGATAACCACAGCACCAGCATAATTTTTAAGAAACTGTTCCAACCAAATGATGGATTCAATATCCAAGTGATTGGTGGGCTCATCCAATAACAAAACATCATTATTCTGTAGCAGTAATTTGGCCAATTCAATTCGCATTCGCCAACCTCCTGAAAAGGTTTCGGTGCGACTTTCAAAATCCCCCCTCTTGAATCCAAGGCCCAGCAGTACCTTTTCGGTATCGCCCTGATAATTATATCCCCCTAAGATTTCATAGCGATGGGTGACATCATTCAAATCCACCATTAATTGGTTATAGGCCTCACTTTCGTAGTCTTCCCTTTCCACCAGTTGTTGGTTGATGTTCTCCAACTGAAATTCCAATTGCTTAATTTCTTTAAAAGCCTGATGGGCTTCCTGTAGCACGTTCCTTCCTTTTTCAAAATCGATATCCTGCTTAAGAAAACCTATTTTAACTTCCTTATCTGCAGCAATAACGCCAGTATCAGATGGCATTTCATTGGATAATAACCTCAAAAGGGTTGATTTACCAGCCCCATTCTTGCCAATGAGACCTATTTTATCACCAGGGTTTAAACGAAATGAAATTTCCTCAAGGAGATTTTCGCCACCGAAGGAAACACCTAGATTATGGATATTAAGCATTAACTCTAATTATGTTAGCATAAATATAATTGACAAATTTCATCAATATAAGATTGAACTGATGGTGTAAATTTGCTTAAAACAATTCCAATGTTAAGAAAAGGCACAAAACTGTATAGCATTTTAACAGGAAGTTGTCCTAGATGTCACCATGAGAGCATGTATGAAAACCCCAATCCATATAGGCTGACCCAAATTTTCAAAATGCACGAGCGGTGCTCCCATTGCAACACCAAATATAAAATTGAACCTTCTTTTTTCTATGGTTCCATGTATGTGAGTTATGGGGTAGGGATTGCGTTTGCCGTGGCTGCTTTTGTAATAAGCTTTTTGTTTTTGGGTACCACTCTAACCACCTCTTTTATTGCAATCGTTGCTACCTTAGTGTTTTTTTTTCCTGTCATACTGCGACTTTCCCGCAATATTTGGATCAATCTGTTTATGAAATACGACAGGAATTTGGCAAAAAAAGCTTAACCGTATTTATTTTCAAATCGTTTAATATTCATTGCCGGATCAATATCCTTTCCATAGGCTATACATCCATAGAGTTGTTGTGCTGCAAAAGGGGCAATTAACACGCCCCTGGAACCAAAACCGTTCAAGACAAATACATTTTTCTGTTTTGGATGTCTGCCCACCAATGGTCTTCTGTCAGTCACTGTTGGGCGAATCCCTGCCACATGGTCCACCACTTCAAAATCACAATGAAGAAACATTTTTAGCTTATCCAACAGTTCTTTTTTGGAGAGATCGGTTGGTATACTGGTGGTATCCTTCCATTTGTAGGTTGCCCCAATTCTATAGTGGTCTTTTTTCAGAGGAATAATGAACACAGACGATTTGATAACACTTTTCTCTTTTAACGTAGGTGCATGAATGGTCAATAATTCCCCCTTGGTTCCATTTAGAGGCAAATAGTTGAAGAAAGGGTTCTTTTTTAATCCAAAACCCTCGGCGAAAACCACCTTTTTAGCTGCTACATTTTGATATCTAATCCCCCCGTTTTCAAAATGAAGAGCGTCAAAGTCAAAGTTCTCTTGACGCAGAGCACTTTTTTGCAATAGGTAACCTTTGTATTTTTTAATCAATGTTTTTGTGTCCACCCTTCCTGTATGCAACACCTCTCCCATACCAAAGGGAGCATCAATACAACCATTATCGTTCTCTTTGAGTTCGATAGACAAAAAGTCCTTTAGACCCACCTTATCAGAAGCCTCAAACCAGCCATTCTGTTCTTCAATAGATGTAAATCTGCGATAAACGGGAACCTTATAATCCAGTTTTACCTTAAGTTTTTTCTCTAGTGAGGCATAAAATGGCAATGCCAGCTTCATTTGTTCATCGGCTTTCCAGGCCAAGGTAAACCGTTTTAGGATAACGGGATTGTACAGGCCTCCAGCCACCAAAGATGCCTGTTCGGAATCATCGGAAACCACCATAAAGGATTTCCCATTTTCTACTAATTGTTCGCAAAAGGATATTCCCGCCAATCCTAAACCTACAATGATGTAGTCTACCACCATTGCGTAAAGGTAGGGACTCATAAATTCATTTCGAATGAATACGAGAAATCCAAATACCATTTTTCAAAGGGTCAAAACAGGTATGGGGTTTATCGACGCCCCGCATTGTTCCAACTTCCAAAGACAAAAGGATCAGGTACTAAAAAAGTCCCAACAAAAATGTTGGGACTTTGAATTTATTGAATTGGAAAATACTATTTAAGGCTAATACGCCCACATATCCTGTTCGCGATCTCTGACGGTCTCCTTAATTCGGTTGGCCTCCAGTAATTGGAACAAGGCATTATCAAAAATGTAGTCTTTGATTTCTCGGTCTCCATGAACGTTATCCTCCTTATAGATGATTCCGTTGAACCTTCTTGCATTCAGCAACATGTCATATGAAATCGGCTGGGCCGAATTTCTGTTGTTGAACACTTTGGCTTTGTGCAGAATTTCCCTGGCACTTGGGTACCACACCCAGAACAATTCTACTTTGTTCTCACCAGGATCAACTGACTCATCATCAATAAAGTTGACATCAGGAGCAACTGGTGCGACACCTAGCAAGCGATATTTTAACTCCCCTTGACGCTTATCAAAATACCAGATACCCTTAATACGGTACTCCTCAATATCTGCGGCAGAAATATCCCTACGGTTAATAAATTCCTCAGAGATCTGTTCGCCAGCGTTCAATTGTTCATACCCTAAATCGGTAGTATCCACCTTTTGCAAGGTAGCCGTTAGGTCACCGAAATTTCGCTTTTCCGTGAAATAGGAATCGGTGTAAACGTCGGTCAATTTTCCGTTTTGGATGTTTTTCATCAAAACGTGGTACAAAGACCTTCTATCAGCCCCAATTCCAATAGTATCGGTTGGGTAGTATAGCGGGAAGTTTACGCGCTCATCCAAATCAATGGTTTCCCATACGGTTTTGGACCAAAGGATGTCCCTATCATCCACATAACCATATTCCAATGGCTCATCATCGTCTGAGGCCATCTGCGCCTCGGTTTTCTTACCAACATCCTCTGGCTTCTTGGCATTTAGAATATTTGCCTGTGCCATTAGGGATACTGGAAGGATGCCCAGCGCTACAATCAAGATTACATTTTTCCAATTCATCATTGTCTTCTTAGTTTGTCAATTCAACTACAACAGGAGATACTTTCTTCAACTTGTAGCTCCTATTGTTGGTGATGTATGCCTTGATATCAAAAATCTGAACGGCATCACCCCTTTTTGCCCTTTTTAAGGCCGACTTGGCCCTAGCATCAAGTTTACTGCCATTTACATTAACAGTAGGCTGACCAGGCACCTTAAACTTAAATCCGCTAACGGCAAGGTTCAAGTCAAAGTCAAAGTCTTCCAACATAGAACCTATGGTAGAAATCTCTAAGTTCCTTCTTGGCATTTTAATGCTACCCGCCTCTCCACGAATGGTACCTGCCGGTCTTGGAATATCCTTAATACGGAAGGTTGCTGGAGTGCTAATACGCTGCCCATCTGGCAATACCCCAGAAGCATTAATCGTAATTTGACGACCAGTACCTGGATTCATGATGTATTTACTGCCACTTACCTTTCTTAAACCAGCAGCAGAAGCCGAAACTTTGTTGTCCGGAATTCCAGGGATGGAAATCGTCATTGGGTTAGCAACACCACGGTATACAACATTCATCTTATCAGCAGAAATTACAGCAGCATTTGGTTTGTTGATTACAGCAAACTTATTGGAAACTGGAACTTCAATTTCCTTGCCATCTTGCATAAAGTACAACATCCCTGCAACCTCATGGTCACCAGCTGAACCTGAGCTGATCAACATTTGTACACCACCTGCTTCCAAACGAAAATCCCTTCCTTCGGTCAACTTTCTGCCATCTAAGGTCAATTCTGCCCTTACCGGAGTTGAAGTTTTATCCGTTTTGCTTATTATAATTTTTCCGTCATACTTCTCTCCACTGTAAAAAGCAGATTTAGAAGCATTCAAGGAAGTAGCAAAATTCTTCAAAGAAACCGCAGCTGTCAAGTTTCCTTCCAAAAGTCCTTTTAGCACTTCTTGCTCGGTAGCTTTAATATCAGCTTGCAACTGCGTAATCTTGGTCAAGGAAGCTACTAAAGGGAAGCCCTCAAAATGGTAATTGATCCAATCTTGTCGCGTTCCATCCCTCTTTTCAATTTTACCATCATCCTTTTTACCATCGCCCGTAGCGAATCGGGTTTTAACAGCTTCTTTGATATCTTCAAACTTTCCTTTAGGAAGTTCGCTAACAACACCATTTCGGTAGTTATTGATCATATCCAAGAACTTTTTACCTTCAGGCTTCAAATTATCACCTTGGAAAAAAAGATTATCTAAAAAGTCAGATTTATCCATAACGACATAGTCTTTTGGATCTTCCAAATCTGCGGTCATTTCTTTTTTCAATCCTTCCAAGTAATTGTAATACTTTGTGGAAAGTTCTTTTACTTCTTGGGCATTTTTGTAAAGAGCCCCATACTCAGCCTCATTTTCAGAAGCTTTTGTGGCTAAGTTTTCAAAAAAGGCCAAGTTGTTTTCATCTGTTTTAGCATTGGATTGTTCCAGCTTTTCGTTCATTAGACCGAAAGCCGCAAGAACCTCCTTGCTCATATTTAAGGCCAACATCGCAATGAAGATCAAGTACATTAAGTTGATCATCTTTTGACGTGGTGTTTGTTTTCCTCCTGCCATTTTACTAATTAGTTTTAATTAAATGTGATTAAAGTTTGGTTTAATTGGGGGCCTAATTAGTTTTTGGACATAGCGGATAGCATACCACCATATACTCCATTCAATGAAGAAAGGTTAGTAGCCAAAGACTCCATTTGTTCTTTAAGTGCACCAGCGTTTTGTACCACTTCCTCATTGATGGAAGCTTGACGGCTAGCACTTTCCAATTGTACTTTATACAAACTGTTCAAAGATTCCATTTGGGCAGCAGCATGGGACAACTCTTCAGAATATTTTTGGGTGTTCTGAATGGCATCCGTAGTCGGGGCCATATCTTTGGCAGCTCCTTCAAAACTTCTGATACTTTCACCCAAGCTATTAAACAACTCAGAATCAATGTTAGCTTCTTTCAAAAGCTCATCTAATTTTCTTCCAAGGATACCCTCAGCTTCTTGAGCTTCCTTCACGTCATTTTTCTTTCCTTTGGATTGTTGACCATTGGCTAACTCTGGATATACCAAAGACCAATCGTACTCGTCATCTACTGGTTCAAATGCAGAGATTGCAAAAATCAATGCTTCAGTAATAAGTCCTACCGCAAGAAGTAATCCACCGGTAAGTGGACCAAACTCCCAGTGAAGGATTTTAAACAACGCACCAATGATTACCACTGATGCTCCAAGGCCGTAGGCCATGTTAAACAGTTTCTTTGTTGATTTTGACTGTGCCATAATTTTAGTTTTAATTAAGTATTTAAATAAGAATTGGTTACTGATTTGTAAAATTATTCTTTTCTATCTGTTTGGAAGGCCTTGACCCCTTGTGGAATCTTCTTCTCCCATATAATCCTGTACTGTCCTAAAGCCAATATAGCTTCGGGCAGAATCTTGATATTCATAATCCCGTGTACTCACTTGTAAGAAGTACGCCACATCTTTCCATGAACCTCCACGTATAACTTTTCTCTTATTTTGACCTGCACCGGCATTAGGATTCATTGTGGAAACATAGTCATATGCCCCTGGATCGTAGCTGGAATTAGTCCATTCCGATACATTGCCAGCCATATTGTACAGATTGAAATCATTAGGTTCGTACGACTTAGCTTCAACCGTATACAGGGCCGCATCGGCCGCATAATCTCCCCGTTGTGGTTTGAAGTTGGCCATAAAACAACCTGTATCACTTATCACATACGGACCTCCCCATGGATAAGTACCTCCTTCTATACCTCCTCTTGCAGCATATTCCCATTCCGCTTCTGTAGGCAAACGGAATTGATTTACAAATTGCTTGCCACGACTCTTTTGGTCATCGTTCTTGAATTTGGTCCTCCAATGACAGAATGCCTTGGCCTGTTGCCAATTTACACCTACCACTGGGTAATCACTATAGGCATCATGCCAGAAGTAGTCATTGTGCATGGGTTCATTGTAGGAATATTCAAAATCGCGTATCCAAACCGTAGTATCTGGGTAGATTTCCAATTGCTCGGATTTAATGAAATCACTTCGTTTACCTGACTTAGCACGTGCAGCAGCTTCAATATCCATCCAATTGTATTTGTACTTCAATTGTCCTACATCAACAGTACGTTGACCATTGTATGTTTCTTCCTCCGCCAAATACAGGGAGTCCATTACTTCGGCATAGAATTCATCGGGATAATCATTGGTATCCCATACCAAATCCACATTCTTGTTTAGGGCATATCCTTCATAAGGATCATCACCCATACCAAGATAATTGTCAATTTTATACTTTTCCCAAACAGAGAGTTTGGTGGTGTCCGCACTTTGAAAGGCAAACTCACCAATAGTATCGTCATCCTCTGGCCCAAGACCGAGTTCATCGGCCAAAATGGCCATTTTGGTTCTAGCAACGGAATCCTTTACCCATTCAACGAACTGCCGGTATTCACTATTGGTAATTTCCGTATCGTCCATATAAAAGGAACGTACGGTAACAGTTCTAGTAGGAGCGTTCAATATCTTGGCCTGATCTTCATCGGCCTTACCCATGATAAAGGAACCCCGAGGGATCAATTCCATTCCATATGGCTTCTCGGGATACCATTTCTTCCCCCGCACACCAACTAACTCACCTTTAGACCTTGATTTTGACCCACAGCTGGTCATTAAAAAAACAAGTACCAGAGATGATAATAATAGCTTTCTCATACTTTAGGTTAAATTTTCGATTTAAGATTGTAAACTGTGCAACACAATTTCATAATCACAAAACTTCAATTTGAGCAAATTATTGTGCCAATACGGTTTAACTACCAAAAATATTTGTTTCAGTTCAAGCCTTTCTTATAAGCTTTAAGCCACCTTTCAGGAATATTTTGATTACATGCCTCTAAATAGTCCTGTTGAGTGCATGGTAATAACGCCACTGAATTATTTTTAGTATGCTCTGGCAAAATAGAAGGAACTTCTACCCACCATCGTTCGGTAACATGGCTTTTAAAGAATACCAATTCCTCAGTATCCGTAGGTACGGTAAACCTGGTGAAGTCCTCGTCGTTCGAAGTTGGCACCTCTGTAACCCTAAAACTTAACCCTTCAATAAAGTACCATATAATTTGTGCCACAAGTCTAGATGAAAGTGGTGTGTTTTCCATTTCATAAATACCAAAGACCCGGGCCTTATCACTTATGCCAGCATAACGTGCAATGGCACATATCTCCCTTCCGTCAAAACCGTTGGGGGAAAAACTTGAGGATACCCCCATTTCGCTTGCTTTTACCGCACGCATATCCAAACTCACCAAATGGGCATTTCTTAAGACTGGTTCGGCCATGGTCAAATCCGCGATGATATCTCCCAATCTGTGGGCGTCAAAAAAAAGACGTTCCATCAAATCAATTTCTTCCTGGGCGTTGAAATAGCTCTGATAGCCCAGGTTCGAAAAATTATACAGGTTATTGGGCTTATCCGTAATGATTTTACTCATGTAAGATTCTGAAGAAATCAACTCGTCGTCCTCCCCAAAATCAAATCGACTATCAATGGACACCAAGTTGATCATATCTTTGATACCATCAAAGGCCCTATAGGTGGGGAAAGTGATGTCCTGTGTTGCTCCTATAATAATGGGTATGATTTTCTCCTCAAGTAGCCCAGCCATAATTTGCTTGACCACAAAATAAGTGTCCTCCACGGAGTCACCTTCCGCAATATCTCCGATATCGATGATCGTGGAGTTCCAGTTCCCCATCATTAACCGATACAGTTCTATCCGTAGGGCATCAACATCAAGTTTTTCCGGTTTCTTTTCAAAGGCATTTCTGGATTCCAGAACGCCAAAAATGGCAACCGTTGCATTGGCAAAGACCGGAAGTCCTTTTTTTTCTGTATGCTTATAAATATTTTTTCCCAGTGCCTGTGGGGGTAGAAATTCTGAAAAGGCCAAAACCTTTTCACTTACTGGCACTAAAAAATCAAATGCCATAATTGGGGTGTATTGAACTCATTTAAACCTTTCAAATTTCCTAAAAAATCATTGTTTATAACCCTGTTATTGTCTTTTTTTCCTTTCGCAGTCCTGCTATGCAACTCAAAAAAGCTTTCAACAGAACGTAACATTTGATTTTCACCCCATCCCGATAACTCTCGGGACAAAATGTCTAAATGGGTTCATTATTTAGCTTTTGCCTTAGTTTTTGTTTTTCTTTTCGGTGTTTTTTTCTCGATAAGTTCTTTAGCAGCCTCTAAAGAAAGTTTGGCAGCATCCACATCTTTTGAGAGCTCAACCTTAATTCTTCCCTTAATGACGTTATGCCTGCCCCACCTTGCCTTTTCAATGCGGATGCCCTCGTCAGGCCAAGACTGAACCAATTTTTCCTTTTCTTTTTGTTTTTTTGTTTCAATCAATTCTTCGATATCGGCCTGTGACAAATTATCAAAATCGTATTTCTTGTTTACATTGATGAACATTCCATCCCACTTGATAAAAGGGCCAAAACGACCTACGCCTTTCGTTACATCCTTGCCTTCATAATGGGCTATGGGCGCATCTGCCTTTTGTTTCTCTTTAATCAGTTCAATGGCCCGTTCCATATCCACATCAAAAGCACTTTCCCCCTTGCCCAACGAAATGAACTTTTTTCCAAAACGGACATAGGGACCATAACGCCCTACATTGGTTTCTACTTCCTCGCCTTCATAAACCCCTAGTTTTTTAGGAAGTTGAAACAACTCCATAGCTTCCTCATAGGTGATCGTAGAAATGGATTGGTCTGGCAATAAGCTGGCGAACAAGGGTTTTTCCTCTTCTTCAACCGTACCGATCTGGACCATAGGCCCAAATCGTCCTAAACGAGCGGCTACCTGGCGTCCTGTTTTTGGGTCGGTTCCCAAAACACGTTCCCCACTGGCACGTTCTGCATTTTCTTCAACATCCAAAACCTTAGGGTGGAAATTTTCGTAGAACTCGCGCATTATCTTCTGCCAATCTTCACCTCCGGTTGCTATTTCATCAAAATCCTCTTCCAGTTTAGCAGTAAAGTTGTAATCCAAAATATTGGTAAAATGACTGACCAGAAAGTCGTTTACAATCATCCCAATATCCGTAGGCACCAACTTGCCTTTGTCAGAGCCCACAGTTTCGGTTAACTTCTTTTCGCTTAATTTTTCCGACTCCAAAACGAGTTCAACATAAGAACGCTCCGCTCCTTCAATCGTCCCTTTTTGAACATATCCCCTATTTTGAATGGTGGAGATTGTTGGGGCGTAGGTAGAAGGTCGACCAATACCCAACTCTTCCAATTTTTTAACCAAAGAAGCCTCTGTATAACGATAAGGGGGTCTTGAGAATCGCTCCGTAGCACTGATATAATTATTGTCCAATGCTTCACCCACACTCATGGCTGGGAGCATTCCTTCCTGCTCAACCGCATCTTCCTCGTCCACTCCTTCCAGATATACTTTTAGAAAACCATCAAAAGTGACTACCTCCCCGTTGGCCGAAAATTCTTCAGAATGACCACTTGATTCAATTTTGACATTGGTACGTTCCAATTGGGCATCGCTCATTTGGGAGGCCAACGTTCGCTTCCAAATAAGTTCGTAGAGCTTTGCTTGATCTCGTTCCAAATTTGGAGACTGTAACTTCATGTCTGTTGGACGTATGGCTTCGTGTGCCTCTTGAGCACCTTTGGATTTTCCTGTGTAATTCCTTACCGTACTGTACGCTTCGCCGTAGTTGGAAACTATAGCGCTTTTGGCTGCATTTAGTGCCTCTTGGGAAAGATTGACACTATCGGTTCTCATATAAGTAATGAGACCGGCCTCATATAAGCGCTGGGCTACCTGCATGGTTCGACCTACCGAAAAATATAATTTTCTGGACGCCTCTTGCTGTAAGGTAGATGTGGTAAATGGTGCGGCGGGGGATTTCTTTGCAGGCTTCTTATCCAATTTGGCTACTGAAAAATCTGCCCCAATGTTCTTTTTTAGGAAATCTTCGGCTGCCTCTTTACTCTCAAATGCTTTATTCAGCTTTGCATCAAAATTTTTCCCATCGGCAGTTTTAAATGATGCCTTTATCCTAAAACTAGCTTGTGGATCAAATGCATCGATATCGCGTTCGCGTTCCACGATCAATCGCACAGCAACCGATTGAACCCGCCCTGCTGAGAGTCCGGGTTTTATTTTTTTCCATAGGACAGGGGAAAGCTCATATCCTACAAGTCTATCCAAAACCCTTCGTGCTTGTTGGGCATTGACCAAATCATAATTAATTGTGCGGGGGTTTTCAATTGCCCGTTGAATCGCTGATTTTGTAATGGAGTTGAAAACAATGCGTTTGGTTTTTTCACCATCCAATCCCAACTGTTCTGCCAAGTGCCATGAAATGGCTTCACCTTCACGATCCTCATCACTGGCCAACCATATCGTCTCCGCTTTTTTGGCCAAATCCCTGAGCTTCTTAACCAAAGCCTTCTTTTCTTTATCGACGATATATTTCGGTTCAAAATTCTTCTCCACATCCACCCCCAATTCCTTGGAAGGCAAATCGGCAATATGACCGAAACTGGACTCCACTTGGTACTCTTTTCCTAAAAATTTTTCTATGGTTTTAGCCTTTGCTGGGGACTCGACGATGACTAAGTTCTTGGGCATTCGATTGGATTTAATGGCAACAAAAGTATGTGAATTTTTTAATTTCAATTTTTCTCTAGAAACGGAAACCAAAAAAATATCCCGTAAAAAACGGGATATTTTCATCTATTATTGTAAATGTCTTATTAAGATCTTCTTTAGGTTTTATCATCAACCACCTTCGCATTCCTTGCAGGCTTCCATAGTTTCAAAAGGTACCGTACCGTTGCAGCCTCCCCAAATAAACTCTTTGCACTGCTGTGCTTCCTTATCAAAATAATACCTTGGAAATGCTGCATTGCAAAGTCCGCCATCCGGTTCCAAATCGCAAGGGCTAAAAATCAATACGGGCTTTCCATCTTGGCATTGTACTCCAAAAGGTACGGGTTCAAGAGCACAATCCGAAATTAAACCCTCGCGTTCATTTCTGGCCCGAACGGCTTCATTGTAATCCTCCAATCGCCTTAGGAAATCCGCCGTATCAATGCGAATGGAGTACGCAATATAACCTGTGGGTCCACCACAAGGTTTGGCCCCAATCCCTGCAAACCTCCATTCCGTATCATCCTCACAAGCCACGCTTTCAGAAAGTGCCATAAGTGCGTTCAATTGCATCTCTAAAGCTTCTGTTTGTCCATCATCAGAGGCACATGAAGATGAAACCCATACGATTAGGACCATGGTCCAAAAAACGAATCGAAATGCTTTCATTCTAGTTCAGGTTCAAACTACTGATCAGCTCAATTTGATCATCCAGATATTCGTATTGATAGAGGATTCCATCACCAACCATCAACAACTGTTCTTCCATAGGGATAACATCGAACGTAACAATATCCTTAAAATGATTTAACTGCGGAAGGTCTGGGACGGCAGATTTATCGTACACCTTCAATCCAGAATTTCCATCGCAAACGAACAGTTTGTCATCTTTGATGCCTAGTCCATAGGGTTCATCCATGGGATAAATGACCTTGAGTTCGGGTCGTTCAATAATGGAGATATCCACAATGTACAAGCCGCTTTCAGTGGCACCACAAAAGTTTCCTCCACGGAGGGTCACATAAGCATGGTTTTCATCTACCACTACAGGATCACAGGCCGTACCATGTTCAAACTCGGACAGAAAAGTGGGTGTGGCGGGATTGGAAATAGAATAAATGTACATCCCCCGCATACTGCCCAAAAATAGGTGTTCCCCCCTATTGAAAATGGTCTCGATATCAAATCCCGCATACACATCTTCTAAATCTTGAGGAGTCTCCAAATTAGAAATATCAAAAACATTAATGCTATGGCTATCCACAGCGTACAGGTAATCGCCAACAATCTTGAATCTTGCCAAAGAACCTCCCTGGCCTGTATTTCCCGATTCATTTGCCGTTGCCAGATCCTCGGCAAAGAAGTCTATTTGAACATCTTCAATCCTTCGGCGTTCAACCGTGGTTTCCCATCCTACCAAAATTTCATTTTCATAGTCGATGTCTTCCCACTCGAAAATTTCGGCAGCCGGCCACACCACATTATCCCTCAATACCCCTTCCAAACGATTTACCATCTGAATGTTATTGATATTCGATATATCAAGCACTATCAAATCCGTAAGACTATCAGCGTACAGAAAGTCATCTTTCACAGATATATCCACATTACCTGCAATCTTGATAAAGGAAATTTTCTGTGGGGATTCTGGATTGGTATTATCAATTACATGTACCCCTTTGTACTTGTCATTCACAAAAATATAGTCCTGATAGGCATAAATCTTACCGGATTCATCTATAGGGGTAGGGTCAATAATGGCTACGCTATTGGCAAACTCAGCCTGGGTCATTGTAATGGGTCTGGCCACCAAAAAATCGGCAAATTCACCATCTTCTTCATTATCATTGTTCTCACATGAAAAAAGGATTACGGTCAAAAAAGATAAAATCAGTAGGGCGTTCTTTTCCATTTTCTACGTTTTTTGTTGAAGTTTTCTTTTGAAATAACGTTAAATAGATGGTTTTTGTTGAACAAAGTTGCGTTTTAAATTTTAAAAAAACTTGAAAAAATAATGGATTAAGTCATACATTTAAATCATTCATTTACAATCTCCTTCATTTGAGAATCTTTTTTTTGATATCCGTTTTTTTTGGGTTCCAAAGCATGATATCCCAGAAGCCTTTTGACTCTTATTCCCAAAAGATTTCCGGAACCGAACATCAAATAGAAATGGTTGCCGTAGAAGGGGGCGCTTTTACCATGGGCAGTCCCGAGGATGAGGTGGGTCGATTGCAGGATGAAGGACCTCAGCATAGGGTCAATATAGACTCCTTTTGGATGGCACAATTTGAAATTACCTGGGATATTTATAATCTATTTGTGGAACGACAAATCGATCACTTACACAATACCCAAGAAATTGGGAGCGAGGTATCCCTTAGTGTTGATGCTGTTGCGGGAGCCACCATTCCTTATGTGGATATGACCAATGGGATGGGAATTGAAGGATATCCTGCTGTAAATATGACACAATATTCGGCTTCAAAGTTCTGCGAATGGCTTTCTGCCATGACAGGTAATTTTTATAGATTACCTACTGAGGCCGAATGGGAATACGCTTGTAAAGCTGGCACGCAAACTGCTTATTCTTTTGGTGATGATACCTTGCAAATTGATGATTTTGCATGGTCCGTCAAAAACAGTAATGGTACTTCCCACAAAGTGGGACTCAAAAAACCAAACCCTTTAGGTCTGTATGACATGCATGGTAATGTAGCGGAATGGACGTTGGATGAATATGCAACGGACACCTACACCAAACGAAAAAAAACAGGCAATCCTTTTAAGAAGCCTGTAACGACCTATCCTAGAACACTTAGAGGTGGTTCTTGGTCCAGTCCAATGGAAGCGCTTAGAAGCGCATCCAGAATGGCTTCGAGTAAAACATGGAAAGCCCGCGACCCCCAAATACCCAAAAGCAAATGGTGGCATACTGATGCTCCATTCATCGGGTTTCGAATTGTTCGCCCGTACCAAACTCCGAGTAAAAAAGAACAACAGCTCTATTGGAAAGAAAAACATACTAAATCATAAAGACATGAAAAGAGATACTAAAAAAAGTAAAGAAGATACCTTAACCCGAAGAACATTTGTCAAAACCACAGGACTGGCCACAGGAGCCGTTATGGCCACCAGTACATCCATGAATGCTATGAATTATATGGAGGGGAACCAGAAACTCAAACTTGCCCTAGTAGGCTGTGGAGGACGTGGCACAGGTGCGGCAGTACAGGCCCTTACTGCCGATCCCGATGTTGAATTGGTGGCCATGGCAGATGCTTTCCAAGATCGTTTGGATAGTAGTCTTTCTGCCATTACGGAGCATTTTGACGGTGAGCGTAAAATCCGGGTAAAGGGAAAAAATCGTTTTGTTGGCTTCGATGCCTACAGGAAAGCCATAGACCTGGCCGATGTGGTCATTCTTGCCACCCCTCCCGGTTTTAGACCTTCACATTTTGAATATGCCGTAGCACAGGACAAGCATATTTTTATGGAGAAACCCATTGCCACTGACCCGGCAGGGGTACGCCGGGTTTTAGAATCCGCAAAATTGGCAAAGCAAAAAAGATTGAACGTCGTGGTAGGTCTTCAGCGTCACTATGAGAAAAAGTACAACGCACTTTTCGATGAAATCCAAAAAGGAACGGTCGGTAAAATACTTTCAGGACAAATCTATTGGAACAGTGCCGGTGTATGGCTAAGGAAAAGACAACCGGGGCAAAGTGAATTGGAATACCAGATGCGCAATTGGTATTACTTTAATTGGCTATGTGGTGACCATATTTTAGAACAGCATATTCATAATATTGATGTGGCTAACTGGTTCATTGGTGAATATCCAAAGTCCGCGCAGGGTATGGGTGGGCGACAAACCAGAACGGGACCCGACCATGGGGAAATCTATGACCACCATTTTGTGGAGTTTACCTACCCCAGCGGTGCTGTAATTTCCAGTCAATGCAGACATCAAAAAGGGTGTTTTAATCGGGTTGATGAGGCCTTCCAAGGGACCAAGGGTTCCATCGTAACGCAAAAAGGACTGATTACCGATTTGGAAGGAACTACCGTTTTGGACGCAAATAAGGAACATGATCCCAACCCTTACCAAGTGGAACACGATCGGCTTTTTGCATCCATTAGAAATAAAGAAGTTATTTCCGATGCAGAAAATGCCGCCAAATCCACCTTAACGGCAATCATGGGACGTATGGCCACTTATTCCGGTCAGACCATTACCTGGGAACAGGCATTGAACACAACCCAAAGCCTAGTTCCGGATAACTTAAGCTGGAACAGCCAAGCCCCAGTCTCACCCGATGAAAATGGCGCTTATACCATCCCTATGCCCGGGATTACAAAGTTCAGTTAAAGACAAATAAAAACTATGAACTAAAAAATGCGGAGAAGAGCTTTTATGCATAAAACGGCTATGGCTACCACAACCTTAGGTATCATGCCCAACCTTTACAACGACCAAAGTACCTTGGCAGAAACATACAATTTCAATTTAAAGTATGCACCACATTTGGGCATGTTTAAGGATTTGGCCGGAGACGACCCCATAGACCAGCTCAACTTTATGGCGGATCAAGGATTCCCCGCTTTTGAGGACAATGGTATGAAAGGTAGGCCTATTGTCCTTCAGGAAAAAATAGCAAGTACCCTAATGAAAAGGGAGATGGCCATGGGGGTCTTTGTTGCCCATAAAATCTATTGGGACAAACCAAATTTGGCCAGTGGCGATAAAGCCCTTAGAAATGAATTCCTTCTACAGATAAAGGAATCCGTAGAAGTTGCCAAAAGGGTAAATGCCAAATGGATGACGGTAGTACCCGGGCATATTGATTCCAGGTTGAAAAAAGCCTATCAAACCGCGCACGTTGTGGAAACCCTAAAAAGGGCATCGGAAATTTTAGAACCGCATGGGCTTGTCATGGTACTGGAGCCACTAAATTTCAGGGACCATCCCAACCTTTTCCTGTCTGAGAGCCCTCAAGCATTTGAAATTTGCAAATCCGTTGATTCCCCCTCATGTAAAATTCTTTTCGATATCTACCATCAACAAATACAGGAGGGAAATCTGATTCCGAATATTGAGGCCTGCTGGGATGAAATCGCTTATTTTCAAATTGGCGACAATCCCGGAAGAAAAGAGCCCACTACGGGTGAAATTAATTATGGAAACGTCTTTAAGTACATTCACGGCAAAGGATTCAAAGGCATTTTGGGAATGGAACACGGAAATTCAATAGACGGTCCCACGGGAGAACAAGCGATCATAGATGCGTATCGTGATACCGATAACTTTTTAGCTAAATAAAAGCTAAAAAGTTCATTTTTGGCTGCCAAATTGTCATACTTCTGGGTTAAATAGTATCTTAGCATCCTTGATTTTTGGAAGAACCAATGAACAGTCATTTAACAGAAAAGATCATCGAGGAGGATAAACAGGGTACCACGCTTACCTTGGACACCAAAATCGACCATTCTAGAAAGCTATACATAGAAAGCTATGGCTGTCAAATGAACTTTTCCGATAGTGAGGTGGTAGCCTCAATTTTGGCCAAAGAAGGGTTCAGTACAACCAATGAATTGGTTGAAGCTGATCTGGTCTTGGTCAATACCTGTTCCATACGGGAAAAAGCGGAACAAACGGTTCGCAAACGCTTGGAAAAGTTCAATGCCGTAAAGAAGGTAAATCCAGGTATGAAAGTAGGTGTTCTGGGTTGTATGGCAGAACGCTTAAAGAGTAAATTCCTGGAAGAAGAGAAGATTGTGGATATGGTAGTAGGGCCAGATGCCTACAAAGACCTACCCAATCTGATCCAAGAAATCGATGAAGGAAGGGATGCTGTCAATGTGCTATTGTCCAAAGATGAAACCTATGGGGACATTGCACCGGTTCGTTTAAACTCCAATGGTGTTACTGCTTTTGTTTCCATAACCCGGGGCTGTGATAATATGTGCACCTTCTGCGTGGTACCCTACACCAGGGGACGGGAGCGAAGCCGTAATCCACAATCCATATTGGAAGAAGTTGATGACCTGTGGCAAAGGGGATTTAAAGAGATTACCTTATTGGGGCAAAATGTAGATAGTTACCTCTGGTATGGTGGAGGCCTTAAAAAAGACTTTTACCGGGCTTCAGAAATACAAAAAGCTACTGCGGTCAATTTCGCAGACCTGTTGGAAATGGTGGCCTTGGCCCAACCTAAAATGCGGATTCGGTTTTCTACTTCCAACCCTCAGGATATGACTTTGGATGTCATTGAGACCATGGCTAAGTTTCCAAATATCTGTAAGTACATCCATTTACCTGTACAAAGTGGTAGCGACCGCGTCTTAAAAGTGATGAACCGATTGCATACACGAGAGGAATATTTTGAGCTTATTGACAATATCAAAAGAATACTACCGGACTGCGCCATAAGTCAAGATATGATCGCAGGTTTTCCCACCGAAACGGAAAAGGACCATCAAGATACCCTTTCCCTAATGGAATACGTGAAGTATGATTTTGGTTTCATGTTTGCCTATTCTGAACGTCCCGGTACCCGGGCTGCACATAAATTGGATGATGATGTGCCCGAAGAAACCAAAAAAAGGCGATTACGGGAAATTATCGATGTACAACAAAAACATGGACTT